>NZ_WIBH01000012.1:0-95344 GCF_009495795.1 Flavobacterium sp. LMO6 | reverse complement strand
CGCCTGAACAAATTGGTGAAACTGCAGCAAAAGTTGGTGTTACATTTGGATTAACGGTAATTGTTAATGTTGTTGTTGTAGCACATTGTCCTGCTGTTGGTGTAAATGTATAAGTCGTAGTAGCTGTGTTGTTTAGGGCTGGCGACCAAGTTCCGTTGATTCCATTAGTAGAAGTCGTTGGCAAAGCTAATAAAGTAGCACCTGAACAAATTGGTGAAACAGCTGCAAAAGTTGGTGTTACATTTGGATTAACAGTAATTGTAACATCTGAAGTACAAGATAAATCTGAAGCAGTCCATCTAAATACATTTGCACCAGTAGAAAGACCATTAACTACGGTATTTGGATTAGTATTAGAAACAAAAGTTCCAGAACCAGAAACAACACTCCATGTCCCAGTTGCTGGTGATACAGCAGCTAAAGTAGTGGATGTAATATTACATAAAGCTTGATCCGGACCTGCATCACAAGTAAATTCTGTAGTAAAACTTCCTGCTTCTATATACACAACACTGTCATAAGTAGCATCACCTACATCAGTAATTATAAGTTTAATATGATACGTTTGACCTGGAGTTAAACCAGTTTGACTTGCTGTTAGAATTCGAGTATTTCCATTTAATTGTGTACCATCAATAGTTCCTAAATATTCAGCCGTTGGAGTATTTTGTACCCATGCAGCATTTGCAGCTAAACAATTAGCCGCACTAGGAGCACCTCCACTTGATCCTACAACACCAGAATTTACCGAGTTAATAGAAACTTCAGAGCCATTTCCTAAACGTGCAATATTTCTAGCATTATTTGAGAATCCTTGACCACCAACAATGCCTGGCCCACTAATTAAAAATCCAAATTTATCATTATAAGTAGAACATTGATGATTTATAAATCCTGAATTATCACTGTATTCTTCTGATCCAAAAACATATCTAAATGAAACCGAATTTTCAACTGGTACAAAATCAAACTCTAAAATTGCACCATTGAAATAATTACTTGCACCAGCTAAAACATCTAAATCTTGAATTATTGGTGGAGCTGGTGTTCCTGTTTGTCTTAACTCTCCAGGTGTCCCAGAAGTATATGCTGTAGCCATTTGTGATGCTCTAGGATTTGAACCTAAAGCAAGTGGAATTGTTGATGTATTTCCTGTAGTTAAAACAATACCATTAGAAAAACCCATTTGTGCCAAGGTAGTAGTTGCTGTAGAAAAATAACCAACTTGGTATCGGGAAGAATTATTATAAACTCCTCTAAATTGAACATTTGAAATTACTGTACCACTAGTTGAAGGAACTAAAACCCCATCTACTAATTGAGTTGGCGTATATAATGTATTATTAATTGTAATTTGAGCAAATGAGTTAAACATACTCAAAGTCAATATAAATGACACTAAAACTATTCTGAAATTTACTTTCATTTTACTAACTTGTTAATTTAAAATTTTTATAGATTTTTTAACTCCATTTTCGCAAACCACGTTTAGAATATAAACGCCGTTTGAAACAGCAATGTTTTTATGAAAAAATTGTGAGGTATTATTAATTTCATTAATGAAAATTATTTTTCCAGTAACATCATATAATTCAACTTTTGAAATATTAATATTACTTTCAATACTTAGCAATCCATTATTTAAGAAGGCTATTACAGAAGTTTCATCTGAAATATTTTCATTAATATCATCTTTATTTAACTTGTAAACAATTTCAAATCTATCCTGAGTACCATCTTCATAAAAGAAATAATCTGACTGGGTTAAATCATGATAAAAGTTTAATTTTTTATCAAATAAATATATTTTTTGGGTGTTAAAAATACCTTCTTTTTTATTTAAACTTATTGTTAACATTGAAGTTGGATTCGTAATTGAATAATTTACCAACACTTTATCCGTTTCAACAAATTCACCTCTACCCTGAATAATTAATTTTTCATTTCCTAAAACAGAATAAAATTTAATTCTGGAAAGAGAATTAATTGGTCCATCGTATGCTTCATCAAAATCATTCGTAGCCTCTTTAATATATCCAATTAGCAATTCATTATATTTCCCATTTGAGTCTAATAAACGTAACCAAAATCTATCTTTTTCTTGACTTACACCTCTGTAAAATTGATTATTACTCGGTATATCTTTTGTTCGTTGAGAATTTGCAAACAATACGGTACCACTAACTTTAGCTCGCACCATAAAACCTTGCGCAGAAGCAATATAACCATTAGGCAATAATCCGTTAGGAGATTGTGAAGAAGCACCTGGCACACCAACTCCACCTGTTAAATTGAAAGAGGCATAATCCGCTTGTTGATAAAGTCCCATTCCAGGATATGGAGTATTTGCTGACCATAAATATACAGTGCCATAAATTTTATCTTGATTATCGTTATAAAAATTTTGAAAATTAATTGCGCCTGGATATGGATTTCCTAGTAATGTGAAGTTTCTAAAAGCATTATGTTCTGTATCGTAATATTTAATAATTGCTGTATAGTCACCATTATTTGAAGTGCCAGAATAATTTAAAGTTATATTAGTTGGTGTAGTTCCTGCTGATGATTTGACTCTAGTAATAAATCCTGTACCTATTGTTGGTTCACTAACTAAACTTCTCCAACCTTCATAACTAAAATTAACACCATTAACACAAAAATCTGGATCCCAATAATATTTTATATCAAATTTTGAATTAAATACTGGAAGAATTGAATTGCTTACTGGTTTAGACCAATAAACATAATCCCATCTTATTTTGTTTCCTGTGTTTTTTGTGAAATTAATATTTGGTGTAGCAATTGGCTCATCATTTAAATCTAATGGATGGTTAACCTGCACTAAATTAGCTTTAGAAGTAACATTAATTGTACCATTATTAAATATAGAATTTACAACATATACATAAGTTCCATTAGTATCGTCAACAATATCAAGTGTAACACCCGACTTAACTGTCATTTGACATGCGTTTATATTACCATTGGTTTGTGTATTGTAATTAGCATTTAAAATAACATGTTGGAAAATAGTTGGAGTACCTTTAGACCATGTAGAACCGTCCCATTTATTTTCAGTAACACAAGTTATTGTTGCAGATGCTGTTCCACAAACTCCATCAAAACGATCAATACAAGTTGTAAGAGGTAATGAAGTTGGTAAACTAGAAGATGACTCTGTAAATGCTCCGGACATTTCTGGTTTATCAATTGAAACTCCATTTGGAGATGCAACAATATCACCATTTCCACTTGTTCCTGTAGGAGTTAGTAAACCTTCAAATTTAATTGATGCCGCAGGAAAATCTACGTTATGTATATTTACTTGAGTTCCACTATATACTGTAAAAAAAGTATTGTTTTTAAAAGTGACATTAAATGTTGGTGAAAAACTTTGATCAAAATAAATATCTTCGCCTCTATCTGCACAACTATTAGTAGTAAAAGAACATGTTGTAAAATTAATATTACAAGTAACACCACTTGTGTTTTTTACACTTATAGCTCCACCATCTGCACTTGCATTATTTGCTTGATTGTTTGTAAAACTAGTATTACTTATATTGACATTTGTTAACGCTCCAGGCTGAATAAAAATTGCTCCTCCTCCATCTATGTTAGAGTTTCCTGCTGCTATATTTCCAGTAAAACAAGAATTATTAATATTTACGGTACCTGCAACTATGCACATACCTCCTCCTGCTTGTGAGGAATTATCATCAAATGTACATTTATTTATAGTTACATTAGCGGTGGTGCCTTCAACTCTTAGTCCTCCTCCATTGAAAGAAGTTACAACATTGTTATTAATACTGCAATTATCAAATACAACCGTAGAACCAACAATTTTATAGCCTCCTCCATAATTGGCAGACAATATACGATTACAAGGACTTCCTGAATTTCTAAATGTTACACTAGTAGCAGCACCAGAAACCAATACAGCACCTTGACCTGCACTACCAATATTAGCGTATACAAGAACTCTATTAAACTCAATTTCAGTTCCAGATGTAATAGAAAGAGCAATTCCATCACTTGCCAAATTATAATTTGTGATAGTTAATTTAGAAATTTTAACATTACTAGCTGAAACTACACCCCATCTATTTACTCCAGATGTACGTTTAAAAACTGTCAACTCTTCGCCTAAACCAATAATTTCTACTGATTTGTTAATATTTAAACCTACTTCATTATATTCTCCATAATCAACAAATATTCTGTCCCCATTTGAAGCTGCACTTATAGCAGCTGCTAAAGTAGCTTTAGGCAATGCTGCTGTCAAACCACTATTTGCATTATTCCCAGCAGCAGTTGTATAAACATCATCAGCTGTAAGCGCATTGTTTACAAAATAATCTGTTGCAAAAGCATTTCCACTTAAAGTAAAAACGAATAAAAATAAACATGTTTTAAGAGAGAGTAATTTTATTTTCATATATTTTAATGATTATTTAACTATTTATTAATCAATTATTCAAAAGTAAATAAAAAAAACTAAGTAGTATTGAAAAAAAACCTTATTTTTGGACTTTAGAATATACACTATATGATCATAGAAGAATGTAAAAAAATCATAGAATCAATGTCTATGAACGAAAAAAGATACTTTAAAATATTTATTAATAAAAATATTTTTGGAAGTCAGAATAAATACCTACTACTTTTTAACATTATTAATAGTAATGATATAATTAATGAAGAAACGTTAAAAAAACATGTAAAAGAACAAGATTATTCTGATAAAAACATTTCATATGATATAAATTATTTAAACAAAATAATTCTTAGATCATTAAATGAATTTCATCATGATAAAACTATAAGTTTAAAACTTCAAAATCATATAAAATCTGTAGAAATTTTATTTTATAAAGGTTTGTATGACGAATGTTTAAAGATCATTAGAAAAGCCAAAAAACTAAGTCTTAAAAATGAAAACGAAATTCTTATTTTAGAACTTCTCAACTGGGAAAAAAAAAGCATGGGATATTCTAAAGGATTTTATGGAGCCATGTCGGTAAATGAAAAAATTGACTCCTATTTTAACTATATAAAAGAGAATAGAGAAATTACGGATTTATATTATCATAGCTACTTTTTAAAAAATAATGTAGGTAAAATGCCTTTTGATAAAATTATTGAAGAATTTGATTCTATTATAGGGAATCCTATTTTTAAAAGAGATGGATTTGAACTCCATTCTGTTCAATCGAAAATATTTTATTTTTTAACTATTGCAAATTATTTTAATATTCTACAAGACAAAGATAAAGAAACCATTAACTTGGAAAAAACCATTGATGTTTTTGATCTTAATCCTTTTTATAAAGAAGAAAATCCTTTAGATTATATTTCTGTTTACACTAGAATTATTGATATTTATAAAAAGAGTGACGATATTACATTTCACAATAAAATTGAAGCTTTACGTAGTTTTGAGAATATTTTAGATTTTCAAAAGAACGTTGCAAAAGAGCGTATATTTTTCCATACACATCACTCTGAATTAGAATTCTTAATCTTTAATAATAATTTTGAAGAAGGAACAAAAATAATGCAAATCGTTATAAAATCTTTAAAAGAAAACAAGTACAATATAGAACCGTATTATTTCATTGGAATCTATTATCAATTTGCTTGCATTCATCTTATAAATAAAAATTTATCTCAAAGTTTAAAATATGTAAACTTAATTTTAAACGAATTTAAACTAGATGAACGACCAAAATCATTCATAAAAACTGAGATTTTAAATATGATTATTCATTATGAATTAAAAAATTACAAATTAGTTCTTCATAATTATAATGCATTCAATAAAAAATATAAAAAAGTGTTTAAATTAAATTATATTGAGAAAAAAATTATTGAATTAATGATTCAAATTTCTGAAAATCCCTATTCAAAAAACGAAACTATTGAATTTAAAAACACGTATAAGAAAATCATTAAAAAAGAAGTTTTAGAAGACAATATTTCAAACAAGATTTACATGAATTATTTAGTTTCTAAAACTAATCCTCAATAACTTTATTTTATATAGTATATTATAAATAAACTTTGTTTTGTAAAAAATAATCGGCCAAAACCAAAGCTGCCATTGCTTCTACAATAGGAACAGCTCTTGGAACAACGCAAGGATCATGACGGCCTTTACCTTGTTGTTCTATAATTTCACCTTTATTATTTAAGACTTCTTGTTTTTGTAATAATGTTGCTACTGGTTTAAAAGCTACTCTAAAGTAAATATCCATTCCGTTTGAAATGCCACCTTGAATTCCTCCAGAAAGATTTGTTTTGGTTGTGCCATCAGAATTGAATAAATCGTTATGATCACTTCCTTTCATTTTAGCTCCACAAAATCCACTACCAAATTCAAATCCTTTAACAGCATTTATAGATAACATTGCTTTTCCTAATTCGGCATGTAATTTGTCAAAAACGGGTTCGCCCAATCCAATTGGTACATTTTGAATAACACAAGTTATGGTTCCTCCTATTGTATCACCTTGTTTTTTTATCTCCTTAATTAGCACCTCCATTCGTTCAGCAGATGCACTATCAGGGCACCTAACTGCATTACTTTCTGTCTTAGAAAAATCTAATTCTTGATAGGGTTTATCTATATAAATTTCCCCTACAGAAGATACAAAAGCATTAATTTTAATGTTTGGAATAATTTGCTTTGCAATTGCACCAGCTACTACTCTGCTTGCTGTTTCTCGAGCTGAACTTCTACCTCCACCTCTGTAATCTCTAATCCCATACTTTTGTTCATAAACATAATCTGCATGACTTGGTCGATATGTTTCTTTTATATGTGAGTAATCGTCAGATTTTTGATTAGTATTTGGGATAATAAAACCAATGGAAGTTCCTGTGGTTTTTCCTTCAAAAATTCCGGATAAAAACTGCACCTGATCTTCTTCTTTTCTTTGTGTAACAATAGCAGATTGACCCGGTTTTCTTCTTTGCATTTCATTTTGAATAAAATCAAAATCTAATGATATTCCTGCAGGGCATCCGTCTATAATACCACCTAAAGCTTCTCCGTGCGATTCACCAAAAGTGGTTAATTTTAATAATTTCCCAAAAGTATTTCCCGACATTACAGTTGATATTTAATGATTCTTATAATACTCACAAAGTTAGTATTTTTGAGTTATTATTAAACTTTTTAAGTCTATATTAAATAGTTACTAAATACTTTTATATATTAGCGTATTCCAAAAATTAAAAAAAATGAAAAAAATAAGTTCCTTACTAGTTCTATTTTTAATTGCTATTTTATACTCTTGTTCTAGCGATGATTCTGATTCAGGTAGCTCTACTACTTTTTCAACTCCTTTAGCAATAGGTAACTATTGGACTTATGATGTAGAATCACAAACTGGAATAAGTAGAGATTCATTATTTATTGATAGTGAAAACACAATAAACAACAATATTTACAAAGTTTTTAAAACAAAAAATGATGTTGCAACTGGATTTTATTCATCAACACTCAGAAATAATTCACTAAGAGAATCTAATGGTAAATTATTATTAACAGGAGATTTAGCAATTGCAGCCAATCAAACACTCCCTTTTACGATAGATTTATCGTTAAATGATTTTATTATTTTTGATAAAAATGCTTCAAATAATCAAACTTTAAACGCTTCACCAAAAGCTGGAACTATAAATGAAACCGTAAATGGTTATCCTTTATCTATAAATTATTCTTTACAAACTTATGGAGGAGAAACGCTTACTAATTTTACTTCTCCAGATGGAACTCTTTATACAAATGTAAAATCTACTAAAATAAAATTAAACTTAAATATAACTACAGTTATTACGGTTTTAGGATCACCTCAAACTATAACAGCTTTAGCGCCACAAGATGTATTAATTTCTACTTTATATTTAGCAGATGGAATTGGTGTTGTTTACGGAAATACCGTTACTTCATATACAATTAGCAGTTTTATTGCAAATGAATTACTTGTGCCTGAAACCGATACACAAACACAAGACGAATTTTTAGACACTTATGTAATTAATTAGTCTTAAAATACTAAATATTATATCATAAATATGAAGATAGATTTTAAATTTAATTTATCCATAAACAAATCTTCTTCTTTTTTTACATACAAAGAATTGTAAGCTTTTTCTAATTGATAGTTTTGGCACAAATTTTGTAAATAAAAGGCTATATTTGTAAAAATTTTTTAAACATGAAGAAATTAATTTTATCAGCTTTTATGCTATTAGGTTTAGCATTCAGCACACAAGCACAGGACATTTCTAAAAACGCGTTAGGATTACGTTTAGGTGATAACGATGGTTTTGGAGGAGAAATTTCTTACCAACGAGGAATGGGGTCTAACAATCGTTTAGAAGTAGATTTAGGATGGAGAAACAGTAAAGATATTGATGCTTTTAAAATCGTAGGTTTATACCAATGGGTATGGAATATTGATGGTGGTTTTAATTGGTACGCTGGTGTTGGTGGTGGTATAGGAAGCTGGAGCGTTAACAATGACGGATTTAAAGATAGCGGAAGTTTTATATTAGGTGCCGGAGATATTGGTATTGAATATAATTTTCAAGAAGCTCCAATTCAATTATCATTAGATTTTAGACCCGAATTATATTTTGGTGGAGATTATGCCGATTTTAGAGACGGATTTGGTCCGGATATTGCTTTAGGAATCAGATACAGATTTTAATTATAATTCAAAAGTCCCAATTTAATTGGGACTTTTTTTATTCAACAATTATTTTATTTCCTTTAGGAATTAATGCAATACAATATGGCGTAGTAATTACTGATGTAGCCATTTCTCCTTTTTTAGGTCCAGTTTCTTTCTTCTTTACAATAATGGTATTATTATCATTTACAATAGATTCGATAGTAATTTCATAACCACCTGAATTTTTCTGACCTTGATTTAAAACCAATACGTTTTTCTTTTTAAAGTCAACTTTTAAAAAATTAGCAAATTGAGTTTCTTCTAATTTTAAAGATTCGATAAATTGAATATACGATTCATTATCTTGAATTACCATATGTCCGGCATTTTCAGAACCACCTATTTGGTTATTATAAATAATAGTAAAAGTGGTATCCATAATTTTTTTAGGCGGACTACATGAAATTATTAAAAACAAAAAAGGTAAAATTTTGATCATTATTTCGAATTTAAAGCTTTAAAATACACTTGTTCATATAAAGGTAATATGTTTTGAATATCAAAAAGTTTAGCTGTTGCTAAAGCATTCTCTTTAAACTCAGCTAATTTGGTTTCATCTTTAAGTAAAGCAATTGCATCTGAACTCATTTTAGCTATATCGCCAACATTACTTAGATAACCCGAAAAACCATCTTTATTTACTTCTGGCAATCCACCTGAATTACTAGAAATTACAGGAACCCCACAAGCCATTGCTTCAAGTGCTGCAAGTCCAAAACTTTCGGTTTCTGAAGGAAGTAAAAACAAATCAGAAAAACATAAAATCTTATCTATTTCATTACTATTTCCAAAGAAAATTACTTTATTTTGAATACCTAATTGTTCGCATAAATATTCTGCATTTTCTTTTTCTGGTCCTTCTCCAACCATCATTAATTTTGAAGGGACCTCTTTTTGGATTTCAAAAAATATTCTAACAATATCTTCAATTCGTTTTACTTTTCTGAAATTAGAAATATGGGTAATAATTTTTTCATTTTCAGATGCCATTAAAGAACGATGACACGGAATATTTACATTTATTTCCTCTTTATTTAATTCAATAAAATTTGGAATAACTTCAATTTCATTTTTTATATCAAATAAACGATACGTATCATCTTTTAAACTTTGAGACACACTTGTTACTATATCTGATTTATTGATGCTAAAACTTACTGCTGGCTTATAAAAAGGATGATTTCCAACTAATGTAATATCGGTTCCATGAAGTGTAGTTACCATAGGAATATGTATTCCTTCGTCGGCTAACATTTGCTTTGCCATATAACCTGCATAGGCATGTGGAATAGCATAATGAACATGTAGCACATCTATTTTATACAATTTCACCATATCTACTAGCTTACTCGAAAGTGCTAATTCATAAGGTTGGTAATGAAATAATGGATATTCGGGAACGTGCACTTCATGATAATGAACATTCGGATTCAATAAAGCTAAACGAACAGGCTGGCTGTACGTAATAAAATGGATTTCATGACCTCTTTTGGCTAATTCTAAACCAAGTTCGGTTGCCACAACTCCACTTCCTCCAAAGGTTGGATAACAAACAATTGCAATTTTCATTTAAGTTAATTTTGAAATAAAATTACCATTTATAAAATTGGCAACTCTAAAACATTTGTTAAAAATTATTTTTTAAAAGCCGCTTCGTATGTAGCAATCCAATCGGCTACTGTGATTTTTTTTACTAGTTCACCAATCAATTCAAACGGAATATTTTCAGGCTTTTTAATTCGTATGCAACTTTTTCCTATATCTAATTTTTGCTTAGAATATTTTGGATATTCCGAAACAAACCAATTGTATAATTCAGGTTGAGCATAAATTCCCATATGATAAAAGTTGATGCTATTTTTTTGACTAGCAAATGACATAAACGGTAAAGGCAGTTTTGAATCACAATGATAACCAGCAGGGTAAATAGTATGTGGCACAACATATCCAACCATTCCATAACTAATACATTCTTGAAAGCCTTCTGGAAGGTTCTCTAAAATTATATTCCTTAATTTTTGCAACGCTTCTCTTCTATCTTCTGGAGCTTCGTTAATATACTGTTCTGGTGAATTTGTAGCTGATGTCATACTTATTCAATAATTGCTTCGTAAATTACTTTCTGAATGTTTTCTCTTATATTTTCTTTAGACAACTTATTACTCGCATTAGAATCGGGAAAAGTTCTATTTGATAAGAAAACATACACAATTTCTTTTTCTGGGTCTGCCCAAGTCATGGTTCCTGTAAATCCAGTATGACCAAAACTCGTTAACGAGACACAGCCACAAGTTGGTCCTTCATTTCCTAATTGCGGTTTATCAAACCCAACTCCTCTTCTATTTCCTTCTTTGCAGAAATAACACGTATTAAATTTATTAAAAGTATTTTCTGTAATATAAGTTCTACCTCCGTAGGTTCCTTTTTGAAGATACATTTGCATTACTTTTGCAACATCTAAAGCATTTGCAAATAAACCAGCATGACCCGAAATTCCTCCTTGCATTGCAGCAGCCATATCATGCACATAACCTTGCACTAACTGATGTCTAAAATAAGTATCATTTTCGGTTGGAATAATTCTATTTGCATTTATTTTTCTCAACGGATTATACATAATAGAACTAGCACCAAGCGGCTCGTAAAAGTTAGTTTGAGCTAAATATTCAAGAGATTTTTTATGATGTAATTCTAAATATTCTTTAAACAGAATAAAAGTAAAATCGCTGTATTTGTATTGCTTTTTAGGCAATAATTCACTTTCTAAAATAGTTTTAATTATAGTGTCGTTATATCCTTTCTTTAAAAACAAATTATCGGCAACATGAATAGGAAATTCATCAGAAAATTCGCTTCTATAAAAATGAGTACTTGGTCTATTTAAGCTATCTAAAGTTGCTTTATAAAATGGAATCCAAGGCTGAAAACGTGCTTGATGCGTTAACATATCTAAAACAGTGGCATTGGCTTTATTTGAATTTTTAGCTTCAGGCAACATGCTTTTTAATTTAGTTTCTAAAGTCAAATGTCCTTGATCAAACTCTTGCATTATATTTGGCAATGTAGCCACAATTTTTGTTAAAGATGCAATATCATAAACATCTGTATTGTTTACTTTTTGAGTGGCTTCATAAGTATGATTTCCGAATGATTTTTGATAAATTACCTTTCCTTTTCTGGCTACAACAACCTGTATTCCAGGTGTCATTTTCTTAGAAATGGCATAGTTAGCAATCGAATCTATTTTAGTTAAAATTTTCGAATTCATACCTACATTTTCAGGAATTTCAAATCCTAAACGCTTCACTTCTAGTGTTTCAATTCCTTCATTAACTTTAAATTCATCATCTATAGAAACAGGTAATTTTCCCTTTGCTCCCATGGCACCAAAAATAATTTGAGGAGCAATCGTTTGTGTTATATCGTTATTTTGATACGCTACAATAATTGTTTCAATTTCTTCAAAGTTTTTTAAGTTTGTTAACGAGTAAGGTTTTGTAAAACAAGTTAAAATAACGTCGTTTTGTTTTGCAATTTGATTAATCCAAAGCATTTCTTTAAAGTTCAAATTGTGATTTCTCCACGCACCATCTTGTTTGTGATAACCTATAATTACTTTCGTAAAATCTTGTAATTGAACTAAAACAGAATCTAAATTTTTATTTGAAATTTCAGTTATTGAAGCATAATTTCTCAAATTAGCCAAAAACGTATCTGAAGTGTCATTTCCTAATTTTATATAGGCAATTTTTTCTTTTTCAATATCTCGAATCGGAATTAACTTATCATGATTTTTTATAACAGTTATTGCATTTTCATAAAGTTTATAATTTAAAGCATCAAATTCAATTGCATTCAAATCTTTGTATAAATTATCCAAAACAATTGGTTGATAGTTGTTTAAATTGGCTTTGTATTTATAAATTAAAATTTTCTTTACCGAATACATTAAGCGTTCTTCAGTAATAATTCCTTTATCAAAAGCTTCTTTAAATTTTTTAATGGCTACCGGAACATTTTCGGCAAATAGCAAAACATCATTTCCAGCTAAAAATGCTTCTAAATCAATATCGCCAGGCTTTTTAAAATTACTTGCACCTTTCATATTTAATGCATCCGTAAAAATTAAACCTTCAAAATTTAATTCTTTTTTTAATAAATCGGTTACAACAGCATATGAAATTGAAGTAGGATAATTTTTTCGAGGTTCTAAACTTGGTACATTTAAATGCGCCACCATAATACTCGATAATCCATTTTTAATTAGTTCTTTATATGGAAACAATTCTACTTCATTTAATCGTTTTCTATCAAAATTTACAACAGGTAAAGTATGATGAGAATCGGTTGAAGTATCGCCATGACCTGGAAAATGCTTTGCAGTTGCAAAAACTCCTTCGTCTTGTAATCCTTTCATAAGAGCCAATGCTCTTACAGTAACATTATCTTTAGTTTCTCCAAATGAACGATTTCCAATTATCGGGTTTTTAGGATTGGTGTTGATGTCTACCACTGGAGCAAAATTAAAATGAATCCCAATTCTTTTTGATTGTTTTGCCATTTGATTTCCGGCTTTTTCAATCAATTTCATATCTTGAACAGCACCTAATGTCATGTTCCAAGGATAACGATAAGTAGAATCTAAACGCATACTCAATCCCCACTCTGCATCAATTCCAACAAATAATGGCACTTTAGCTTTTGATTGATATCTATTGGTTAAAGTAGCTTGACGAACTGGCCCGCCTTGAAAAAATATTAAACCTCCAATTTTATACTCTTCAACTAATTTATCGATGGATTTATTATGAGCTTCGTCTTTATTAGAATAAGCAGCTACCATAAACAGTTGTCCGACTTTTTCTTCAAATGAAAATTGATTATAAACACTATCAACCCATATTTTTTGAGCAATTTCTTTTGAATTTACCTCAGATAAGGAAGTGTTTTGAGAGAAGGATATAGATATTGAAACTATTGAAAAAAATAGTATAAAAAAATGTCGCATAAATAAAAGTTTGATTTTTTGTACTAAGAACTAAATCTATGCCAAATTACTATATTTCTCTTTTAAATTAAAGGGTGTTAGGTTTATTTTATGAAGAAAGTTGTTAACGACATTAATTGTTCTGGAAATTTGTCAATTTTAATTAAAAAAGATTATTGTAAAAGATCAATATGTCTATCATGATAACCTAACAAATAAAGAACACCGTCTAACCCAATACTAGAAATAGCACTTTGAGCATTATCTTTAACTTTTGGTTTTGCATGAAAAGCAATACCTAAACCAGCTAAATTTAACATTGGTAAATCATTAGCACCATCACCTATTGCAATAGTTTGACTAATATGAATACCTTCTTTCTTTGCTAATTCTTTTAATAATTCTGCTTTTTTATTTCCATCAACAATTTCGCCAATGTAGCCTCCTGTTAAAGCTCCATCTTTAATTTCTAATTGATTTGCAAAAACATAATCGATACCTAATTCTTTTTGAAGATAATTACCAAAATAGGTAAAACCTCCTGAAAGTATGGCTGTTTTAAAACCATATGCTTTTAATGTGTCTATAAGTCTTCTTGCTCCTTTAGTAATTGGCAAATTAAGAGCAACTTCTTCTAAAACATCTTCTTTTAAACCTTTTAAAAGTTGCATGCGTTGTTTAAAACTTTCGTTAAAGTCTATTTCGCCTAGCATAGCAGATTCTGTTATAGCTCTTACTTGTTCTCCTACTCCTGCTAGTTCGGCAAGTTCGTCTATAACTTCCGTTTGAATTAAAGTAGAATCCATATCAAAACAAACTAAACGTCTGTTTCTTCTATAAATATTATCTTCTTGAAAAGCAATATCAACATCTAAGTCTCTTGAAATTTGCATGAATTTTTCTGTAAATTCAGACTTATCTTTAATTATTCCTCTAATTGATAATTGAATTGATGCTCTAGGATAATCATCTTCTTTTACTAAGGAAGATCTTCCTGTTAAACGTTTTATAGCATCAATGTTTAGCTGTTTGTCTGAAATTACTTTTGTTACTTCAGAAATTTGTTCGGCAGTTAATTTTTCTCCTAAAAGAGTAACTATATAACGATCTTTTCCTTGAAGCCCAACCCAATTTTCATAATCTTCAAGAGAAATAGGTTTAAACTTGGCTTTAATTCCAAGTTCATACGATTTGAATAATAAGTCTTTTAAAACAGCAGCTGATTTTTTTCCAGATTTGATTTGAAAAAGAATTCCTAAAGATAAAGTATCATGAATATTTGCTTGACCAATATCTAACACTTTAGCATTGTATTCTGCCAAAACAGCTGTTAAAGATGAAGTTAATCCGGGTTTGTCTTGTCCTGATATATTTAATAAAAAAATATCGCTAGCCATAATGTTTTAAAAGTACGTTTAATAAGAAATATTTACTAAAAAAATCTATTGTGCCAACTTTCGCAAGCAGGAACTTCCCAGAAATCTTTCCATTCACCTAATGTATTTAATAAATTATTAAACACAATTGTATTTTCTGAAACGGCTTTTTCTTTAGCTAATTTTTTAAATTCTAATAAGGGTTTAAATGCAACGTGTTCACCTATTTTAAAAGTCACGTTCATTTTATCTAGTAAATCAACATTGTATTTTTGCTCTAAATTCTGAATTAACTGAACTGACGCATCAATAGAACAGCCTGTAGCTGCTTTTACTTCTTGGTTAACAGCAATTATTATGAATCGATTATAACGAGTAACAAATGACGATTCAAGATGTTCTCCATGAGAAGTCCAGTTTTCTAAAAAAAGTTTTAATTCTGTTTCAATTTCCTGAATTTCTTCATCAGAGAATTTTCTATTCGACTGATAAATCCATATTTTAGAATCTTCTGGTAAAGTATCAAATGGTACAAACATGATTATTTTTTTATGATATCAGAAACAATTTTGTATGATATAAATTGACCTAATTTAGCATCAAATAATTCCATTTCGTAATATGTAACATCTACAGCATCAGCTACTTTTAAAACCTTATCTGTTAATAAGAAAGCGTTTTCAAAATTACTTAACAAGATGAATTGATTTGTTTTTCCAGAATCTTCTTTGATAATAAAAGTTATAAATTGTTCTGATTTGATTTCTGAAACTTTTCCAGAAACTTCAAATTGTTCATCAGCATCATTATCTTCTTCCAAATCATCTAACATAAATTTAAAAACAACAGGACATCTTAATCCCATTTTTTTTCCAACTTCATATCCTAACTCTTCCATTTTTAAATCGTTAGAAATAATGTCTTTTCCATAATGTTTTTCAACATCTTTTTCATAAGCACTAATACCTTCTAACAAACAAATTCCAATTGTTAATTCGAAATTTTCTTTTGTAATTTCTTGTTTTTCAGCACAGCCACAAGCTTTTTCAGCTAATTTTTCAGATAACTGCTCTTTTGTTAGTTTTTGAGCAAAAGTAATATTTCCAACAAGTACTAATAATAATAGTATTTTTTTCATTTTAAGTTTTTAATTTATATGTTTTGTGCATTTGCAATTATTTCTGCAATATCTAACACTTTAACTTCGTTTTCTTTGTGGGCAAATTTCACTCCATCTGTCATCATTGTATTACAATAAGGACAGCCTGTAGCTATAATATTTGGAGTAGTTTCAAGAGCATCTTGTGTTCTTAAAACGTTAATTTCCATATTCCCTTTTTCAGGTTCTTTAAACATTTGAGCTCCACCAGCTCCACAACATAAAGCAGAACTTTTACTTCGTTTCATCTCAACAATTTGTGCACTTGTTTGAGATAATATTTCTCTTGGAGCTTGGTATTCATTGTTAGCTCTACCTAAATAACAAGGATCATGAAAAGTAATACGACTGCCTTTATAAGTATCTTTATTAAAATCAATACGTCCTTCTTTTAAAAGCTGTTGAATAAATTGAGTGTGATGTAAAACTTCATAATTTCCACCTAAACTAGGATATTCATTTTTTAAGCAATTAAACGAATGAGGATCGCAGGTTACAATTTTCTTTACTTCGTAAGCATTTAACAATTCAATATTCATTAAAGCTTGCATTTGAAACAAAAATTCATTTCCAGCTCTTTTTGCAACATCTCCTGTACAACTTTCTTCTGTACCTAAAACTGCAAAATTTACATTTGCTTTATTTAAAATTTTAACAAAAGCTCTTGTAATTTTTTTTGCTCTGTCATCGAAACTACCAGCGGAACCTACCCAAAATAAAATTTCAGGTTGTTTTCCTTCGGCCATCATTTCGGCCATTGTTGGTACAATTAAATTTTCAGACATAATATATACTATTTATGATAGTTAATGTAAAATTATTCGTTTACCCAATTTAAACGATCCATTTGATTGTATTGCCAAGGCGCTCCATTGTTTTCAATATTACTCATCATATTGTTTAGCTCCATTGGTGCCGCACTTTGTTCCATTACCAAATAACGACGCATATCAATAATAATTGATAACGGACTAATATTAATAGGACATTCTTCAACACATGCATTACAAGTTGTACAAGCCCATAATTCTTCTGGCGTAATGTAATCGTTTAATAAAGATTTTCCATCATCTACAAAAACACCTTTATTTAAGTCGATATTTCTTCCTACTTCCTCTAAACGATCACGCGTATCCATCATAATCTTACGAGGCGATAATTTTTTACCTGTTTGATTTGCCGGACAAGAAGAAGTACAACGACCACACTCGGTGCAGCTGTAAGCATTTAATAATTGTACCCAATTTAAATCTTGAACATCAGAAGCTCCAAATTTAGCAGGAATTGCATCTGGATTTGCAGGAGCTGCAAAAGGATCTGCTGTTGGGTCCATCATTAATTTTACTTCATTTGTAACACTTTCTAAATTGTTTAATTTCCCTTTTGCATTTAAGTCGGCATAAAAAGTATTAGGGAAAGCTAATAAAATGTGTAAGTGTTTAGAGAAATATAAATAGTTTAAGAAAACTAAAATTCCTGCAATATGCAACCACCATGCAGCTCTTTCAATAATAAAAACTAAACTTGAATTTACTCCATTAAAAATTGGTGCTATAAATTGTGAAATTGGAAAACTTCCATGAGCACTATAATCTTTAAATCCTCCTGGAACATTCTGCAAATGAAAATCCGCAGCATTCATCAATAAGAATAACGTCATTAATACTACTTCAAAATATAAGATATAATTGGCGTCATTACTTGGTTTACCTTTTAAATCAGTACTTGTAAAACGAGCTAATTTGGTAACATTTCTTCTAATCCAAAAAATAACAACTGTAATTAAAACTAATAAAGCTAAAATTTCAAATGTACCAATAAGTATATTATAAAATCCGCCCATAAAAGATAACACTCTATGAGTACCAAAAAGTCCATCGATTATAATTTCAATAACTTCAATATTAATTACAACAAAACCTACGTATACAATAATGTGTAAAAAACCAGCGATTGGTCGTTTTACCATTTTAGACTGTCCTAATGCAACCATAGTCATATTCTTCCATCGTTCAGAAGCATTATCAGTACGATCTACATCGTGGCCTAATTTTATATTACGAATTAGTTTTTTTACATTAATTGCAAAATAACCTATACCAATTGCTAAAAGCAATGCGAAGAAAATATTATCTAAAAAATTCATCGTATAAAATTTATTTTTTTATTGAATCATTAACTGGTGCAACATAAGGTTTGTTTTTCTTTCCAAAAAGAGAAACATTTACGTATCGCGTTGGATGTAGTCTTACATCTTGCAATAACAATTCTAATTCTTTAGAAGTATTAGTAAAGTTAGTATACATAGCATCGTCTTTCATTAATTTACCCATTGTTCCTTTACCACTATCAATGTCAGACATGATTTTATCTACATTAGCTAATGTTTTTTCTAAATTTTTAACCGTTTGCCCTAAGTTAGCAGAAGCAATTGAATCTGAAATTTTTGAAAAATTAGCTGTTGTTTTATCTAAGTTAGTCAAGGTAGAATTTAGTTTGTTCTTGTTTTCTGCCACTAAACCATTAAGATTTTTGGAAACCTCACTAAATTCAGAAAGGGTTTTATTTAATTCAGATATACTATTTTTAAGATTTTGCTTCGTTTTTTCGTCTAAAATATCATTTACGTTTGCAAACAATACATCAGCATTGTCTAAAAGTTTTTGAACTTTAAATTGTAAAGGTTCTAGCTGTTGTGCTAAAGCATCTGTAATTCCTAACTTACTACTAGCTTTTAAATAATCGCCTGTTTTAATATAATTTTTATCTTGGAAATTAGGTTTAATGGCAATTTGTCTTCCTCCTACTAATCCAGAATCATAGATTTCAGCAATACTAGAATTAGAAATTGGAAAATCGGTATTAATTTGCATTTCTACTAATAACTTTCCATCAGGTTGAATGGTAATAGCGTTTACTTTACCAATTGCTAAACCGTTTAAAGTTACTGGAGCCGAATTTACAAGTCCGGCTACATTGTCATAAACAACATAAACGCGTGTACTGCTTTCAAATAAGTCTTTTCCTTTTAAAAAATTATATCCCCAAATAAATAAAAATATAGATACAATTACTAGAACAGCGGTTTTAATTTCTTTTGTTAGTTTCAAAACATTATAATTTTTAACAAAAATAAACTTTTATTTTATTTTATTGCGTCGGTTACGTTTATTTTTATTCCATCTTTATAAGCAACAATAAAAGCAGTTGAATAACCTTTTTGTTTGGCTTCTTCTAATTTTTGCTTGGCATCATTGTAATTATTTTCTAATGCATAAAAATATTTATAAAGACTTCCCGTAAATTCTACTGAAATTGGCTTTAATCCCTTGAAATTTGAAGGTGTAGTTTGCAATTCTTTTGAACTAGCTGCAATTTGAATTTTAAACAAAATACCTTTTTCATTACTCTTTTCAACCTTCTTAGGAGTTTCTTTACTAACAATTTCTTCTTTTGGTTCTACAACTTTTACATCTTCTTTTACATTATCAGTATTTGATGGGTTAAAGAATTCATTTTTATAATCTAAGATAGAACCCGCAATAGCTTCGGCTAATTTAGCTTGGCCTGATTCTGAATTTAAAAATTCGCCTTCTTCTTTATTAGAAACAAATCCCATTTCAATTAGTACTCTAGGCATGGTTATTTGTCTTAAAACTAAAAAACCTGCTTGCTTTACACCTCTGTTTTTACTATCTGTTTTTTTTGTGAAAAATTGTTGTACTCTACCAGCTAATTCTATACTTTGATCTAAATGTTCTTCTTGAAGTATAGAAATTCCTATAACAGATTCAGGAGAATTCGGATCAAAACCATCATATTTAATTTTATAGTCGGTTTCCAGAGTAACCACCTCATTTTCACTTTTTGCAACTTCTAAATTGGATGCATTACGAGTAATACCCATTACATACGTTTCATTACCTGAAGCCGATTGATTTTTATTTGCATTACAATGCATGGAAACAAAAATACTTCCTTTAGATTTGTTAGCAATTGTAGCTCTTTGCTGCAACTCTATAAAAACATCCGATTTACGTGTATACACGACTTCAATTTGTGGATCTTTTTCTAGAATAGCACCTACTCTTAGCGCTGTTTGTAAAGCAATATTTTTTTCAATATTACCATGATAAACAGCTCCGTAATCTTTTCCACCATGACCTGCATCTAAAATTACTTTAAATTTTTGTGTTTGGCTATACCCCGATAAAAAAAGCATTGTGGAAAATACAAATACAATTTTATTCAACATCTTCAATTAATTTTTAATTTGTGAATTTAACAATATAAGCCGTAGTAAAGCCTTTTTTCTTTGCTTCTTCTAGTTTTATTTTACAAGTATCATAATCGGTTTCTTTTCCGTAAAAATACTTGTATATTTTTTTCTCTTTTTCAAAACTAATAGGTTTTAAACCTTTAAAATTTGAAGATTTTGTTGCAACTTTTTTACTAAGAGCGCAAATTTGAACTTTGTAATAAACTTTATTAGAATTTGAATTATTACTTTCAGTTGTGTTAGAGTTATTATCTAGCGTAGATGAATTATCCGAAGATGTTTGTGTTTGAGTTTCTCCTTCGGAAACAGTGTTATAAAATTTGTTTTTATAGGTAATAATTGCATTTGAAATTGAACTAGACATTTCTTCCTTTCCTCCTTCAGAACTAATATAACTTCCTTCTTCAGGATGAGAAACAAAACCCAATTCTATTAAAACTCCAGGCATTACCGTTGCATCTAAAACCCAAATAGGCTGCTGTTTTACACCTCTAGAATAACGATTATTTTTTGAAACAAAATTATTTTCTATATCAGACGCTAATTCAATACTTTGATTTAAAAATTCTTCTTGCAAAATTTTCAACCCTAATAGCGTTGCCGGATTATTAGGATCAAATCCTTTATATTTTTCATTGTAGTTTTCTTCTAAAAAAATTACCCCATTTTCTTTTTTAGAAATATCTAAATTAGTATCAGTTCTAGACATTCCCATTACAAATGTTTCAGTTCCTTTTGCCGCTGTACTTTTTACACCATTACAATGTACCGAAATAAATAAATTGGCTTTGGCCTTATTTGCAATATTAGCCCTTTCTCTTAATTCGACAAAAACATCTGTTTTACGAGTATATATAACGGTTATATCTTTGTTTTGTTCTAATATTTTACCAATTTTTAATACAACAGCTAAAGCAATATCTTTTTCTTTAATATTTCCCCTCATTGTTCCTGGATCTTTTCCTCCATGACCGGCATCTAAAACAACTTTAAATTTTGTTGAATTTTGAGAGAACACAAGAGTTGAACTCAAAATATATAAAAGAAAAAGTAAGGATTTGATGTTTATTTTATACTTCATAGATAATATCAGTCTTTTTATAAGTTATAATTTTATTAAAACATTATTTTTGCAAAAAAATATATGTAAGTTTGACACTTCAAAAAGTGAGCCAAATTTTTACAAAAATACTATTAAAAGCATTGCATACAAAGTTATTTCATATCGTTTTTTCAGTAATTTTACTAACATTAGGAAGCGCATCTGTTTTTTCTCAAGAAACCCCAATTCTTAAAACAGTTACTTTACCAAAACCAGTTTTAGAAAAAACAAAAGATTCTACCGTAGTAGACACTGTTAAAAAGTCCAAAGCTTTTTTAGATGGTGTCGTAAAAATGAAGGCTAAAGAATATGAAAAGCTAGATCAAAAGAAAAAAACAGTTACTCTTCATGACGAAGCTGAAATATATTATACTGATTTTGAACTTAAAGCTGGTAGAATTGTTTTAGATTATGAAAAAAACTTAGTCTATGCAGGAAGATTAAAAGATTCTGCCGGAAACTATACGCAACGACCTGTATTCAAACAAGGTGAAAATGTGGTAGAACCCGATTCTATAATTTTTCACACCAAATCTAAAAGAGCCAAGGTTTGGAATTCAAGAACAAATCAAGGAGAACTTTTTATAAAAGCTGAAATTTCTAAAAAAGAAAATGATTCGGTTTATTTTATGAAAAATGCTCGACTTACCACATCTAAAAACATTGATGATCCTGAATACTATTTTTTAGTAAAAAGAGTAAAATTTGTACCTCAGAAAAAAGTAGTTATCAATTCTACTCAAATGTACATTGCTGATGTGCCTACTCCTATTTGGTTGCCTTTTGGATATTTTCCAATGTCTGAAAAAAGCACATCCGGATTTATTATGCCAACTCCAGGTCAAAATAATCAACAAGGTTACTTCTTACAAAATGGAGGTTATTATTTTGCATTAAGCGATTATTATGATTTAGCCGTTTTAGGAGATTATTACACCAATGGTAGTTATGGTTTACGAGCCGAAACAAGTTATGCAAAACGCTATAAATTTAATGGCCGTGCTAATGTACGATTTGAAAACAATATTCAAAGTGAAAAAGGTTTTCCTGATTATTTAAAATCTAGACAATATAACATTCAGTGGTCGCATAACCAAGATTCAAAAGCATCACCAAATTCAAGATTTTCTGCTTCTGTAAATTTAGGAAGTAGTCAATATTATAGACAGTCTGTTAATTTAAATAATATTGGATCAACTGTAAACAACAACTTAAGTTCTTCTGTTGCATATTCAAAAACTTTTAAAAGTGTTCCACAGGTAAATATGTCGATATCTGCAACTCACTCACAAAATACAAATACCCAACAAATCGATATGACACTTCCTACATTTCAAGCAAGTGTAGATCGAATTTTTCCATTTGCTCCTGGTGATGGAATAAAAAAAGGTATCATCAAAAACATAAGTTTACAATATAATATTAGAGGAGAAAACAGAATTCGTACTACAGATTCCTTGTTTTTTAAACCTCAAATGTTTAGAGATGCTAGAACCGGATTTCAACATTCTATTCCAATTAGTACCAACTTTAAAATTTTAAAATATTTTAGTGTAACTGCTAGTGCAAATTATAATGAAGTATGGGCATTAAATACAATTGAAAAATCTTTTAGCACTATAGAAAACAAAGTAGTTACAGTTGATAAAAATGGGTTTGAATCATTTAGAACTTACAATTTTAACGTAGGTATTGGAACAACAATATACGGAACATTTAATTTTGGAGAAGACAAAAAAATTGAAGCTATTCGTCATGTACTTCGACCTAATATTTCTTACGGATATACTCCTAGTTTTGATCAGTACTTTGAACGATATGCTTTAGATGCTACCGGAATAAATTTTTCAAACTATACAAAATTTGATAATGGTCTTTTTGGAGCGCCTTCAAATAGTATTTCAAATGCTATGAATATTTCGGTTAGTAATACTTTTGAAGCTAAAGTAAAAGACAAAGAGAGTAAGAAAGGCGAAACTAAAAAAGTAATGTTATTAAATAATTTAAACTTTGCCACTCGTTATGATTTTAATGCCGATTCGTTAAAATTAAAAGAAATTTCTGTTAGCGGTGGAACACAATTATTCAAGCAAAAAATGAATATAAATTTCGCTGCAATTCTTGACCCTTATGCTATTGATAATTCAGGGAAAAGAATTGAGAAATTTAATATAGACAATGGCGGTAGTTTATTGAGATTACCACGAGCAAATATTACATTAAATTATAGTTTTTCAAGTTCAAAAGGTGACGATAAAAGCAAAACATCTGAACAAAATGTTCAAAACGGCGGTCGTGGAGATGATTTATTTGGTGTAGGTGCCGATTTAAGTGATAACCGACAAAGTTTATTTGGAAATGACGAAGATGGCAAGAAAAAAGAACCCAATTCTGATTGGTATCGAACAAAATTGCCTTGGGATTTAAGAATAGCCTATTCTATGAATTACAATAATGCAAATAGACAAGATGAAATTGCTTCCCATTCTTTAATGGCTTCTGGAAATATTGAATTAGCACCAAGATGGAAAGTAGGTTTTTCATCTGGATACGATTTTGTTCAAAAAGGAGTTACATTTACTCAATTACGATTTGAACGAGATTTAGAAAGTTGGAGAATGAGCTTTAACTGGGTTCCGTTTGGTCAAAACACCTATTGGGGATTCTTTATTGGCATTTCTTCTTCTATTTTAAGCGATATTAAATACGACAAACGACAATTACCAGATCGTGTTTTTAGACAATAACAAACGTAACCTATTATGAAAAAAATTATTTTTACAGAAAAAGCTCCTGCTCCTATTGGTCCATACAACCAAGCAGTTTTAGTTGGAAACACTTTATATTCATCAGGACAAATTGCTTTAGATCCTGCAACAATGGAATTGGTTTTAGATGATATTGAAACCGAAACTAAACAAGTTATGGAAAATTTAAAAGCGGTTTTAGAAGCTGCCGATATGAACTTTGAAAACGTAATAAAAACTTCCATTTTTATTATGAATATGGTTGATTTTGCTCGTATTAATGCGGTTTACGGAAGTTACTTTAACGAGGCAACTGCTCCTGCAAGAGAAACGGTACAAGTAGCCTGTTTGCCAAAAAATGTAAATATTGAAATTTCAATGATAGCTGTAAAATAATAACGGTTTCTTAATACAATTACAATCCTCCAATTTATACTTGTGAGGATTTTTTTTATAATTTAGTTTAAATGAAATCGATAGATAAAATAATAATATTACTTTTTATAATAAGCGTAACGTTTGTAAATGCTCAATATAGAGAAAACAACGCCTTATATACTTCTGGTGAACTAAATTTAGGTAATTATATTGGGGTTGATATTAATTTAAACTATATCTATAAAGAAAATTATAGTTTTAAAATTGGATACACAGGAAATATACGAAAACCTAAATCACAACCCGAAGATTATTCTTCTGGTTTAACCGGTGTTTTACTTTTTGGTGCGGCAAATCCTTATGATCAATTAGAGAATTATCAAATTGGAGTTGGGAAAATATATAAACTTAACCCTAGTGGAACTATTAGAGCAAATATTTCTTTAGGAGTAGGTTATACAATTATAAAAGAACCAGAAAATTGGGTAAGAATTAATAATGGATTTTTAGCTGAAAATTACACTTGGAATTATAATAGATATAGTACTTTTAGTTTGATACTAAATCCCAAAATAGAATTTCCCTTTTCAAGATTTTATGGGTTAACCCTTTCTCCTCTACTCCAAATAAACAAAGACCGAACTTATATTGGAATTGGTGTTGGACAAATGATTGGATTATTACGAAAAAGAAAATAATTTCAAATTAAATCTCGTCTAATCCTAACAATAACAACTGAGCCGTAGCTTCATTAGTAGCTAATGGCACATTATGAACGTCACAAATACGTATTAACATATTAATATCTACTTCATGTGCGTGACTTGAATTTGGATCTTTAAAAAAAAGTACCATTTTAGTTTTACCTTCAGCAACTCTGGCTGCAATTTGAGCATCACCACCTAAAGGTCCAGATAGCATTTTTTTAACTTTAAAACCAGCAGCTTCAGCTTTTCCACCGGTTGTACCTGTTGCAATAATTTTGATATTTTCTTTTGATAAAATAGCTTTGTTTTTGTTTAAAAACTGAACCATATCTGCTTTTTTTCCGTCGTGTGCAATAATTGCGATTTCCATAGTAATATTTTTCAACCCTAAATATAAAAAAAAATCCCAAATCAATTGAACAAAGATTTGGGATTGAATAAATTTTAAGAAATTACTTATTTAATATATGATATGCGATTAAGCCATCAATAGGTCTTCTAAGTACATTTCCAATTTTCATATCATACTTGTTAAGAATTGCTGTTAATTCATCAATCAAATAAAAAGCAATAGAACCAATAAAATGTACAGGAACATCTTTTGCATTTTCATATTGCATAATGTAATTTTTGGTAAACTTTTTTAATTCTTTTTTAATGATTTTTTTACAATACGGATGATCTTTATGCTTAATAATAAACTTAGCAAATGTTGCTAAATAAGCATTTGGATTTGATTCTTTATATAAATTATGCTTAATATAATCGGCATCTAAATTGTATTCTTCTTGAAATTCTTTAGCTAAATCTGCTGGCATTGTATTAAAATAGTATCCTCTTATTAAATGTCTGCCAAAACGATTTCCAGAACCATCATCCATTGCAATATATCCTAACGATTGTACTTTTTGATGCAAAGTTTTACCATCAAAATAACTGCAATTAGAACCTGTACCTAAAATACATACAATGGCTTCTTCGTCTTTAGGAGTTGTTGCATAAACGGCCGCAAAAGTATCTTCGTGAACCGTAATTTTAGCATTTAAAAAATAGGCTTGAAAAATATCATTTAAATAATTTTTCATTCTATCAGTACCGCATCCTGCTCCATAAAAAAACAAATGAGTTGCTTTTAGTTTGTTGTGCGAGATATCAAATTTTTCTTCAAGACGATGAATAATTTGATCTTTGTCTAACACCTCTGGATTTAGACCTAATGTTTGAGTTGTGAATAATACTTTACCATTATCATCAATTGCTATCCAATCAGCTTTTGTAGATCCACTGTCAACTAATAATTTCATAATAAACTTGTGAGTTAAAGTAAATTAGAATTTAAAAAATCCTAATAGCTTTTATGTTAGTGTTAAATTACAAAAATCCCGTAAATAAATTACGGGATTTTGAAAATATATAAATTATAAACCAGCTACGTGAACAGATAAATCAATTAATTTGCATGAATAACCATATTCATTATCATACCAAGAAACAATTTTAAAGAAAGTAGAATTTAAACCAATTCCGGCTTTAGCATCAATAATTGAAGTTCTAGAATCAGAAATAAAATCTTGAGAAACCACTAAGTCTTCTGTATATCCTAAAATTCCTTTTAATTCGTTTTCTGACGCTTTTTTTAATACCGCCATCATTTCGTCATAAGTAGTTTCTTTTGCTACTTTTACGGTTAAATCTACAACAGAAACATCAACAGTAGGAACACGCATTGACATACCTGTTAATTTACCATCTAATTCAGGAATTACTTTTCCAACAGCTTTTGCTGCTCCTGTAGAAGAAGGTATAATATTAACTGAAGCAGCACGACCACCTCTCCAATCTTTTTTAGACGGACCATCGCAAGTCATTTGAGTTGAAGTAGTAGCATGAACCGTTGTCATTAATCCTTCAACAATACCAAAGTTATCATTAATTACTTTAGCCAAAGGTGCTAAACAATTCGTTGTACAAGATGCGTTAGACACTACAGTATCAGCCGCAGTTGCATTCATATGATTTACTCCCATTACAAACATTGGCGCATCTGCAGAAGGTGCAGAAATAACAACTTTCTTAGCTCCTCCAGTAATATGAGCATTAGCTGTTTCAATAGTAGTAAAGAAACCTGTACACTCTGCTACAACATCTACATCTACTTTAGCATCATCCCATTGAATTAATTTTGGATCTCTTTCTGCTGTAACTCTAATGAATTTATCATTAACGTATAATTGACCATCTTTAACTTCAACTTTTCCATTAAAACGACCATGAACTGAATCATATTTTAATAAATAAGCTAAATGATCTACATCTAATAAATCATTAATAGCTACAACTTCTACATTATCTCTATTGAATGTTTCTCTAAAAACAATTCTTCCAATTCTACCGAAACCGTTAATTCCTAATTTTACTTTTGACATTTTATTCTGTTTTATTTTTTTATTATTATGATGATACAATATCTGAAACTTTTACAAGTTCCATATCTATTTCATATTGTCCTTTTATGGCTTGCTCTAAAGGTGTTAGAGTAACTTTATCTTCATATAAACCAACCATAAAATTTGATTTACCTTCTAAAAGACTTTCTACTGCTTTTACACCTAATCTAGATGCTAAAACACGATCAAAACAAGAAGGCGAACCGCCACGTTGCATGTGTCCTAATACAGAAACTCGAACATCATACTCTGGCATATTTTCTTCAATGTAATCTTTTAATTCGAATACATTTTTACCAATTTTATCTCCTTCAGAAACAACAACGATACTTGATGTTTTACCTGATTCTTTACTTCTTTTTAAAGAGTCAACTAAACGATCCAATCCAAAAGCTTCTTCCGGAATTAGTATTTCTTCTGCTCCTGCTCCAATTCCTGCGTTTAATGCAATATGACCAGCATCTCTACCCATTACTTCTACAAAAAACAATCGATTGTGAGAATTTGCAGTATCTCTAATCTTATCAATAGCATCGATTACAGTGTTTAAAGCTGTATCATATCCTAAAGTATGACTTGTACCAAAAATATCATTGTCAATTGTTCCTGGAATTCCTATAACCGAAAAACCATATTCTTCATTAAAGATTTCGGCACCTGTAAAGCTTCCATCACCTCCAATTACCACAAATGAATCGATACCTGCAGCAACAAGATTATCGTATGCTTTTTTTCTACCTTCGGGAGTTCTGAATTCTTTTGAACGAGCCGATTTTAAAATAGTTCCTCCTTTGTTAATGATATTTTTAACATCTCTAGGTCCCATAGGTTTAAAATCGCCTTCAATCATTCCTTGATATCCTCTATAAATACCAACACATTCTACATTATAATACGCACAAGCTCTGACAACAGCTCTAATAGCAGCATTCATTCCTGGTGAATCTCCACCTGAAGTTAAAACGCCTACTTTCTTAATCTTATTAGCCATAATTTTTGTTTGTTTATGTAAAGTTATAAAACGAAATATTAAAAAAGAGTATTTTTTGCTAACTATTTAATAATAGCAGCAAATTCAAACGTTTTCGTTAATAACTTTATGATTTTTGTACTAAAAAAATACGAATTAATCGATTTCTGGAACTTTAATTGGTTCCTCTTTTAAAGCTTCAGCAGATTTAGCTTTTCGCTGATTTATGAATTCGATAAATTCTGGTGGAAATTCAGAATCTGGAAAATCATCTTGAGATTTTGATGGATCTACTTTCTTATTGCTTCTGAATATTTTTTGCATCATTTCTTTGAATGTGTCAAATTCAACATTATAAGTAATTCCTAAGCCTTGCGTATATCCTATTCCTTCTCCTACGTAGTTGATATCGTTTTCTCTATTAAATACATGAGCATTTAATGTACCATCTTCATTAATTTGAATTAGAACTTCTAAATTACCAACAATAACGGTTTCTGTTACACCACCAACGGGAACCCCAACTTTACCATTAATAGTAATTCTATCATTAATTCTTGTATTCATAGTAACACCAACTCTATCAGAAATATCGGTTAATCTATTTCCTTGTGAATAATCTAAACCTAATTGTAAGTTACTGTCTTGGTCTGCAAAAAGACCATTAATAATAGAGCTAGCACCTTCTATAAGTGAACCATATGCAGCGTTTCCTGTTGATTCTGCTGTAACAAAAGAACCCGTTGCCATTAATGCAAAAGCTTGAGTTTGTCGTGTATCTTTATCTTGTAATTTGTAGTCTATTTCACTTTTTAACACCGAACTTACGGTTGGGAAATCGATATTAAAATCGGGTTGTGGATTACTTAAATTTCCATTTAATAAGATAGTAACATTAGTATCTACTTTTCTGTTAAAAGAAGCACTTTCTACTAAAACAGCAGGGTTAGCCATTGTTTTATAAGTTGCTTTTAAATCTAAAACAGCATTCATTGGATCTCCATCCCAACGTATAGTTCCTCCTTTATCTACACTAAATTTTTTATCTATAATGCCACCATATTTAAAATTATATTGACCCTCTTGAACAATAAAATCTCCGTTCATTTGAAATTTACCTAATGTGTTAATTTCCATAAACATAGATCCTACTCCAGTACCTTTCATAGCGTGGCCTGTTTCGCGATTTAAAATAATTTCAATTTCGGCATCCGTATCAATATCAAAATCAAATTCAAGTTCTATACCTTGGTAACGATTTTCTTTACTCTTATTTTCAGTTAATGATTTTTGAAATTCTTCAACTGTCATAAAATTAATAAACGAATTATCGCCAATATCTTCATCATCGTTAACCGGAATTTTAATGGAAGTTCCTTTCTCAGATTCTCCTGCTACTTTAATATTTAATGCATCTATAGATCCTGTAATACTTGCTTTACCCTTCATAAATGCAGTTCCGTAATAATAGGCATCATCTGAATCTTTTGTATCTAAAGCTAAAATATTATCCGATATTAAATGTAAATCTAGTCCCCAATCGCCTAATTTATCATGTTTTATAGTTCCATCAATTACACCCTTAGTTTTGTATTTGGTATCGGTAACTTCTATTTTTCTTAAACTAAATTGATGTTCTGTTAAATCTACTATGGCATTTTTTTCAAAATCATAGTCGACATTTAAATACGGAACACGCATACCTGCGTCATTAAGGTAGAGTCTACCATCAATTTCGGGTTCCGTTAACGAACCTTCAATTGTTGTTCTTCCGGTTGCATTTCCTCTTACATCAGACAAAACATTGCCCAGTAATGAACCAAATGGCGCTAAATTAAATTTTTCAAAACCTGCAACTAAATCTAAAGTCGATTGATCTCCAACAAAGTTAATATCTCCATCTAGAAAAAAGCGTTCATCACCATCTTGTTTTAAGCTAGAATTGACTTTAAACTCGTTAAAATTTTCATTTCCTTCTATTCTAAAATCTAAATCGCCTAACAAAAATTTATTTATCTTAAGACTATCAATTGTTATATTAGAAATAGGTTCATATAAATTTTTACTTTGTTTATATGTTATATTTCCATTTATCTTTCCACCAAAATCTAAACTATCTAATGTTGGGGTTACTTTATTTAGATCTACATCATCAAATGACAATTTAAAATCTTTATAAGTTGAATCTCTCATTGTTCCAAAAAAATCAATTTTTTGATCGTTATGAGATAAACTTAATTTTTCAAAATTGAAATTTTTAAAATTCTTATCAAAAACTATTTTATTATCATTGTTTTCTCCTTCATTAATAAACCACAAATAGTCTTTGAACTTAATTTCTGATTTTTTAAAACCTAAAATAGATTGTTTTTCCTCGTTAATAGTATGATATAAATTTAAATCATATGAATCTTGACTCTTTGGACCACCTTTAAATTCTGAACGTACAAACAAAGTATCATTTAACGTTACATTTATAAGATTAAAATCGGCAATTTTATAGGTGCTATTTTTAATAGAGTCAACGGTAATGTATGCGTTATATAAAGGATTTTTGTTATCGATATCTATTTTTATATTTTCAATGATATTTTCATAAGCTATTATATTTGGTGATGTAAAATCGAATACAAATCTTCCTTCATCTCCATTAATTTTACCTTCTAGTTTAGTATTTTCAGAAATTTTTACATCTGGCACAAACACTTCTACAATTTTATCATAAATAGTTAAATCAAAATCTAAGAATTGTCCTTTATCTAATTTATTTGGAGAATAATTAGCATACAAACTTCCAAGAGCATTTTCTACCATTTTTTGAAGTTGGTTAACTTTATATTTCCCTACAATTTGTCCGGTAATTATATCAGGTGAATTAATATCAATAGTTCTAACTCTTTCAGAATCAAAAGAAGAGACTACTTCAAAATCTTCAAAAAAGTAAGCATTTTTGCTATTTTGATACGAAACATCTTTAATATTTAATATTCCAGCTATATCATCAATAGAATTTCCATCTGCTTTAAAACTAATATTTCCTTTAAAAATAGAAACAGAATCATTATCCACTAAATTCAAAACATACAAATCGGCATAATCAATTTGAGCTTTAAAATCATATTTTTTAGCGGTCAAACTTAAATCGATAATACCATCAAAATCCATTTTTAAATTAGGATCATTACTATTAAAATAACCTTTATAATATGGCATTTTCATACTACCATCAACCGTTATATTTTGGTAATTATAACCATTATAATAAAACTTTTGAATATCGCCTTTTATGGCTGTGTTTAGTAATTTTTGCGTAAATCCTCTTCCATCTACTTCCAAGTTTACAGTAGCTTTTCCGATATCTTGCTTTCCTAATAAAGTTCCTAAATCAAAATTATTTAATACTAAAGTTCCTTTATACAATGCATTATCTATAAAATCTATATTTTGCATAGAAAGATTACTTTCTAACTCGCCCAACTTAGACATTAAATAAACATCGGCATTTATATATTTCTGAGTCAATTCTACTCCTCCAACCATATTTACGGTTCCTAACTTATCTAAAGTAGAAGGTAAATTTTTTCCAAGAATTTGAGGTAAAATTGCTACTAAACGCTGATAACTTGAAGTTAGTCTATCAAAATTACCTTTCATGTAAAAAGTTTGATTTCCTTTTCCAAAAAGATTTTTAAAATTAATTGATCCTATAATTTCGGATTGATTTTTATCAACTAATTTTAAATTATGTGTAGTAAAATTATTTAATGTACCTACTAAATGTGTATCAACATAAAATACATTGTTCTTTCCAAACTCATTATAAAAATAATTCAAATCGTTAGTAGCTATTGATGCTTTATCAAATTGAACATCAAAAATTACTTTATTATTAAAATCTGAAAAATCTTTGCGATTATATTTTAACTCTACTCTACCAATCATTTCAGACTCGGTAGTTTTCATTGTTAAATCATTCAGTAAAATATTCTTTTTGGTGTAAGTAAAATCAGATGTAATATTTTCAACCTTTAATCCTCTATGATCTTGAAATGATAATTTGTTTATATATGTAGTTACATTTGCTCCTTTTATGAAAAAATCTTCAATTACACCGTTAAGCTGAGTAAAATCGAGCATTTTTGGAGTAGAAAGATTATAATCTATATATTGAAAACGACTAGTAAAAACGGTCATTTTATTAGCTTTCATCCTAAATTTACCCGAAGAAGGAGAACCATCATCAAAAGCTTCAATGAATTTATCTAAATTAGTATAATTTTCATTTTTATAATTTATGATACGAACATCTAAACCATGCATTATCACATCTTTTAGATACGGGTGTCCTGGATCATAAATTTTTTTGAAACTCAGAATAGATGTATTTAGTTTTTTTATATAAAATAAAGTGTCTTTATGATGGTCCAAAACCAATACTTCGCCTAATTTAACACTTCCAAATGGAGTAACGGCAACTGTACCAATAGTAATGTTTGTTCCAAATGATTTATTTATGCTTTCTGTTGCATATTTACCTAAATACGTTTGAACTGAAGGTAATGACAAAAGAACTCCCAAAAGAAGTAACAACAGGAGAATTCCTATTATAATTCGAAATACTATTTTTTTAAATTTTTTGATACAATCTTTTGTTTTAAATTTGCAATCAATTACCTCTTGAGTAGTAATCCAACAAAAATAAGGAATTTTGTAAGATAATTTACAATATCTTTAATTCAAATTTCGTGCCTAAAAATGCTAGAAAAAAAAATATTTACTTTAGCCATAGAAAGTTCATGTGATGATACATCGGCAGCCATACTTTGTAACGATATTGTTTTATCTAATATTGTTGCCAGACAAGCAATACATGAAGAATATGGTGGCGTTGTTCCTGAACTCGCTTCAAGAGCACATCAGCAAAACATTGTTCCTGTAGTTGATATAGCAATTAAAAAAGCAGGGATTACAAAAGAAGATTTAAATTGTATTGCTTTTACTCAAGGTCCTGGATTAATGGGGTCGTTACTTGTTGGAGGTTCTTTTGCGAAGTCTATGAGTATGGCTTTAGACATTCCTTTAATTGCTATAAATCATATGAAAGCGCATATTTTAGCTCATTTTATTGCAGAAGAAGGTTACGAAAAACCAACATTTCCGTTTTTAGCTTTAACTATTTCAGGCGGACATACTCAAATTGTAAAAGTGACTAGTTTTTTTGATATGGAAATTATTGGAGAAACAACAGATGATGCTGTAGGAGAAGCATTTGATAAATCGGCAAAAATACTAGGACTTCCCTATCCTGGCGGACCATTAATAGATAAATTTGCTCAAGAAGGTAATCCAAAAGCATTTCCTTTTACCAAGCCAAAAGTTCCTGGATTAAATTTTAGCTTTAGTGGTTTAAAAACTCAGATTTTATATTTTATTCAGAAAAATGCGGCATTAAATCCTAATTTTATTGAAGAAAACAAAGCCGATATTTGCGCTTCTATTCAATCTACCATTATCAATATTTTAATGGATAAGTTGAAATTAGCTGTTGCCGAAACTGGAATTAACAAAATTGCCATTGGTGGTGGTGTTTCGGCAAATTCAGGCATTAGAACCACATTGAAAGAAGCTGAAAAAAAATACGGTTGGAAAACTTATATTCCAAAATTTGAATACACAACCGACAACGCAGCCATGATTGGAATTGTAGGTTACTATAACTTTTTAGAAGGGAATTTTAGTAATGCCGAAATAACATCAAAAGCACGAATTGAATTTTAATATATGAAGAAAATTATTTTATTATTATTATTTTCAATAACCTCTTTTTCTCAAAAAAAGCCAGAAGATTTCGGTTATAAACATTTGCTATTAGATTATAAAAAACTAACCGTTGATGTTATAATTAAGTCAAAAAAAGGGGAAGAAAACATTCAGAAACCATTATTTTTTTGGTGTCAAGGAAGTATGCCACAACCCGTTTTAAAATACGATGAAACTGGATTATATGGAACTTTTCCATTTGATGAAAATGATTTTTTAACAGATTTTCATTTGATAATAATTGGAAAACCAGGTATTCCTGTAATTTCTGATGTTAAAGATTTAAAAAATAATTATCAATATTTAGTTGAAAACGACAGTGTTCCTAAAGTTTATTCAGATCATAATTATTTAGATTATTATGTGGAAAGAAATGATTTTATAATTAAAAAACTTTTAAAAGAAAAATGGGTTTCAAAAAACAAATTAGTTCTTGCAGGCCATTCAGAAGGAAGCACAATTGTTGCAAAATTAGCAACAAAAAATAAGAGAGTTACACATCTAATTTATTCAGGAGGAAATCCATATGGTAGAATTTTAAATATGCTTGAAGAAGAAATTTTTAAACAAAAAAGCTATGAAATAATTGAATATTGGAATTTCGTTGTTGAAAATAAAAACAATTTGGAATACAATGGTGGGGATACTTATAAAGCAACTTATGATTTTTCTCAACCATCAGCTAAATATCTTAAAAAACTTAAAATTCCTGTTTTAATTACTTATGGCACAAAAGATTGGAATGCGCCATATAACGATTTGTTACAAATAGAGGGTATTCAACTGGGATTAAAAAAAATAGAATTTAAACCATATTTCGATGTAGAACATAACTTTTTTCCCGTTAATGAAAAAAGAGAACCAAACCACGAAATTTACAATTGGGAAAACGTAGGAAAAGATTGGAAAAACTGGTTAGATAAAAATTAAAAAAATATGCAACTATTCTATAATTCCGAAATAAAACAAGGAGATTCAACCTACTTTTTTGATAAAGAAGAAAGTAAACACATAGTTAAAGTATTACGTAAAAAAGAAGGTGATACAATATTTATCACTAACGGATTAGGTTTTTTATTTGAGTCGGAAATTATTTTGGCTTCCGAAAAAAAATGCGAAGTTAAAATTGCAAAAGAAACTTTTCAAGAACCTGTTGCTTTTTACACACACATTGCGGTTGCTCCTACTAAAATGAACGACCGATTAGAATGGTTTTTAGAGAAAGCTACTGAAATTGGTATTCATGAAATTACCCCAATTATCTGTGATCATTCAGAACGAAAAGTATATAAAATTGATAGAGCTGAAAAAATTATTCAAGCTGCTATGAAACAATCGTTACACTATTATTTACCTAAAATAAACGAACCTATCTCATTTTCTCAGTTTGTAAAATTGAATTTCGAAGGACAAAAATTTATTGCGCATTGTGAAGAAACAGATAAAAAATCGTTTAAAAATGAAATCAAACAAAACTCAAAAATCACGATTTTAATAGGTCCAGAAGGTGATTTTTCTACAAAAGAAATTAATTTATCGATTGCTAATCAATTTATTCCAGTAACTTTGGGAAATACAAGATTACGAACAGAAACTGCCGCTTTAGTGGCTTGTCATACAATTGCATTACAGAATGAATAAATTAATTTTAGTTGGAATTTTGTTACTTTGGAATTGGGGAATTTCCCAAGAAATTGCAGTTGCCAAATATGCTGGTGGTGGCGATTGGTATGCAAATCCGACATCATTACCTAATTTAGTTAAGTTTTGCAATCAAAATATAAACACAACATTAAATACAAAAGTAGGAACTGTTGAAGTAGGAAGTGCCGAAATATTCACCTATCCTTTTATTCACATGACCGGTCATGGAAATGTTGTTTTTAGTGCTAACGATGTAATTAATCTTAGAAACTACCTTACTTCTGGTGGTTTTTTACATATTGATGATAATTATGGAATGGACGAATTCATTCGAAAAGAAATAAAAAAAGTATTTCCTGATAATCCATTAACAGTAATTCCTGCCAATCATATTATCTTTCAAAAACCTTACGCTTTTCCAAATGGTTTGCCTAAAATTCACGAACACGATAATAAGCAGCCACAAGCTTTTGGGATATTTATAGAAGATAGAATCGTTTTACTTTACACGTATGAAGCCGATTTAGGCGATGGATGGGAAGATACAGAAGTTCATAACGATCCACAAACAGTAAGAGAAAAAGCACTTAAAATGGGTGCTAATATTATAAACTACGTTTTTAAAAATTAAGCACATGACTTCAAAAGATATTACCGTAGGAATCGTAAAAGCAGTTGCAATATTGTTAGTCAGTTGTTTAGCATTATTTTTTTTGTACAAAATAACAACCGTTATAATTTATTGTCTTGTAGCAATTGTAATTTCTTTATTATTAAATCCTTTAGTAAATTTTTTAAAAAGAAAATTTAAGTTTAAAAATACTATAGCAGTTATAACTGCTATAGTTGTTGCGTTTATAATCATTTCAGGCTTCATTTTACTTTTTGTTCCGCTTATACTTGCACAAAGTGAAAATTTATCTTTATTAGATGTTAGTTCACTAGAAAGAAACTACCATTTACTTCTTGAAAACATTACTGTTTTTTTAGATTCTTATAACATAAACACAAAACAATTAATAGAAAGCAGTAAATTATCTTCGTTTACAACTTTTGAGTTTATTCCTAATTTTTTAAATAGTTTTTTAAACACAATAGGAAATTTTAGTGTAGGATTTGCTTCTGTCCTTTTTATAACTTTTTTCATTTTAAAAGAAAATCATTCCTTTTATAGTAAGTTTAAAAAACTACTCCCTGAAAATCAAAAAGAAAAAATACTAAACTCTATTCATGATATAAATCGTTTATTATCAAGTTATTTTCTTGGTTTATTATTGCAATTAACCATAATTATGATTTTATACATCATTATATTCTTTATTTTTGGTGTAGAAAACGCTATCATAATAGCCTTACTTTGCGCCATATTTAATATTGTTCCTTATGTAGGACCATTAATTGCTTCAATTGTAGCTAGTTTATTAATTATGACAAGCGGAATTGGAACTGGGGCTGATTTTGCATCCGAAACTTTGCCAACAGCAATTTATGTCTTAATTGGAATGTCATTAGTTCAAGTTATCGATAATAATTTCACTTCTCCTCTAATTTTTTCCAAAAGTACCAACTCACATCCTTTAGAGATATTTTTAGTAATTTTAATTACGGGCATTTTATTTGGCATCGTAGGAATGATTATTGCAGTTCCGTTTTACACTTCATTAAAAGTAATTGGCAAAGAATTTTTCCCAGATAATAAGTTTATTAAAGTACTTACAAAAAACTTATAGATTTGAATATAGATGGTATATTACATAATGATATTCAGGATTTTATAAACGAGAATCTTAATACAGATAGCACAAAATTAGCTTTAAAGAAAAATTTATTTCCCGAAGTTTCTTATGCCGAAATCATCAATCAAATCATTGCAAAAAAGAAAGCAAAAGATAAACTTCCCACGTGGTTTTCTACAGAAAATATCATTTATCCAGAGAAAATATCTATTGAACAAACATCTTCAGAAACTACAGCAAAATACAAAGCTTCATTGGTTTCAGGAGAAAAATTAATCGATTGTACAGGCGGATTTGGGATTGACGATTACTACTTTTCAAAAGTTTTTAAATATTTGATTCATTGCGAGTTAAATTCTGATTTATCGAAAATTGTAAAACATAATTGTGAAGTTTTAAAAGTAAGTAATATTGAATGTCATCAAGGCGACAGCACAAAAATTTTAGAACAATTAAATCAGAAATTCGATTGCATTTACATAGATCCTTCCAGAAGAAATGACGCCAAAGGGAAAGTATTCATGTTGGCCGATTGTTTACCTAATGTAGTGGAATTACAAGATTTTTATTATCAATTCACTAATACCCTTTTAATTAAAACTGCTCCTATTTTAGATCTTCATGCCGGTTTATTGGAATTGAAAAATGTTGCTGAAATTCACGTCGTTGCAGTTGATAATGAAGTTAAGGAGTTACTTTGGAAAATTGAAAAAGACTTTACAGAATCACCCGAAATTATAGCGGTTAATATTGAAAAAGAAAAACAAACGATTACTCGAATTGAAAGTTCAAAAAACTATTCTGCTCGTTATAGTTTGCCAAAAAAATACGTATACGAGCCAAATGCTTCTTTAATGAAATCAGGAGCTTTTGAAGCCGTTTCTGAGTTGTTCTTAGTCAATAAATTGCACCAACATTCTCATTTATATACTTCTGATGAAATAGTAGAATTTCCGGGTAGAAAATTTAGTATTGATGCGATTGTTCCGTTTCAAAAGAAAGAAATTTCAGCCTACATTCAAGGTAAAAAAATGAATGTTTCAACCCGTAATTTCCCCATAAAACCTGAAGAAATAAAGAAAAAATATAAAATTCAAGATGGTGGAACAATTTTTGCATTTTTTACCACGAATATGAATAATGAAAAAATAATTTTACTTTGCACCAAATTATAATCCAAATGAAATACCTTTTATCGCTTTTATTATTACTTACGTTAAGTGTTACCGCTCAAAAAAAAGACTGTATTTACGATATTGAAGAAAAAACAGACTCTACTTCTTTAAAAGTATTACCAAAAGTATTAATGCACGAAAAAATATTTGGCAACTCTAACGAATACTTATTTTTTTCTCTATTGAATAATAATGATATTCCAATGTTGAGCATTCAACAATTACAAAAAAGTAAAGATTTTATTAAAACCAATTGTATTACAAAAAAATCAAAAATTATATTGCAATTGGCTAATGGTAAAATCTTAACTCTATTAAGCGCAAACGATGAAAATTGTAGCGAATTAATGTATGATGAAAATGAAAAAAACAACATTAGAATATTAACCAGTTATTTTTATTTCACAAAAAGTAATTACGAAGATTTAAAAACTAGTCCCATTAGCATAATGCGAATTCAATTTGACGCAGAAACTAAAGATTACATCTTAAAAAGTGAATTAATATCTGAAAATTTACAATCAAAAACCAAACCAGATAGTTATTTTATAGAGTTTTTGAAGTGTGTGGAGTAATTGGAGCTTGAATAATTTAAAATAAGTAATAATCAATTAATTTTTTGAATTTTCTTATTGCTCTCAGAAAAAACACATACAATAAAATCTATTTTTTGACCAGTAAAAGAATTCCATGAATCAATTTTAATGTTAACATCGTAATCTTCCCATTCTGATTTATTTGAAATTAAAATTAAATCATCAAAAATAGTTTTATTACAGTATATCCAACCACTAAAATTATCCTTACTGAATCCTCTGAAGTCAATATACTGATTTAACTTCCCAAATTTCTCATCAAAATCATTTATTATATCTTGGTGACTTTTTAAAGTATCATTTTTAAGTGTTATACTAATGTAAGCCTCTCCTTCATAATCTATCCAATCATTAAATCTCTTATCAGGGTAATAAACTCCTTGTTTTGCGATTATTTTATGATGTATTTTTCTTGCTTCTTCAATTGAATTTGAAGAAAAACACTTTCTATAAATAGGTTTATCAACTTTTAATTTTTTAAAAGGATTACCTTCAAAAACACAAGTTTTACCAATTCCAGACGCAAATACAAATCCACAACTAATATTAATATACATCGTTCCTATGATAGAATCTTTATTAATCACATAAATACTATAATCATAACCACATTCCATTAGTTCATCTGTTTCTTCAGTTACAATCCAGTTATTCTGTAATTCAATTAATTCTTTTTTATCTGAAATCACAAAATCTTTAAATGTATGAGAAATTTGATTAATTGTATCGTAAGCTCTTTCATGAGTAAAGACTAGTTTATATTCATTTTTTGAAAAATCAATATCACTCAAGACTTTAACTTGAGAAAAAGATAAAATTGGAAATATGATTAGAAGGATTCTTTTCATAAAGGAGTATTGCTCATTATATTCTCAAATATATAAAACTTTTCACCAAAACAAAAATATTATAAGAAACTACCAAAAACAAAAAAGCCTTGCAAATGCAAGGCTTTTTGTGATCGCGCCAGGATTCTAATGCACACTGATTGACAGCGAGTTATATTATAAGCGTGTCATTTTCGTGACACAATATGTTCTAATTCATTAATTCTTTCCTTAATTTCTTCTATTAGATCCTCACTACGTTTCTTATAAACAGTATCTTCTTCATTCACTTGAAATAATACCTCTGCATCTTTTAAAAAATAATTATAGTCAAGCTGTGGAAAATATTTTAACATTTTTTCTAAAAAAGCAGTAGACAAATCATCTTTATTCAGAACTTTTGAAATCATCGTTTCTGAATAACCATCCATAATCTCTGAAACTTGCCTATTTGACAAACCTTGAGATTTAAAATACTCTTTTACTTTCTTATTAAAACTCATAAACAATTATTTAGAACTATTATAAATTACAACCAAAAAGGAAAACTTTTACATAAAAGTTTGCTTATATGGTTGAACTTTGGATAACTTTGTAACAAATAAGGAAAACTTTAATACAATGTTACAACAAAAAAAGCAAACAAAAAATATGCACTTACACATTGAGAATGTGTATGGCTTCTTAGATGAACATTTACCATATTCTTATGTTGATGAAGTAATTACAATTATGAAAAAAAAACGTGGTATAAAACTACCTTCTAAATCAACAATTAGAAAAGTAAGGTCGAGAACATCTCCCTCTCATGAAAAAAGATTAGACATTCTTAACGCACTGGTCGACTTGGCGAAAAGAAATAAATCAGATAAAGAAAAATTAACAGAAAAAATTTCAGCTTAAAATTCACTTAAAAATTTACAATTATGAACACAACAATCTCAACTAATGCAAAAGTTTATCCTGGTATGATATGCGATTCGGTAGAATTTTTTCTACACGAAAATCAATTGAAAGCTATTCAAAACGGAAAGATTAAAACATTTTCAGAATTATCATTCGCAACTATTGAAGTCTTAAAAGAAGAAATTAATAAAGACATAGAAGTTAAACTAGCTCTTCATGAATTTCATCCCACATCTGATATTAAAAGAATAGAACAATTTGCCATCTGTAGATTTGGGGGCTTGGACTTTCAAGGAGATATAAAAAATGGAGAATTGCAAAATGGTGAATATTGGCCATGTCCTAATCACGGGAAGTGTCAATTTGAAGGTATTCTTTGTAAACTTCCATTAGTAAATGGACAACGATTAACAAAACAAGAAGTTGATTTAATTAAACTCTCCAGTACTGACAAAACAAATGATGTGATTGCTGAAGACTTAGGAATACCTCTTGGAACATTTCATCAACTAAAACATAAGCTTTATGAAAAGTTTGTAGTTCAAACTAAACAAGAACTTACAAAGCTATCTGCCTTAATAAATATTATTTAAAAATACGTTCTTTTTTTTCAAGCTATGTGTGCTTACATAGTGATTTTCAAACACTCCCTTTTCGGAGGGAGTTTTTAAAACTAATAATTATGACTAAAGAAATTATAAAATCAAAAATCAATGCTGTTGAAGCTCGAATTCAACAAATTAAAGAGAGTGATTTATTTACTCCAGCTCAAAAAGAAAAGTTAGTAAGTGTAAATGAAAAAGAATTAAATCAATTAGAAACTCAATTGGCACTTCAGATAGAAGTGATTAATCCTGAAAGTCTATAACTATGGGGTATATAAAAAGAGAATTTATAGACAAAATACTTGACATTGCAATAATTCAAGATGTGATTGCAGATTTTGTTGAGTTAAAACGTTCTGGGGCTAACCTTAAAGGTAAGTCGCCATTCGTAGAGGAAAAATCACCATCGTTTATGGTGTCTCCAGTAAAACAAATTTGGAAAGATTTTTCATCAGGAAAAGGTGGAAATCTTATCAACTTTTTAATGGAGCTAAAAGGTTGGAGTTATCCTGAAGCTATAGAGTATTTAGCACAGAAATATAATGAAAGTATTCATTACGAAGATTCTGAAATGGCACAAAAGAAAGCGGCCGAAATTTCTAAAAAGGAAGAAATTCGACCTGTTTTAAAAGCAACACTTGAACAATATCAAAAACAGTTCCATCAGCTTCAGGATAATCATCCAGCCAAACAAGAAATTTTTGAGAAAAGAAAATATACTCAAGATGATATTATTGAATGGGGAATTGGTTATGCTCCTGAAAATTTTCTTTATGATTTACTTAAAAATTCTGGAAGAGTAAAAGAAGGGATTAAATTAGGACTTCTAGGAGAAGGACAGCACAATGTGTATGATAAATATACAAATCGTGTAATCTATCCTATTCACGACAAAAATGGATTATTAATTGGTTTAGCTGGAAGAGATTTATCAGGCAAAAAAGAAGCTGCTAAATGGATAAATCCAAAAGTAGATTCGGACAATATACTTTATGACAAAAGTAAAGTATGGTTTGGCTTACATAAAGCACGTACAGAAATCCGTAAACGCAATGAAGTTTTTATTGTAGAAGGTTACAATGATGTAATTGCGATGCATAAATACGGATGCATCAATACCGTTGCACCTTGTGGAACTGCTATTACAGAACAACAAATGAACGAACTTAGAAAGTTATGTGATAAAATTGTTTTTGTAATGGATCCTGATGCAGCAGGAAAACGTTCGGTTGTAAAGCATGCTGAAATATTTTTGAAGCTTGGTTTCCGTGTTGAAGTTATTACATTGGATTTTGACCCTGATGATTTCTCAAGAGCATACGCTGATGTTATTTCGTTGTGCGGTGGTTTACAGGTTATGTTTAATCACGAAATAAGAAAAGATGCTTTTAAAATTTTGATGGAAGAAAAACTACAAGGTTCTGACATTGATAAAAGTAAAGGCGCTCAAAGTTTAGCCGAACTTATTGCACAAATTTCAGACAGTGCAATGGTCGAAATTTATGCAGGATGGCTTCAAAAAGAAAGTAAAATTAAAATCACTTCTATTAAAAAATGGATAAAAGATTATCAAGAAAGCATTGTAGTAGAGTTCGTAAGCAATTCGTTCACACAATACGAATTGCCAAAAAATATAAACATTCCATTACCGGAATTAGAAGAAGACATCAAACGATATGGTCTTTTCATAGCTAACAATCAAATTTGGGCAGCACTTCCAGAAGGAACAGATGGAAAAGTTTATTTCTCTTCTCTTTCAAATTTCGAGATAGAAATTATTAATCATATGCGTGATGAAGGTAAGGCAAAGAAATTGGTTAGAATTAAAAATGTAGTGAACAAAGAATACATTTTTGACACCGATTCAGAGAATTTCTTAACCTTAATAGGATTCAGAAAAATGGTGAGTAACCATGGGGATTTTCGTTTCAAAGGAAATGCTAATGATTTAATGAAGCTTTGCGATTATCTGTTTGAAAAAATGGGAAGCGGTTCTAAAATAGATGTTTTAGGATGGCAACCTGATGGAAAATTTTGGTGTTGGAATAATAATGCTTTGACTGAAGATGGAAAAGATGTAGAGATTAACGATAATGGAATTTTAATTTTGAATGATGTTCACTATTACATTCCATCGGCAAACTCAATTTACAAAAACGACACAACGAAATTTCCTTCGCAAAAGCGTTTTATAAAAATGCAAAATCCAATAAACTTTTCAACTTTCTTAATGCAAGTTTATAAAGTTCACAGAGAGCATACAATTTCAGCAATCCTATTTGGTTTTACCTGCTTATTCCGTGATGTTGTTATTGAAAAATTAAACCGCTTCCCTATTCTATTTTTATGTGGACCAGGAGGAACTGGAAAAGATGAGTTAATTGAAATTGTTCAAGGCCTTACAGGAATTCCTCAAAGCCCTATCAATTTAGAAGCGAATATTTCAACAGCAAAAGGAGCTGTACGTTCTACAGCGCAATTTAGAAATGGTATTTCACTTTTAAGTGAATACAAACGTGGAAATCGTGAGCATGATGGAATGTTAAAGCAGTTCTACGATAACATTGGTTACACCAAAGGAAATTTAGATTCACATATTTCTACAGACTATGTACCTATCGAATCAGGAGTTATTCTTACCGGTAATGATTTTCCAGATGTAGAACCATTAATACAGCGTTTGGTTTGGAACGAAATGTCAAAAAACATCTTTAATTCTGATGAATTAAAAGAGTTTGACAAATTAAAAGATATGATGCGCGATGGTATGAGTGGTTATGCTCACGAAATTTTACGACACAGAAAAGCTATTGTTGAAGACCTGGATAAAGTTCAGCGTAATTGGAAACAAATTTTAAAAGAAACTTTTCCTGAAGCTAAAGAACGTATGATTGCTAACATGTCAATATTAGCATCGTTTTATCAAATTCTACGCGATAAACAGATTGTTCAGTTCCCTTTCACCCAGCATGATATGATTCAGCATTTTAGAGAAGGAGTAAATAATCAGTTACGTAGAATTAACAGCGGATCTATGTTAAATAAATTCTGGGATGTTTTCATTGCTTGTTTACGTGGTTCTATGGATAACAGAATTACTGTACATCGTGAAGTTAATATTGAGAGTAATTTATTATACCTGCAATGGTCACGAATGTACGGAATAATAAACAAACAATGGTGGCAAATGTATCACGAAGCTCCACCAACAAAATCAACATTAATGGAACAAGTGGAAAGTGCTGGTTTAATAAAGGAAAAAGTTTCATCCTATAGTTTTGATACTGGAAGAGCAGCAGTACGTTCATCGGCAATTGTAATTGATATGAATAATATGAATGACATTTTGAAAGACGACATTATAATGAGTGTGAGCTTTCAAATGAATGAAGGTACTTTGTTCAATCCACCGCCATCAGATGACGACATTTTCGGAATTGAACAAAAAATTTCTGGCTGACCCCCTTACACCCCCAAAAAGAAAAACTATTAAAAAAGAGTTGTGAGGTGTAAAAACTAACTCTCAACTTTCTCAACATAATAAAGTACTTAAAATCAATAAATTAAGGTTGAGAAAGTGTTGAGAATGTTACAGAATGTTGAGAAAGTCTTTTTTGTTTCTGTAACAATCTCAACATAAAACAGTGTAAACACTTGATAATCAAGTGTTGAGAGGTTGAGAAAGTGAAAATAGAAAACTAAACTAATAAGATGAAAAAATTAAATTTTTTTTACCATGTATTCAAAAAATGAAATTTCGAAAATATTTTCTAATGTGAAATCTTGGGATGAATTAGAACAAGCATGTAACTGTTTTGTTTACTTAATTCAGAATGATGTTGAATATACATTCAATTTTGGACTAAGTAATTTTATTGGAAATCAATCACAATTAGCTTTTCGAAGAATTGAAAAATTAGAATTATGAAAAAAATAATGATTCGTGCAGCATTAGAACAAGCTTCGTTTGAAGATTGTTTTAGAAAAAATGGAGATTGCGTTGAAAACAAAATTTTATTTGTTAAACATCCAGTATCTAAAGAAATGTATGGTTACACCAAAATTTACGAAGGTGATGGAAATGATTCCTACTATAAAAAAGAAATTAAAACTGCTTTTGTCTTAGGATTATTATACGTACTGCGTCCGGTTCAAGAAAAAAGCAACTTTGTTTTCAAGCTTATTCTTCAACAGGCCGAAAACGATGATTTCTTTTTGTCAAAAGTTAACATGATGGATAACATACTTTTCTATGTAGATACTATGAAAGGCGTACAAGGTCCATTTTACACGAATCATTTTACACCTGAAAGAATTAATCAAGGATTACAGCAAGGAAATTTATACATCCCATGTAATCATCAAACATTTGAACTTATAGAAAATAAAAAGACCGCATAACACTTAATTAATTACATATGAACACAAAACCTATTTTATTTAGTACCGAAATGGTACAGGCTATTTTAGCAGGTCGTAAAACACAAACTCGTAGAACTAAAGGATTAAATTATATCAATACAAATCCTGATAATTGGGAAATAGAATATCTTGACTCAATTTGGGCACATGGCAAAGATTTTGAAATTAAAGAATTAAAAAAACCTTACGACGTAGGAGATATTCTTTGGGTCCGTGAAAGCTTTGCTCCAGTTGGTTATGAAGAAAAACCAATGTACTATTTGTATAAAGCAAATCCAGAGCATCAATCAATGAAATGGAAACCATCCATCCATATGCCAAAAAAAGCTTGTAGGTTATTTTTAAAAATTAATAATGTAAGAGTAGAACGCTTACAAGATATTACTGAAATGGATGCCATCTTTGAAGGATGTATGCAATACGAAAAAGATACTGACTGGATGACTGCCTTATATGGTTTTGAACTTTTATGGAAAAAAATAAATGGAGAATCTTCATGGAAATCAAATCCATGGGTTTGGGTTATCGAGTTTGAACGAATTGAAAAACCAGAAAATTTTTAAGTATGGAAAATCCAAAATTTCAACCAGACATTGTTAGTGAAAATTATATTGAAAAATGTACAGATAAACAAAAGATAGAACTTTTAGAACATGACATAAAAAACCTTGAAGATATGATTCATCACTATTCTAAAAAAAGTGTTCATTCAAATCAAATGAAACATCTAGCTTTTATGAATTCATTAGCCGAAAGAATTAAATTAAAACAAAGTCAAATTAAAAAAATGAAAAAATGAAAATCACACACTACTTCTTGTATTATGCATATTCTACAAGAGCCAAAAACCGACTTCATGAAGAATTTGAATATTTTTTAAAAGCATTGAATGCTAAGATTGTTACGTCATACGAAATCACCGCATTAAAGCAAAAAATTGATGACAAGGTTAAAACGTTAAATGCTGAATACTACAGATGCTCACCTATTGAAATTCGTTTTTATGAACATGAAAACAAAATTCATATCCACGGAACCAATTGTCAATTTATGATTATTGCAGCTTCACTTACTCCAGTAGATCAATTGAAAGAATAATTGTAAAAAAAATTTGTCAAATTCAAAAGTTTTCCTTTTTAGGAAAACTTTTTTTGTTTAACTTTGAACAAAAAGGAAAACATTTTTATTTATTCATAATGAGTCAGTTAGCAAAAGTAAAAGGATTACCAGTTTATATCTGCGGTGTAGAAGTTTCATTTGTAGCAAATGCATATCCATCGGCTATAGATAATTGGCAACCATTCTTCAATTCATTATTTGATAACTATGATTTTCAAAAAACATATGTTGGTTTAGGTTCCGTTTCCTTTGCTGAACAATCAGAAGAAAATAATGCAGGAAATCCTTTCAAGCAAAAACTTGAATTCCGTTTTCCTAACCATGACGAAAACCGTTCTGAAAGAATTGCTTTAATTAAAAAGGCTAAGTATTTCAAAATCAATTTAAATAATGGTAAAAATATCATTATTGGCAGAAATGATTTTTACCAAAATGCAAAGCCAAAATGTGTTTTCAAATCAAATCAATCTTCAACTGAAGTTGAAGTACAAACGATATCAATGTTTCCTGCCGGATATGGTGTATTGACATCGTTTGGTTTACCTAGTTTCTTACCAATTCAATTATAGACATGAGTAATTTACCCATTCAATTTACAGATAAAGTAAACTCAGCCGAACTTCTTGCAATCATGCAACAATTTGGAGAACATACTTATGTGGATGCAGAATTAATTAATAAATTGCGTGATGCTCTAAACGAGCTTCATGCTAGAACTGCTGATACTCGTATTGTAGAAAATACAGGATTAGAAATAGTCGGCACAGATATAATCATAAACGAATTATGGAAGTGGTTAATATTAAGTGTCTTATATACAAACAATTCCGAAATAACAATTCCAATAACACTATCAACTGAAGGAAAACAAAAGCTTTGTTATTTATGTGCTAATCAAGAAAATGGATTTGAATTAGTCTATGGTCCTGAATCAGATACTAATCCATCAGCACCAACAATAGAAAACAATCTTCTTCCAGTAACGTTCTTTTTAGTTACCGATGGAACTGTAGGAACTCCAGCAGAACCAATCGTAGGCAATGTTTATAAAAAGAAATCGGAATCATTAGGCTATGGTGATCCTTATCTATCAGGAACAAACGCAGTCATTCAATTACGCCCTGAAGGTAATAGTCGTTATGCTTTTTCTAATCCTGGGTTGATTTCAATAGATGGTTTTGGTCTGTCTTTAATTTCTGGAAATCCAAGTGCTGAAGTTCCTTATGATGGAAAAGATTTATTTGTTGAAAATACAGGAACAACACCAATTACTTTATTGCATGATGGAGCAGGAACCGCTAATTCTAAGTTTTTCTTTTTAGATGAAACCGATTTAATTATACCTCCAGCTGGTAAAGTTTGTTTGAAATATGGTAATTCTTATAGCGAGCTTTTATTTAAGAATTGGGATAACACCAAACTCGACAAATCCACTACACCTGACAGCGTTTACACTACTGATGCTTCAGGAAATCAAGAAATGATTCCAAAGAGTAGTTTTAGGCAAACATTCAATCAATCAACGTGGAGTTTTTCTGATTTTTATTATGATAATTTACTTCAACCTCCATTTATAGGTGCTGCTATATCAGGAGGAAGTCGGACAAATGGTACATTTTCAGATAGTGGAAGTGATTATACAGGTTGTCATATACTAATGTCAGGAACGACTGCGAATGGTGGGTATCGATTTACTGATACATCTAATCCGATTTATACAGGACTACGATCAAGAAAAGGACTAACATTCTTTGGGATTTTTAAATTAATGTCAAATTCTGATGCAAGAGATAGACAAATTCGTATTGGCTTTCATTCTTCTACGACATCTACTGCTCAAGCAAATGGAGTTTATTTAGAAATATTAGGTAGCGAAGCATCGTTTAAAGCAAGAGACCTCAATGTAGAGAGTTCAAGTGCATCAGTAACATTAAGCAGTAATGGTATTTCAAGTCCAGGAGATGATTACAAAGTATTAATTGAGTATATAGATAATTATGAAGTTAGATGTAAGCTAATAGATTATTTTGGCGTAGTCGTACTTGATGTTACACATACTACTAATGTACCTGTAAATGGTCGAAGATTTGGATGTGGATTAACAGCTACTATAACAACAGCGGGAGCGAATCACCAAATTATGACTATTGACTATATGGGAATTGGACGTGAAAAACCTAACTTTTTAAATGAATTTTAATTATGATAGTTTATAGAGTTTATAACGATAATGGCGGTTATACAGAGTTTGCAGAAGAACCGCAAGGAGTTAATTTTGAAATAATTTATAAAACACTAGAGGAAATATCCGATGCTAACAAGCCGATAATTCCTGACACAATTAGCGTAATTCCTTTTTTTGTTCAATTAGAGTTAATGGGAATTACTGAACAAGATATAGTTGATAAAATCATTGAGTTGCATCAATTAGGAATTTTATCAAATAAAGAAAAGATAGAGGCTTTAATTTCGGTTAAGCGTGCAACTAAATTTGAGCGTTCACATCCTTTTATTGGAATTGTAGCACAGGCTTTTAATATTTCTGAATCACAAGTTGATGAAATATTTATTAACGGAAACATTTTCTGATATGAAAAAATCAAGGCTTAATCGTTTTATATATCAAGTATCTCCAGAAGAATGGGAAGAAGGAAAGCAATTCATGCTAAGTGAGCTTCATCCATATCGTTGGAATTCTCCAATTAGAAAAATACTTTGGAAAGCTATTGCAGATTTTGAAGCTGGCAAATTTTCATATGATGGTGCAACATTTGTAAAAGAGCGTTCATCATCTTTATTTGAAGTTGCTGCTTTCCTTCACGATTGGCGAAACGCAATGGGATATGTATCATATCAAGTAGACCGAGAAATGTTAGATGTCATGATTACACTTGATTATAATTTGAATTTAATTAAGTGGCGTTGGTTCCTAACAAGATTCACATTTTTAAACATCATTCGTCATCGCATAATGTTTACTTATGTTTCAAAAAAACCGAGTGATTTATACAAATTAGTTGATTATTAAATAAAAGATAAATTATAATGACAGAATTGATTCCGGTAAATATTAGACCTCATTTAGTTTCTTTTCTTTTCAAAGAATTGGAAGGTAAAGAAGCCAGCTACATGAGTGTTAAATCGAAATCAATTAAAATTTATCCTTTTTCATCATTAGGTAAAATATTATATTCTCAATTAGTTAATCATGTAAAGATTGGAAGAAATGATCAATTTCTTATTTTCTTGAGTATTGAAAAAAAAAGAAACCTAGAATTTCAAGGTCAATTGTATATTGAAGTAAAAAAACTTTACGAAGAATTATTACTTCCTGAATCTAATGTAAAAAATATCAATAACCTTTTGGAAGATATATTTAGAATATCATTTATGTACTATGTTGATGGTTGCTTAGAACATGACAAAGAAGCGAACATTACAAAAGCAATTGATAGATTTATAGATAAATATGAATTACTTGAAGTTGGTTTTTCAAATGAAAACCTGAGAAGACTTTTCTACAGGGAAAAAGATAAAAACAAAAGGCTAGCAAGAATGCAAAATCAAAGTTCTACAAGGGTTTTGAACTTCAAAACTATGTCACAATAAAAGAGAAATAACGTCTTTACTTTCGTAGGAAATATATTAAAATGAAGCATCTTAATTATTTCCTCAAAGGATTCGGTTTTGAAAACTATAATGATTTTTTACACTCCTGTTTTAAAATTCTATACTTCAAAAAAATAGAGTTAGTTTTTTTTATTACATCAATGTCTGGAACTATCCGATATTATTTTGAACAAAGTATAGGAGTCGATATAGTTGTTTACATCGCATTTTCTTTTTTAATAATTGCAGAAACACAAACTGGAATTAAAGCTTCAATTAAAGTAAAAAATAATCGTTTTAGAAGCCGACCTTTTGGAAGAATGCTTTTTAAACTTTTCACATACACTACCCTACTTTTTGTACTAAACTCATTTTCCTCAAGAATTAAAACACCTGAACTTTTAGGTTTTGAAGTAAATCCATTTCAGTGGCTTTACTATGTAGTGTTCGCGGGAATTATTTTCCAGCTAGTAATATCATGGCTTGAAAATTTAGCAGTGTTAGGTTATTCAGAAGCTAAAGGATTATTAGGAGTTGTATTGAGAAAATACAATAAGTGGTTTGAATTTGATGGAACTAAAAATGCAGAAAATGAGTAGAGCTAAAAAAGTAAAGTACATCGTGATTCATTGTCAAGCAGGCACAGGAACACGAGAAGCAATGGAAAAATTTTGGTATTCTCCAAAACCTAAAGGGTTAGGATGGAAATCACCAGGTTATCATCGTTGGGTTGACTTTGATGGAACCGTACATCAACTTCAAAATTTTAATTTACCAACAAATGGGGTTGCTGGATTTAATGAAGAATGTATCCATATTTCATATCGTGGTGGTATTGAAAATTTAGGAACAAAAGAGAAACCTATTTGGAAAGGTAAAGATACCCGAACACAGGCGCAGAAAGATGCTATTTTAAAACAAATTATGTTAGCTATTCAATGGCTAAAAGATAACGGAAATGATTTGCAAAATGTAATGATTCTTGGGCACTATCATTTTTCAGATGATAAAAATAAGAACGGAGCAATTGAATCATGGGAAAGAATTAAAGAATGTCCTTGTTTTGATGCTTACGAAGAATATAAGCCATTCTTTTTATCGAATGTTAAAGCTCCAAATTATTCAAAATTAAAACTTCCAAAAAACAGATAATATGAAAACAAATCCGATGTTAAAATTGTCAATTCAATCTATTCTTTATTGGATAATAGTAGTAGCTTTTTTTAATTTATTTACTAGCTGTGCCGTTTCCAAAAACAAGCAGAAAGAAAAAGAGGAAATTAAAGTAGAAGTAAAATCAGATATCAAAGAGGAAACTAAGTATGAATCTACAAATGAAACTAAAACAGAAAATCAAGTTAAATCCGAAAACACTTCTTCTGAAAATTCAGTTACATATGAAGGTGAAAAAGGAGATAGTTTAACAGTAATAGAAGAAAACCTTACTACTGGAGAAAAGAAAAAAACCACTTTCATTGGTTCCGGTAAGTTTCAAAGAGGAAACAAAACATCAGAACAAAAGAAATCAGGCGTCCATTTGGAATCTAAAAAAGACAAAACAAATACCACCAATAAAAAAGAATATCAACATTCGGCTTCTTTTAATAGCAATTCGAAGAAAGTTGTAGTTCATAAGAAAACAACTTTCTCCTGGTGGTGGTTATTATTATTGCTCATTCCATTTTTCTATTTAAACAAAAGGTTTAAGTGGATAATCAAACTGACAAACTATGTCACAAAGTTTACGAGGAAATAAATCAAACTTTGATAAAAATTAGGTTATGAAAGTAAATCCACTTTTAAACGAAATCGCAAAAGGTCAATGGGCAATGTCTATTGAAAGTTTGAACTTTTGGGGTTCAATTGCACATCAAATTTTAAACGGAAGTTTTTCCGATAAAATGCCTACGGTTGAGGCTAATGGATTAATTCGTTTCGTTTATAACGGAACTACATTAAGACCAGACGAAAACGGAGCTATAAACACACCAAAAGGTACTGTGGCAATTGTGAACATGATTGGAGCATTAATCAAATATGGAGATTGGTGTACGTATGGTTCAGACGAAATTGTTTCGGCTCTTTATGCAGCAGAAAGAAATCCAAACGTAATAGGAACTGTTTTGTATTCTGATGGTCCTGGTGGAAGTGTTTCTGCAATTGCACCATTTTTAGAATTCGGAAAAATGCGCAAAAAACCATTAGTAGCATTATACGATGGATGTTGCTCTGCTCACTTGTATTCTATGTATGGAACTCGTCCAGATTATGTAATGGCTGAAAATGACATATCTGCTACAATTGGGTCTATTGGCGTGGTAATTTCATTTGCTGACAATAGAAAATACCTAAGCGAAAAAGGTTTTGAATTACACGAAATCTACGCGGATGAATCATCCGACAAAAACCTTGCTTTCAAATTAGCATTAGAAGGAAAATACGAAAAAATTAAGGAAGAAATGTTGAATCCTTTGGCTCGTAAATTCCAAAACGATGTGATGTTGTTTAGACCTAATTTGAAAAAAGAAGTACCAGGAGTACTTACAGGTAAAACCTTTTTCACAGATGAAGCTCTTGAAATTGGCTTCGCTGATGGCGTAGGTTCTTTACAAAAAGCCATTGATATGGTTCAAATGTTGAGTGAAATGAAATCACTATAAATTAATTATTAACTAAATTTTATTTATTATGCCTTTCGAGAAATTGAAAAAAACGGCTATAGCGATGATGGCTTTTCTAGGATTAGCCGAAATTCCGCTAAATGCTGCTAAAACAGAGGTTGATTTTTCTGATGACCAATTAGGAAAATTAAAAGCGCAATTCGGAGACGATTTTGTGGCTAACATTAAAACAGCTTTCAACAAAGAGTTGAAAGAAATGCACGATGGAAATTTGGAACTAAAATCTATCCAAGATGAAGTTGCTGCAATGTTAAAAGAAGCTAATCTTACAGAAGAAGAGGAAGCAAAATTAACACAAGGAAATGGTAGTGGTATTGAAGCCACTGAAGCATTAAAAGCATTAAAAGCTAAGATGACAGAACATGATCAGTTAATTAAAAAATTAATGAACGAGTCTGTTGGAGATGTAGCTGAAGCAATTAATAAAAATGGGGCATCTGCTATCAAACATTCAGCTTCTCACCTTTTTGCATCAAACAAAGATTATGATGCTTTTGATGGTCGTAACTGGAACAAGCGTGCTTTAAACAGAAGTTTAGGAGCTACCGACTTTACATCACAACCAACAATCCAAAAGTTGAATGATGACATGGATTTATATTTCCGTGAAAATCCAGACACAATTGTTTCTTTACAGCGTGATAATTTTGGTTTACCTGCTTTCTGGCCTAAGCGTACAAAAGTTGACGACAGAGTGGCTGATGCTTCTATCGTAACTGCGGAAATTTCGCAATCTCGTAAATTACCATGGTTACCAAAAAACAAACAAATGATTCAACCGGAAGAAGGAAAAATTTTCCCAATCCAAATTGATATCGAATTTGTTGGTTACTACTTACAAAAAATAGAAGCTTCATGGTTAAACATGATGAATAAAGAAGGTTCACAACCTTACAAAATGTCTTTTGTGAAATATTTAGTTTCTGAATTAGACAAAAAAGCTAGAGTTGAAGATCGTATTGCAACTATCAAAGGTATCTATGTAGCTACTCCAGATAATGCAACTGAAGGAGGTAGATTTATCAACAGACAAAATGGTTTATTGTACTTATTACAACAAGCTAGAGATTACGATAGAAAATACCGTGCTTTTGATTTAGGATTACCAACAACTACAAATATTGTAGATTATATTGATAATTTCATTAAGCGTTTGCCACATGAAATTAGAGAAGCTTCAGGAGTTGTTTTCTATTTATCTGACGAATGGTTGCGTGCCTACAAAAGAAGATACGAAACTATTTATGGTACAAACAATGATTATTCAGGATATCCAACGAATCCAAAAGATTATCCAAACATAAAGTTTGAGAGAATGGTGGATTTATCAGGTACAGACTTTATGTTTGCTACTTTTGATGATAATATTGAAATCTTAGAAAATGTTCCTGCTGAAAAATCAATGTACAAATTCGAGATGTTAAAACGAATGATTTACGTTATGGCTGATTACAAATTAGGAATCAGATTAAAACATATCGGAAATGTGGTTGATGCTGGAGACCCTGATGAATTCAAAGTACAAACAGTATGGTCAAATACAGTTCCTGTATTCGGTGCTGATACTTTTGTTCCAGTTCACGAAAATGGAAGCACTACTTTGAAATTAGCTCATCCGAATGTTTACGTTACAAAAGATAGAACATCTACTATTACTGAAATTTCAAACAAAGCGGACTACGCTGGTAAAGTAATTAAAATCAAAGGAAATGAATCTTTAGTTGCTTCTTTGAATGTGGTTCATAACGCTTCTAAATTAAAATTAGTTGGAAACGCAGCATTTGATTTAAAATCAGGCGGAACGTTAACTTTATTCGTTCCTGCTGATGGTGGTGTTCCTTTTGAAATTTCAAGAACTACAACACCTGAAACTGCTCCTGTTGAAAATGTAACATTTGATACTGGTGTAATTGATGCTAACGAAGGTTCAGTATTCAAATTCAATGGTGATGCAACTACTGCAATCACAGAAATTGTAAACGGTGTTCAAGGAAAAACAATTTCTATTTACGGAACTGATACTGCTTCTGTAGATGTAACGCTTTCAAGCGTAGGTAATATTTCTGTTGCAAGTGCAGCTACATTAGGAGCTTCAACACATTACATCCAATTAACATTAATTGATGGTGTTTGGACAGAAACTAAGCGCGTAGTAGCCTAATCAAATAGATAACTTATAATAATTGTGTTATGTACAATAAAGTAAATTTATTAAAGCCAGCTGGGATTTCTCCCGGCTCGGCTGCTCCAAAAAGCGAAACTATAATTGTTGATGTAGAAGACATCCAAGTATTTCCTTTGTCTGACCAAAACGGAGTTAAATTAGTCGGTCAGTTTGTGTTGAAGCCAGGAGCTTCAATGATCAAAATGTATGGAACAAAATCTAAAACTGATGCACCTTATGAAAGTGATGGTGATGAAGATTCAATCTCTATCAATCAAAAGTTCATGATTCAGCATCCGGGTAATAACTTAGAGATTAAAGAGTTTGTTCAAAACTGGTTAGGTAGAAATGTAATTGTTTTACACAAAGCGTGTCAAGATGTTTTCTATGAAGTAATGGGAACACCATGTGCTCCATTACAAGTTAAACCTGCAAAAGTTGATAACAATGATGGTCGTTACCATACATTAAACTTCGAAAGTTTTGCTAAAACGGCTTTAGTTCCTAAGCATTATGAAGGTGCTGCAGTTTTTGCAGATCCTTTTGCTGTTGCTGATGCTACTGCTGTAGCGGCTACAACTGCTAATGGTAGTCATTATTTATTACCTGCTTTAGCGGTAACTGATGCAATTGGATTTGGTTCTGTTACTTTACCTCATGGAGCTATGCTAACATTAATTGGTGATGGTGGTGCTGCTCCTGCTACTTTAAATAGTGGTGTTGCTGGTTCTGCTACTGTTTTATTAGTAAGTGGTGCTGAATGGGTAGCATTGCGTGATGCAACTATTCATTTAGAAGTATTCAACGATGATGGAACCATTTATTTAATTGAAAAATCCAGAGGATAGTTTTTTTCATAGTTGTGTTGATTTGAAAAGCCTTGCTATATGCAAGGCTTTTTGTTTCATGTCACAACATTAAAAAAATGTAATTACAATCTTTGAGTTCTGTAATTACAAATAAAATAATTTGAATCATGACAAAAATTGTATTAAGAACATTAGTTATTGCTTTATTGGCCGATTTGCCAAAAAGCAAAACCGAACAATTCAATAAAGCTTTTGAGTTGTATCGAAAATCACCGCATAAGAATTTAGGCGTAGAGCGTAGATTAAATATGGCAGGTTTCACAGAAGATGGTTTGCAAAACCTTCTTTACGATTTAAAACAACTTCATCAAATCTCTGATATAGAAGTTAAGAATTATAAAAAAGAAACTACTGCTATTGGAGAGTTTAGTAAAATTGAATGGTTTATTACCCAAATGTCAAAAGATCAATTAAAAGAATGGATGTCTAATGGTTGTGAAGGCACTAAATCGACAATTGATGAATTAATTCAGTTTTCTCAGGAAGAAGAAAAAGAAGAATTAACTATTATTTTAATAGAAGCAAAGCAAGAATTTGAAGCCGAAAATTACACTTTTGCTGATGATAAAAATTTGCATCCAAATTTAGATTCATCGGAAAAAGTAGACGAAGCTAAATCCATTCGCGAAGAATATCCATTCTTAAACGATAAAGATTGTCCAGAAGAATTATTGATTGTAGTAGGTAAAAAAATTGGAGCGTGGAAACGTTACCAGGAACTACATGCAATGATTCAAAATTTTGATGTAGAAAAAGATGGTGAACAAGCTTTAACAAAGCTTACTGCTGAAGCTACAGCGGAATACGAAGACAATCAATCATTAGATTTAGAATTAAAGCATTATGCTGATAATAAAGAAGTTTTAGCGGCTCACCCATCATTAATTGAATTCCGTATCAAAAAAGAAGTTGAAGCCATGAGTAATGACGAATTACACAAGTTTGTTCAATCTTCAAAAACTTTCTTTTCTAGAGTTCCAAAAGATTTAGAAAAATTTAAAGATGATGCGGAAAAAATTGCTGATATTAAAAAGAAAGCAGCAGATAGAGAATTGAAATTAACCTTAGTAAAAAACAAACTAGGAATTAATTAATGAGCTTATTTCTGCAAAGATTAAAGGAAGTTCAATCTAAAGGAAAGGAGGTTGAATCTTCGGGAGTTTGGAAATCAAAGTTAGTTGTTAAACACTTTGAAAAAATTGCCAATTTGGAAGACGACTTAATTCGTCTTCCTACTCCCGAAGAATTCTTTTTTCTGCAAACCGATAAAGCTTTCAATGCCTTCACATTTATTCCTTTTATTGCGAAACATCATCCAATAAAAGAATTATACGCTACAACATATAGCATTTCAAGAAGGACAATTGAAGCATTAATCGAACTGCATGATAAGGGTATGATTGAACAAGTTACTTTGCTAATATCAGATTCAATGATTAAACGGAATCCGGTTACCATTGATAATCTGATGGCAATGCAAACTACTCGTCCAAATTTAAAAGTTTTGTATGCTTGGTCCCACGCAAAAGTGACTTGCATAAAAACGCACCATGAACATTTTGTGATTGAAGGTTCTGGGAACTGGAGTGAAAACGCTCACTATGAACAATATGTTCTAGCAAATAGTAAAGGGTTGTATGATTTTAGATTACAACTTTTTACCACTACTAATTTAAAGAAGTATTGACATGAAAATTAAACAGATTCTTTCAATTATTGGGATTGTCTATTTTGCCTTATTTTTTATTTTAGGTATAAAAAGTGAATTTACCCATGACTTAAAAGAAAAAACATATCTTATATTTTCCTTATTTATATGTCTAATCGTAGCATTTATGTTTTTGATACTGGCTAAAAAAGAAAAGGATTAGTATGGCTAAAGAATTAGATTTTCTAACAGAAGAAGAAGAAAAAACCATTATGGATATGGCGGCTTGTTGTTTTACTACAAGTAGTATTGCAAAGGCATTAGGTTATAATCATAAAGATTTTCTTAAAGAATGGCTGGATAAACGTTCTGTTGTTCGTGAAGCTTACGACGCAGGTAAACTATTGGCCGACTTTCAAGTAATAAACAAACAGCGAGAATTAGCAGAAAGCGGAAATATTACCGCAGCTCAAATATTTCTAAAAGAAATAAAGGAGCGTGAAGTTGCTAATATTCGTGATAAAATATTAAGAGAAGATGCTAATTAACGAAGTAACATTAGACGATATCTACGACTTCATTCAAACAGGTAATCCCGATAATGCTCCAGAGCATATTGTAGAGTACTTGGAACTACTTACTAGAGTAGATGGAATGATTCGTCGTATTGATAAGTTCGGAAGCAAAAACGCTGTTGTTAAACACATTGTTCTCATTGAAAAACTATTTGGACAAAAACTGTCCTATTACAAAGCATCAAAAATTTATAGCGAAGCTATAGAGTATTTTTTTAGTGATGCTGAAGTTTCAAAAAAAGCATGGGGAAATTTTTATGCTAACATTATTGATCAGGAAATAAATTTTGCAAGGCAAATTAAAAAAGATGGTCAAGATAGCAAGCGTATTGTTGACATGGCAAAAGTTGCTGCAGAAATACGTGGTGTATTTGAAGAAGACAAAGAAGAGCTTCCAGACGAATTATTCCGTAAACCTTTTGTGGTTTACTCCACAAAAGCTGAAGAATTAGGATTGCCAAAAGTAGATCGTAATCGTTTGAAAGAAATGATTGATTCTAAGATTCCTGATTTATCAGAAAAAGAAAAGCTGCGTATATATCAAGAAGCAGATATTGTTCAATTTGAAGTTTTCCCAGATGTCGAGAAGGACCCGCGTAAGAGTTGATGATGATAATGTAGAAGCACGTTTTGCATCTAAAGCTAAAATGCTTGTGGACTTAATTGCTCCACAAGATTTATATATGGTAGCAGGTAGAGCTACTGCTAAAACTTCTGATATTATTGCAGAACGTTCTATGCATATTATTCACGATATGCCTAGAAGCTATCAAATGTTTGTATCTGACACGTATATGAATGCGATGACAAACGTGGTTCCGGCACTTATTGAAGGTTGGCAACGTAAAGGATGGAAAGAAGGAATTCACTTTGTTACAGATAAGCGTCCAAATTACGGAAAGCATTTCCAAATGCCATATAAACCGCCATTGAGCTACAAACATACGATTTCATTATACAATGGAACTTTCTTTGTGTTGGGTTCACTAGATCAACCTTCTGGACTTGCGGGTGCTTCTTATCAACATCGATATGGTGATGAAGCTCGTTTGCTTAAAAAGAAGAAATTAGACCGCTCTACTCCTGCTCTACGTGGTGAATATGCTGCCTTTGGTCATTCTGTTTATTACATGGGAAATACCTTTACCACAGATATGCCAAATATTATTCTTGGCGATGATGATTGGATTTTGAACATGGAAAAGGAAATGAACCAGGAACAAATTGAACTTGCATTACATTGTGCACTTGTGCTTAATGAAATCAAGCAGGAAATTATGGCTAATGTTCAAATAGGAAATAAGTCGGAAGTTGCGCGTTTGAAAAAACATATGCAACGTTGGACTTACGAATGGACAAGAGTCCGTAAAGGTTCTGTATTCTTTTATGCAATTTCTTCTTTTGTAAATGTGGATATTTTAACTGATGGATTTTTCACTAACAATTTAAAAGCTTTAGGACCAGAAGAATTTAAGTCAGCAATTTTATCTTTCAGAATTGCCATTTCTCAAGGTGAAAAATTCTACGGAGCATTAGGTGAACATCATTATTATGAAGATGGAGTAAACAATACTTACTACGATAGATTTTCAATTTTAGACACTATTGAAGAAAGTTCTTTGGCGTTGCGTCATATCAACCACGAACAAAGATTAGAAGCTGGAGTAGATTTTGGAGATATGTGTTCTATGGTTGTAGCGCAACCTCGTGGGAGTTACTTATATTGCTTGAAAGAGTTTTATACTTTGGCGCCTGAAAACGAATTGGAACTTGGAAAGAAATTCAGAAACTTCTTCAAGCATCATAAAGTTAAAGTTTTGGATTTGTATTATGATCGTTCGGGAAATCAGAATTCTAAAACAAAACGCGATTGGGCTTCCGCTGTGAAAAAAGCCATTGAGTACGAAAACGGAGTTAGTACTGGATGGATTGTTAATTTGATGTCATTGAATCAATCAACAATTTTGCAGGAAGAAGAATATCAATTTGCTAACAAATTACTATCTGAGGGCGTTGCTACGCTTCCAAAAGTAAGAATTGACAAGTTTCTGTGTAAATGCTTGAAATCGTCCTTAGAACTAACTAAAATCATTGTAAAAACAGATAACAAAGGAAGTAGAACTATTCATAAGGATAAATCATCCGAGAAACTTCCGTTAGCTTCTCGCCCGATGTTTTCTACAAACTTTTCAGATGCTTTCAAATATTTAATTTACAGAAGAAATTTTGTTAATCAGGTTAATACGCATTCAGCCTATTCAGGCAGTGACCCTAGTATTATATAATTTATTATATTTGGGAAAATTATATTATTTATGGATGATATTACAAATTCATTTGCATCTACATTAAAAGACAGATTTAAAAATCCGTTTTTGTTTACTTTCTTATCATTAACAATATTGAAAAACTGGAAGTTATTTGTAATAATATTTAATTTTGAGAAAGATTGTAATATGTATGATAAGATTTTCATAATTGAAGAATATCTTAGCAAAAATATTACTTTAAAAAATTTCTTACTTAATATTTTATCTACATTTTTAATTTTAATAATTACATTTATTCTTCTGGCAATTAGTAAATTTATTGTTGATTTTTATTATAAAATTATAATAAAATTCATAATAAAAACTATAGATAAAAACCAAATTGCAATAAAATCAGATTTGATTTCTAAAAATGAAATAATAGAGAAAATAAGTAATGAAAATCAAATTTTAAAATCTAAAAATGTAACATTAAATGAAACAATAAATAGTAATGAGTCAAGACTAGAACAACAAAGAAACGAATTATTAAATTTACTAGAAAACAGTAAAATATTAGATGGCTCTTTGGAAACATTCAAAGAAGCTTTAGAATCGAAATCAGCTGAAATCGAAATAATTAAAAATGAGAAAAACAGATTAGAAGAAATATATAAACAAGATATTAATTTTATCTTTCAATTATATGAAGATAATATTGAAATAGAAAATATTGAACAAAAAGAAGTGTTTGATAAAATAAGAAAACAATTTTTTCTTAAAAAAGATGAAGAATTAAATACTAAAAATTTGACAATTAATGAAAAGTTTAAGATATTGATGCAATATATGAACAACACCGACTTTAATAATATTTTAAGATTGTCAGAAGGTAAAATAGTTTATAATAATAATTTTTCTTCATTGTTTTATGATTTTGCTATTAAATATTCCATATTTAATGTTGTTGAATCAAAAGTTAAATTATCTTCAGTAGGAATAAAATTCATTTCATATATAACTAATATAAATGATTCAAACTTAAAATTAAAAAAATAGAGTTGACATCGCCCGAAGGGCGAAAAATAATTTTATAAAAAATGCCTTCTCAATCGGAAGGCATTTTCATTATTATATGTGGGGTTTTAACTTTCCAAAAATGATAATTAATGTAAAATGAAAATCTCAAATTGTTCATTTGTATTGCATCCATACAATGAACCTCGCATTTTATTTCGTGCATTGCTAAATTAATAGCGGTCATTTTTGCACATATTGGGTCAAGGTCTTGACAAACGTAGTAATTACCTTTTGTAGAATTGTCAAAAGCTAAAACCATTCGACCACTTCCGGAACACGGTTCATTTATAGTTTGTCCCCATTCTCCGTTATCAATCATTTTCGCCATCATATCGCAAAGATGTGGCGGTGTAAAAAATTGTCCTAATGCTGACTTTTTAGACTTACTAGCTAAAAATTCATAAAAATTGCCTAAAGGGTCAACCCAGCAATTTTCTGTTTTGGCTTTGGAATAAATTTGAAGTAATTCGCCCATTAATTTGGCGAATATTAAAAGTTCATCTTTTTTATATCTTTTGATAGTTTCAAAATATAAATCTTCATTTGTTCCAAAGCCAAAACAGCAAATATAAATCGTTAGAAAATCATCAAATAATGTGCTTGGCTCATATCTATAAGCTAATTTATTGAATAGGGAGTTAAACTCTTTTAACTCCCTATTCTCACTAATTTCTAAAATCATTTTTTTGTTACTTGTGCGTTACTGAATAAAAAACAAATTGGGTAAAATTCGGTTTCGTCTTCGGGTTCTTGCTTGTCTGGGTTTTCGTTCTTTTGGTTTTTCTTTGGTTTTCCCCAAATTAAAAATGCTTTTTCTCCTTTGTTAACCTTGAAGCCTTCTTTGTTCCAATCGTGCAAGGTTTTAAATTCTTTGTGTTCCTCACTTTTATAAAAATGCTCAATCAAAATTTCATTTATTGTCATTTCTGCACAACTTGTATTTTGAAACATTTTTGCGATTTTTGAGAGTTCTCGGAGTTCTTCTCTTTTTGTCAATTCTTTATGCTCTGTTGTTTGTGTTTCCATCTTGTAAGGGTTGAATGATTAATTTATTTTTATAAACTTGAATTTCTACTTCTGCGCCAATTTTAAAACCAGCCATTTCGAGCCAATCGCCCGAAACGGTTATTTTTGGTTTTAAACTTCTTTTAAATTGTGCCTTCGCTAGTAGATAAGATATTTTTGCGGTTCTACTTTTAAAAAACATACTCTGAAAAATCTGTTTCGGTTGGTTCGTGGTATTGGATAAATAAATTTGCAATCTCTTGCGCTTTGTTAAAAGTGCTATTAACTTGACTTTTAAAATACTTGTAATCCTGGTAAGTAAAAAGGAAAGAAAGTCCTTTTTCGTGAAGTAAATTTTTAACTTGGTTGCTTAACTTAAAAGCATTATTTTTACGGCTGTTATTCGTCTGTGTGTTCATGGCGTGTAATAATTAAGTGAAAAAAAATCCCTACCCTCGACCAGTAGGGATTTTGTTTTTTGATTTAGATTTCAAAGGTTAAAACTTCGTTCTCTGCTTCGTTCAATAAAATTTTTAATTCTTCTTGTGCGGCTTTTGTTAGTCTGTCGATAACATTTGAATTTTGAATGTTAAACTCGAAACCTTGCGCATTTTTAAAAATGATTTTTGCGCTTGTTTTGTCGTTACCAGCGTGAAAGGTTTTTAGTTCATTGTCCTTTTCTTTTAATTGCTCGTAACGTTTGGCGAGTGCGTCGAATTGGTTTTTTCTCGAAATTCTGTCTTCTGCACTTTTGAAAGGTTCAGGCTTGAACATTTCCATACTTTTTAAAATGTTCTCCTTTTTTTCATTCTCGGCAGAAATTTCATTTTTTGCGCTTGGTAAACTTTTTACCTCTACTGCCTTTTTAGGCGCGGTTGTTTGTGTGCTCATAAATACTTTATTTAAGTGATTTTCAATACACTAATTTACAAAGAAAGTCGCATATATACAACTAATTTAAAGTAAAAAACACTAAAAAAGTAGTATAAAAACCAAATTTAGAAACATTCTAAATAGTTGAATTTCAACAAAATAAAGCTAAATATTTAAACAAAAAATAAAAGTAAAAATAAAAAAAACCAATAAAACAAACATTTTAACCTTAATCAAAAAAGGTTAAAATGAGAATGTTTTAATAAAAATACCGCCCCGCTCGTTCGTGTGGGTGTAATTACATCGAAAGGTTTTTTAATAGAAATATGATTTCGATACCGCTTCGCTCCACCAAGTCGACGTGCGGAGCACACCACTTTTAATTGTTTCATGTCACAACATTAAACAGCACCATTAATTAAACTTGTATCAAATTAGTAATTACATGAATAGTATTACACCAAAGATGGCAGTCAAAAGAATGCGTGAGCTTACGGATGTAGGCGTACCATTTAGCTTTGAGTTTGTGTCCTATTCTAAAAAGAAGAAAGAAAGCAATGGAGTTAAGTCTGTGACAAGAGCTATGTTGAGACGCTCTTATACAGCAAAACAAAGTAGTTTAAGTCAACAACTTATTGCTTACGTTGATTTAGATGAAAAGAAGAATAGACAGTTCCATTTGCCTTTGTTATTAAAGTTTAATAATTACACAATAAAACCATGAGTTATATTGAATACATAGATAGAGGTGCAATAGTAGAGACACCAGAGGTAGCATTTACTTATGCTGTATCGGAACAACCTAGAGACTTTGAAAAGTTTCGTTTAAACAATGATACTCTTGATTGGAGTAACTATGAGAATTACTTAGGCGACTATGTGGTTATGCCTTATGGTTCTAACAATGATTTAGACGAAATAATCAGAGAGGTTATTCAGAACAATTACATTGCTCCTGGTTTATTAAAGAGAAAGACTGAATTGCTTTGGGGACTTGGACCAAGATTATACACTGAATCTTTCGATAACAATAGAATAGTTAAGAACTGGTTAGATGATAAAGAGATTTGGGATTGGTTCGAAGCTTTTAAGGGGGAAGAGTACTTGTTGAATTGCGCTGTAGATTATCAACATGTTCAAGGTGCGTTTACCAAATTTGAATTAAACAAAGGTTCTCGTGTAGGAAAGCCTATGATTAAGAAGCTTGAGCACATTCAACATTCTAAATCTCGTCAGGCTCGAAAGATGTCAGATACTAATTCAAAACCTACTCATATTATTGTTACTGATTGGAATTTGAAAACGGCTAATTCAATAGAGTTAGCTAGAGTATATCCAATTTTCGATTACTTAAATCCATTTCTTTATCCAAACAGTATTATGTACAGTAATATGTACACATTCTGTACTGATTACTATTCGGTTCCTGATATTTATGGTTCATTAGAATGGCTTAATCGTTCAACTGCTGTACCTCTTATTTTCAAAGCTTTATCCAAGAACTCTATTAACTTGAAATATCACATTGAAAGTCCACAGGCTTTCTGGGATAAGAAAGAAGAAACAATTAAACAAAATTGTACCACTAAAGGTATTGAGTATAAAGAAGAAATGCTTCAAGAATACCAGAGAGAATTCCTTATGAAGATATCAAAAGTATTATCTGGTGAAGAAAACACAGGTAAATATTTACATACTACAAAATCTTTCACAGTTGATGGAACCAGCCTATTAGAGCATGGTTGGACTATTAAAGTAATCGACCAAAACATAAAAGATTTCGTTGAAGCTCAAATTAAAATTTCTCAAAGAGCAGATAGAGCTGTAGCATCTGGTATCAGTTTACACAGTGCATTAGGTAATATGTCCGAAACTGGAAAAGTAGATAGTGGTTCTGAACAACATTATGCGCTTATCTCCTACTTAAATACCGGAATTGATATCCAAGAAATGATTATTTGTAAGCCAATAAATTATGCTCTAAAAGCGAATTGGCCAAACAAAAATATTAAAATGGGATTCTACCATAATGTTCCAGAAAAACAAGAAGATGTTAGTCCATCAAACCGAAGTATAAATACCGCACCAACAAAGCAATAGTATGAAACTTTTATTTAACTCCGATAATATTGATGACTTATTCAAGGAATTACTTGGATTTGTAGATGCCAATTTCAAATTTGAAAATATTATTTCAGATGTTATCACAGCATCAAATGAAGTATATGATCTAATAGGAAAAGATTCTTATGAACATATTGCTGAACTGACAGATTCTGAACCTGAACAAAATTTTGAAGATAATAATTATATGGTTCTTAGAACTGCTAGGTTAGCTATTGCTGTTTACTCTTATCGTTTGTACGCACCACATAATGACTTGTCACATACAAATGATGGTAGAAAAATGCGTGCAGAAGAAGGTGAAAAATCTGCTTTCCAATGGATGATTGATGCAGATGATAAAGCTCTAGAAAAAAAATATTATCGTACACTGGAATATCTACTTAGGTTATTAGATGAATCAAAACCTGAGAACTATGAAGAAATCACAGAAGAGGAACAAAAAGAAACGTTATATTATAAATGGATAAATTCTGATGCATATGATCAAGTAAAAAAACTTTTCATATCTACAGTAAAAGAATTTGACAACATCTACCCTATTAATTCACGTTTATTGATGATTCGTTTTGCACCTGGTATGTCAGAATGCGAACGAAGAGAAATACTTCCTAGAATTGGAAAAACTTTGTTTGATTTAATGAAATTAGCCTACAAAGGAAAATCAGAAGAAGAAATTCCAAACAAAGATTCGCTTTTACTTTTAATTCAAGAGGCTATTGCCTCTTATGCTCTAGCTTGGGCTATTCCGCGTTTCAATGTAAATTTCTTTCCTGAAGGGATCTTACAATTCTACGGATCAGACAGACAAACCACATCAGGAAATAAACCATCGTTGATGATGGAACCAGAAGCTGCACGTCAAGCTTATGCGCTTACATGTAAAAGAGCTTTGTCCGACATCGAACAACTTTTAAAGCCTGCAACAGAACCAACAGATAAAAAGGTTTTACCGGACATTGATTCGGAATCAATAGACAATCATTTTTCCGCAACTTAATACACACAAAAACTATGAAGAATTTTAAAAAACCGTTATGGATTATCCGTTTTCAAATTTGGCTAACCAATTTCTTTGCTTTTGATTTACTTAAGAAAGATGATAAACTAGCAAAAAAAATAGAAGATGGATTAATAGATTTTGAAGCCAAAAAAGCAATTCTTATGCTAGATATTCAAAAAGTATTGCGTAAGAAATTAAAAAAAGGTCGTTCAAAGTATATTCCTCTAACCAAAAAAAATAAAGCGGAAATCAAAGCAATGATTGAAGCCGATTTTGGTACGCAAATGAAAGAGCATCATTTACGATTAACGGATAATTTGAAATTGGTTTAGCATGCACAGCATAGACATTCCAGAATTAAATAAAACGCTTTATATGCCTTCTGACTTATCAGAATGCGATGCAAGGCAGTATATTGAAATGAGTGGTTTAATGTATCAATATCAAATTGGTGCATTAAGCTATGAAGACTTACGAGTTCATGCGGTTTATAAATTATTGAATTTAAAAAGAAAACAAAATCCAAACCAAGCCGTTGAGGAAGAGAAATTGGATAATATTTTGGCAATATCGAAATTAATTGACAATTTCTTCACTCCTACTGAAACACAAATGATTATTAACCAGCATTACATAAATAATCCGGTTAAATCATATTCGCCTGCATGGAAACGTTTTTATGGTCCGCTAGATGGATTTCAAAATGTAAAATTTGGCGAATATGTTACCGCATTGCGTATTTTCTTAGAGTTTTCGGCTAATCCGTCATACGATTTATTATTGCAGCTTACAGCAACGCTATATCGTCCAAAGAAAAGCTTTCATTTCATTAGAAAAATGCATCCAAAATATGATGGTGATTGTAGAGTGCCTTTTAATGCTTATTTTACTGATAAATATGTAGAAAGTTTTAAGTATGCACCTGTAGGCTTTATTTATGGTACATTTTTATTTTTTGGAGCTATGCAGCAATACATCACATCTGCTGAAATCCCTTGGGCGGGTAAGGTTATCAATTTATCAATTCTTTTTGATTCCGATTCTAAATCAACTGAATCGGAGCATGCTGGTTTAGGTATGGATGCAGTTCTTATGTCAATGGCCGAAGGTGGAAGCTTTGGAAATATGGAAGACGTTATGCAAACACCATTTTGGACAATAATGCTAAAAATGTATGATATTAGAATAAGAAATTTGGAACAACAAAAACAATTTGAAAAATATGATAAGCATCACTAGACTGCGTGAATTTTTGGTAGAAACCAAAACCGCAATTAACGGCATAAATTTTAGTGAATTAATTATTGATGATTCTCAATTTATTAGTTTCTTAAAAGAACGAAAAGAATCCGAAAATTCAATGCTTTTTGGGGTTATACCTCAATATCCATTGGAAGGTCAAGAAGATATGTATAAATGGCTAAATCAATTGCAGTTTTTTATCATAAAAAAACGTTCTGCTAGATTTGCTCATGACGAATTAATAACTAATATGGAAGATACAAGAGCTCTAGCTCAAGAATTTGTTGAGTACATTATCGAAAATTCTGTTGGAGATAGTAATTTGTTTTGTGGGCTTTCAAATGAATTAGTTAGTGGTTCTCTATTGGTTATGCCAATTTGGAACAAAGGACAATGTGATGGATGGGCGATTGAATTTGATTTGCGAACTAGTTAACAAAGTTGTATATTTACCACTTTAAAAACTTAATTATGTCACCAGAACAAATCAACGAATTATTTGAAGCGGAAATAAAAAAACGTGGATTAGCAACTAAAATTCCAACTATTACAAAGGCGGTTTTATACAATTGGCGTCAAGGGCGTTCAGAAGCAACACTAGGACAAAAGATTGAAGTTTTATACTTCTTGGGTAAAATCAAAATCAAGAAAAACAATGAATCTGATTGAAGTTAGAAAAGAAAATCACGAAGATATTATCAAAGGGCGTTTCATAAGAAAAGTCCTTTCAGAAACTTCACGTGATATAGACAAAGCGCAACGCGAAAAGATGTCATCTTTCCGTTCTTCATTTTGGAATAATCGAACTTTTACTGTTACAGATTCTGATATGACTTATTCGCATTTAAAACAACATAGATTTGTTGATATGCGTTCCAGAAACACCAAAGAAGGAAAAGTGAAAAAGAAATCTCATCCTATTCATAACCGTATTATTATGGGGCATTATAATAATATTGTAAAAGAAATGAAATTTGGATATACAGATGCTGTAAAACAAACACTTTTAAAAGATAATAGTTAAATAAATTTTAAATAATATTCTTACATAATAAAAGTAGTTTATTTCGTGTTATTTAAACACAAACAAAATATTTATTATGGCAACAACTAAAAATCCCTACGACAAAAAAGAACTGAAAAAAGCCTTAAATACTATTAAATTTTGGTATAAAATATTACTTGAAACTGAGTACATGAATGATTTGGATAACAGGTTAGAATATCAATCAGCAATAAATATTATCAAAGAACATAAAAAAAAAATGAAAGGGAGTTAATCCCTTTTTTTTATATTTACAACTTTAAATAAAATACATGAATTATGAAAAAAATATTTGTTCTTTTACTTTTTACATTGAATTATTCTTATTCACAAATAGATTCAATATCATCAATATATCCAAATATTGATTCTAAAATAGTTAAATTAGATTCTATTTCAGATGAAGTTATATATAATAAAATTAAATCTTGGATTCAAACATATTATAAGAATCCAAATATTGTTTTAAAAGGAGATATTAAAAATGAAATGGTGAGAATTGAAGGTGTTTCCTATTTTATTTATAATTGGATGGGAAAACAAACTGCACCAATGTATTATACATTAGAAGTTAATATTAAAGACAATAAATATAAATTCGATTATTTATCAGTAAGATTATTTGATGATAAGAAACAAATATCATATTTGTATGATAACAAGGGTCATTTAAAAAAACAACGTTATATAAAAGACATGTATGAATCTATTTTAAATAATTTAAATGAACTTCATTTTGGTATTTATAAATATATAACTAACAACAATAAAAATGATTGGTAATGAACTATCACATTAGAAAACTAAACGACCCAGATTATTGGAAATTCTTACTGATTGTAATTATTATAGTAATCATTATAAGCCAATTCGTTTAATCCATATGTAAATACATATGGATTTTTTGTTTTTTACAATTTACATTTGTACGTTTGCTGTGCGAAAAGATTACAAACATTATGATTAACACAGTAAAAAATCCAGCCTATCCCATAGGAAGCCACGAGAGAAACGTGGTATCTTCAACTTGTTTGTTGTCTTTTCGCAGCCTATGGGTAGGTTTTTTATTTGTATCTTATGCGAAAAGACAACAAGCACCAGGAAACGGAGGTGAGAAATGCTTAGCATCACTTTCTTCGGTTCAAAAGCCGAACGCCTTAAACTAGAAGGAACCAGTTTAAGAGAAGTATTAGAATTACAACGCAGTGAAAAGTTTACCTTTTCTCCTATTGCATTTCAATCATCGAGCGGAAAACTCATGTATTATCACGAAAATGTAATTTATTCCTTCTTACAAGATGAAGACATATCAATTTCAGAACTCCTAGAATTTTGCGAATGTAAAGCTGTATGGAAAAATACTAAAGATGTTTTTACTTCCACCAAATTTCAAGTAGACAAAGGTCATTTTTGGAAACAAAACAGAGAAAGTTTAATTCTTGTAGATGACGATCAGTTTGTTGAATCTGAAATAGATTTGAATTGTTTTGAAAGAATTGTATAATTTAGTTTAATAAAAAAGCGTTTTCAATAATAGAAAACGCTTTTTTATAGTAAATAGTTAAAACTATTTGATGTAAGATTATATTATTTATTACCCTTTGCTCTATTATGAGACTTACAAAGCATTTCGCAATTTTTAATGTGAGTTGCTCCACCTTTACTCCAAGCTGTTACATGATCTGCATCCATTTCACTAATTTTCCATACTTTAGTTTTATTTGAGTCATGTCCAATTGCACAAAAGGAACAATTTGAAATACCTTTTTTTTCTGCTTTATCTGTTTGAATAGCATAAGTAGATTTTTTTGTTGCTTCGTCAAACACTCGTACTTCTAAAAGTTTTGTATCTGTTAAGCCACCCAAAATATATTCAAATACTCCTTTTCGATTTTTTATATATGGGTCAGCATACAATTTTTTAACTTGTTCTGATACAGTTTTTGAGTTGTAGGGTTTTTTGCTGTATGTTTCATAAATCCTACCCCATTCAAGTCCTCTCATTTCAGTTTCAACGTCTATAAAAACAGTAGAAACCCAGTCAATAACGCTTGTAAAATAATTTTTTAGTTCGGTTATATTATTGTCATATCTATGTTGGCTCATATAATCTCCTACTTTGCCTTTACTTACCCATTCCAAAGCTCTTTCTAAAAAGTCTTGTCTGTTAGCACTACCTGATATATATGCGCTCCATTTTTGAATATTAGAATTTTGACTATTGCTAAATTCCTCTTTTCCAAGTGTAACAAATGGACCAGAATAAACTGCATTCAATAATTCTTGATTTGTTAATGGAACACCAGAAATATTAATTGTTCTAAACCATTCTTTTATTTCGCTTTCTGTTCCTTCGCATTCATAAATTAGTAGCTTAGTATTTAAAATCTTTTCTTGTTTGTCTTTTGCAATACCGTTAAAATATTGCTCCATTCCATTTTCATCTTTTATAGCAAATTTTCCTGTTACATATCTTCCAAAACTTGTAATTCTTTGCTGTCCATCCAAAACTTCTAATGAATTTTCACTTGGTTTATTAAAATAAATTAAACCTAACGGATAACCTTTTAATAATGATTCAATCACTCGAACATCTCTAATTCCATCTGCATAAATATAGTTTCTCTGGTATTCGGGTTGAATTGTTAATTTACCTGATAAACCAAAAAGTCCTTTTCCCTCAAGTGCATTATAAACAAATCCCTCGCAAATATCTCTAACGGTTATATCTGTTTTTAGTGTTGTTTTCATTTTTTATGTTTTATAAATATTCTTTGATATGCTGATTGAACAATATGACCATCTTTATTAATGAAGTAATTTTTTTTACCATCATTTAAAGCAAGATTTGCATTTTCATTAGTTTTACCTCCTGACGAACCAGTTCGTTCTCCGTTCTGTTTAACTTCCCAATAATCATCATACTTTTTTGTATCAGGAACTTTATCGTGGCAACCTCTTTGAGTAGCACCTAAAATAATAAATTGTTCAGGATTGTACTTTGGTAAAAAACTTATAGGAACACCCATAACACCGTCATAATCGCTAGGAATAGCATCTGTAAATGGAATTTCAATTGCGTCATAGTTGTCATATTTTTGGTACTCTTTTCCTTTTATTTCTTTATGTTTACTAAATTTAATATTATCCGCCATTGTCATTAGTGGCAAAAATATATGTCTAATACCGTGGTCAAGATTTGTAAACCACCCAGTACCAGCGACACTGACCATTTTTTTTCCTTCTGCACTAACTTCTACTTCAGTACCACTTAATGCATAATCATCAGGAACAGTAAATGTCATATTCTTACCGTTTAACCTTTTGTTAAATCTGCTTCCAGTCCACATTTTATTGTTTTGAATTAATGGAAATACTTCTTTGTAAGTAATAGCATTCATATTTCCAATAATCACAAATTTTTTATCTGCTTCAACTATCCAAGCTAAAAATTCTCTAAATAATGAAAATGGAGGATTTGTTATTATTACATCTGCTTCGTCTCTTAGTTTTTTTATCTCTTCACTTCTGAAATCACCATCACCGTTCAAATATTTCCACTCCAAATCATTAACATCAATTTTACCATCACCAGTTCTGTCATTCTTTAAAGTAAATATTTTACCATTTATAATTGTTTTTTTGTCGTCAAACTGAGGATTTCTAGTTTCAAATAATGTTGGTTGGTAATTAATTTTAAGATTTTTACTTTCAGGGGCAAAACTTGTACTAATAAGTTTTTTTAATTTAAGACGTTCAAAATTTTGTGCAAAAAACTTTGTAAAATTACTCCATTCTGGGTCATCACAAGGTAGTAAAATTGTCTTATTCTGAAAAACATTTGGGTTATATTCTAAATATGCGTTAATTTCATTCTCAATATCGTGATATTGAGTGTAAAATTCATCATTTTTTCCTGTTTTCGCTTTTGATAAATCTTTATTTGCCATTTATTATAATTTAATTTGTAAATATACAATTATATTTTTTTTGGATAACTTTAAATATTTTAAGCGATATTTAGATATCATAAAATTTATTTTTCATGTCACAACTTTTACTACTCCATTTTATGAATTTTGATAAAATTCATTTACAATGGCACGTACTATTTCAGACGAACAAATTAAACTTTCAATTATCATCGAAGGCAATCCTGCACAAAAGGAATTACACGATGCAGAAAAGTCAATTCGTGATCTAAATAAACAACAAATAGAACTTCGTAAAGAAAAGCAACTTCTTGAAAAAGCTGGTCAAAAAGAATCAGCACGCTATAGAGAAGTTACTCAAGCTATGCGTGAAAATACTGCGGCAATAAACGTAAACAAATCACGCATGGAACAATTACAGCGTGAAATTGGTCTCACTGGTTTAACCATGGCGCAATTAAGAAGTAAAGCAACTGCATTGCGTGCCACCTTAAACAACCTTATACCAGGTTCAGAAGATTACAAAAGATTTGATGCGGAACTTAACAGGGTTAATGCTCGAATTTCAGAACTTCGAGGTAATGCTCAAGCCGCGGGATTCTCACTTGGTCGATTAGCAGATAGTGTTAATCGTTACGCTGCATTAGGAACTACTATTTTAGCTACAGCTACTGGAGTTGTTTTATCTATTCAACAAATGTTAGATATTTCTGGTAAGCTTTCAGATGCACAAGCCGATGTTCAAAAAACAACCGGAATGACAAAAGAAGAGGTTGACGATTTAACCAAATCATTTGGTTTACTCCAAACTAGAACCCAAAGAATGGATCTTTTAAAAATTGCGGAACAAGGTGGTAGAATTGGTATAGCAAAAGATGAGATTCAAGATTTTGTTCGTGTTATGGATAAAGCTTCTGTTGCTCTTGGAGATTCTTTCACTGGTGGCGCTGAACAAGTATCTGATGAGTTAGGTAAGATTAAGTTTCTTTTTAAAGAAACTAAGGATGTTGGTGTGGAAAACGCTTACCTAGCTATCGGTTCTGCAATAAATGTTTTAGGAGCTGAAGGTTCTGCATCAGAGGCAAATATTGCAAACTTTACAAAAAGAATAGGTTCGCTTGCTGATGTTTTAAAACCTAGTGTTGCTGAAACAATGGCTCTTGGTGCTGCTTTTGAAGAAAGTGGTATTGAAGCAGAAATATCTGCACGTGCCTATTCTATTTTCTTAAAACAAGCAAGTACAGAAACAAAAAAGTTTGCTCAAGTAATGGGCATATCTCAAGAGGAAGTTGAAAAAATGATTAATGATAATCCCCTTGAATTTTTCTTAAAATTTTCAAAACAACTTTCTGAAGGTGCGAAAAAAGGAACTGATATGTCTAAGGTTCTAGACCAATTAGGTTTAAATGCTGATGGAGTAAACAAAATTGTTGGTGCTGCAGGAAATAATGTTGATAGATTTAGACAATTAGTAGACATGTCGAACAAATCTTTTAACGAAGGAACCTCTTTAATTGAAGAATATGACGTAAAGAATAACAATTTAGCCGCTACATTAGACAAAATCAAAAAGAAAGTAATGGGATTGATTGTTCCAGAAGATTTTGTAAATAGTTTAGGAAACGCAGCAAATTGGTTTTCAAAATTTATTGGAGCAACAGAAGATTCAGATGGAAAAGTAACTGCATGGAAAAATACGCTTTCATTTACAGCAAAAGTTATTGCTGTTGTTACTGCTGCAATTATTACAAATGTAGCTTGGCAAAAACTTGTTGCCATGTGGACCACAAGAAACACCGAAGCTACATTACTTTATAACATTGCATCTAAAGCTCGTGCTTTTGCAGATGGTGTAGCAGTTGTAAGTACACAAGCTTTAGCACTGGCACAAATGCTTTTAACTGGAAACTTAAAAGGAGCCGCTCAAGCATTCAGAGTTATGACCGCAACCATGATGACAACACCATGGGGATTCATTTTAGGAACTTTGGCGGCTATAGGAACCGCTTATGTAGCATTTAGACAAGAAGCCGAAAAACTTACAGCAGTTCAAAAAGTTTTGAATGATGTTCATTTAGAAGCGGAAAAATCAATCGCAGGTGAAAAAGCCGAAGTAGATTTATTAGTTAAAGCGGTTAAAAGCGAAACCACATCCAAAGAAGAAAAAGAAAAAGCATTAAAGAGATTAAACGAAATTATTCCTGATTATATAGGATTGCTTACTGCGGAAAACATTAAAACACTTGAAGGTAAAAACATATTAGATAAATACACCGAAAGCTTATATAAAAATGCAAGAGCAAAAGCTGCACAAGCAAAATTTGAAGAGTTAGCAAAAAAACGTTTGGAAGTTGAATCAAAAACCACATCTGATTATACTACTACTGGTGAATCAATAGCTAAATTTTTCGGTCAAGGAGAAGGTCCTGAATTTAAAAACAAAAAAGATGTAGAAGATTATGTAAAAAAAACCTTTGGGAAAATTGATAAAGAAGCTTACAATAGTTTAGTAAAACAATATATTAAATCTTCTGGTCTGAATTTAAAAGAATCTGAACTTAATGATATTGATGCTCAAATGAAAGCTTTAGAAGATGAAGTTTTAAATGCCAACATTAATAAATCTAATAAAAATACTATAACTCCAGATTCAACTTCTGAAATTGATTTATCAGGTGGAAAAGGTGGAAAAGAAAAATCTTCAAAGGAAAAAAAATATGATGATTCGTATTTAGATCAAGAGAAAAGATTAAGAGAGGAATTAATAAAACTTCAACAAAAATCTGAAGACGAAAGAATTGCAATTTTAGGGGAAGGTTATGCAAAAGAAATGCAAATTCAAATTGCAAATTTCAATAATAAACAAAACGCTTTCAAACAAGAATCAGAATCTATCAAGAGTTTACAAGAGCAATTGAATAAAGATTTAATTGAAGCTCAAAAAAATGGTGATACTAAAAAGGTTGCTTCAATCAAGAATATGCAACAAATTCTTTTTGATAAAGAAAAAGAATTGAATAAGCAGATGCAATATGAAGAGCAAATGCATTATTTAAAAATTGGTACTATTCAAGAAAAAGCAGGTCAAAAACAAGTCGAAAAAATAAAATCGCAATACGACCAAGAAAAAACAGCAAGAGAAACCGCTTTCTTATTGGAATTAGAATCTCTTGAATTATCAGAAAAAGAAAAACAAAAAAGAAAAGAGCAATTTGCAAAAGATGAATTAGCATTTGAAGAAAAAATGCTAAACGACCAATTGAATAAGTTGAACTCAATGTTGCAAAATGTTGAGTTTGATGGAATCATATTCGACTTATTAAGCGAAGAGGAAAAAGAAAAATTAAAGAATGATATTTTACTTGTCGAAAATGCAATTGCTAAACTTAGAAATGCAAAAAATAATCCAGAAGGAGACCAAAAAGAACTTGATCTAGGAGTAAGTTCTAATACTGATATTTTAGGGTTTTCTCAGGAACAATGGGATAATTTTTTCCAAAACATTGATAATGGTACTGTAGGAATTCAAACTATGCAAATGGCAATTTCTGCAGCTCAACAATTATGGTCACAATTTGACCAATATTTGACAGCATCTGAAAATGCTCAATTAAAGAAATATGAAAAAGGTCAAGATGCAAGAAAGCGAGCTTTAAAAAGACAATTAGATAATGGACAAATTAACCAAGTTCAATACAAGCGTAAGGTTGAGGAACTAGATCAGGAATTAGACCGTAAAAAAGCCGAAGTAGAATACAAACAAGCAAAGCGACAAAGGTTAATGTCAATTGCTAATGTAATTACATCTACCGCTCAAGCGATTATGAGTATTTGGGCTCAAGTTCCAAAGTTTGACTTTGGTGCTACAGCTGGAATATTAACAGGAATGGTTTCAGCTATGGGTGCTTTACAGCTTGGAACCATTTTAAAAACACCACTTCCCGCTAAAGGATATGAGCAAGGTTTATATCCTGAAGATGTAGTACGTGAGCAAGATGGTAGAAAATTCAAAGCAGGTTTCGGAGGTAGAACAAAAAGTGGAATGGTAACAAAACCAACTTATTTTTTAGCTGGAGAAAACTATAAACCAGAAATGGTAATTGATAATAAAGCTTACCGAGATTTATCACCATACACAAGAAATTTATTAATAAATGAATTACGAGGAATTAAAGGCTTTGAAAACGGATATTATAATCCACAAGCTATGAGAATAGAGGTTCCTGCGACTACTACTCAAAACACTCAAGATAATAGTAATGATTTGGTAGTAGCTTTACTTTCCGAAAATCTTAGTTTAATGAAAGATATAAAAGAAAACGGAATGGTTGCTTTTGTTACCAATAAAGACATGAAATCGATGAAGTATTTGCAAGAGGGACTACAGAAATATAAAGAACTACAAGAAAAAAATCGCAAGTAACATGAACTACATCACCACTCAAATATTCACAGATAATAGAATAAATATCATTGCTGATAGATTATTCTACTACTTAAATGAAAAATTCACATTTGATTTCGTAAAAGAAAAAATTGTTCTTTCAGGTCATTGTTCTGCAATATTGCAAGAAGCGGAGGTTTCTCCAACAGCAAATAATGTTGTATTCTTCTGTGTTAATTCTGAAATTTATAATTTTCTTTTACTAGAAGTAAGTAAAATACTCAATCCAAAAATATGTATGAAATTCAAAGAGCGAATATTATTAGATTTTGATTTTGTGAAAATTGAAATTTGGTTTCAAGAAACCGGAATGGATGCAATTAACTATGAAGTTTCAAACGTATTTATTCATTCGATAGATAAAATACCATCAATAATTTTATAATATGTCAATACCTGTAAACACAACATCATTTGTAGATACTCCATCTACACAAGCGTTTCAAAATTGGGAATCTAATTTACCAACTAATTTCTTTTATGTTCAAACTAGTCCAAGCGGACTATTTCCTGCGATAGTGCCATTAAAGATAAAAGATATTATTGGAACACCTGAAGCTTCGGGGTATACTGAATTTCGATTAAAAGCAATGAAGTTTTATTTTGGAACGACTTCTCCAGTTGATTGGTTACTAGTTAATAGTTTGCTTATGTCTGCAAATATTACAGGTTCTCCAACTACTTTTCCAATTTCTTCTTCTGGGCTATTAGATACTTTAAACTTATCTATTCAAAATTTAGCTTTAGTTAATGTTGGTATTCATGAGTGTAGAATATCATTTTCTATTGAAGGTAAAACCGCTGCAAATGTTTGGAATGAAATTTATAATTATCAACATATAGCAATTTTAAACGTTTATGAAACGGAACAAACTACATGGAATGAAGATAATTTTATATTAAATCATTACCAAGGAACACCAAGACCTGAAAAGGTAATTACCATTAATGGTCCACAATGGACAGTTGTAACTCCTATAGATTTTATTATAGAGAGTTTAGATCCTGGCGTAACAATTGTTACCACTCCTTCATCTGTCGGTATTCAATATAGTGCAAGTGGTTCAGGAGAAAAAAATATTATTTTGAAAATAGGTGATTATTTTGATACATCTCAAGCTCTTTTGAATCCTACTTATAATAGATTTCTTATGGTTATTGCTGGTGCTTCAACATTTGTTGGTGCTATTAACTTTATATTAAATGTTTTAACGCCTGGCGATTTTCTTGTAAATCCTAGTCCGCTAAATTTTGAAGCTACAAAAGGAGGAACAGAACCGATTGCAATAGATGTTTTTGTTTTTGCTCAAAATGCATATTCAATTAGTCATCCATCTTGGTTATTAGTAACTCCATCACAAGAAAATAGTCCGAGTAATTATGCAAATTTGAATGTAGTTCCAATTTCTCATGCAAATTTATCTGGAGGGACATATTCGGGAAATATAGAACTTACTTCAATTGTCTTAGGCTCTCCCGTTACAATTGAAATTCCTGTTACCTATGTTTTACATGAATTTGTTTCGTCACCATATTCTACAACGCTATTTAACTTTACAAAGGATCCATTATTTTTTGAATTTTATACACAAACAAACGACACTTATTTTGATATTCAAATGAATGTTGAAATATTTGATTGGTATTTTCAAACCGGACTTTCAAAAAATTATGTAATTCCTTTTAAAGTCCCACTTTATAACAAGCGTCAAAGAGAAAATATAGGTCAACGAATTGATAAAATGATTACTAGATTAGTCAATCCATTATTTCAAGATTCAAATTTATACAATGCAGCAAATGTAAGTTTAGAAATCACTGAAAAAACATATCCTGCTCACGAGGTAGTAAGAAATACAACTTTGAATACAATTAAGTTTTTAGCTGGAGTTACACCAAAAAATAAAAATGGCAATTGCGCCTTTCTTGAAATATCTAATGCGACAAAACGTATTGCAAAAGCCTCTTTCGATTTTATTAATTTGCTTTTACAACCAGGAACAATTTATAATTGTGAAATTTTAAGGAATGGAAATCTAGAAAATGAGTTTCAAATTTCTTCAATTGTTCCATCTTATTTATATGTGTTAGATATTGCTTCATTTGAACCAGTACCTGGTGATGTAATTGAATTTAAAGTTTTTGTAAACGCAACGGATTTCATAAGTAAAAAATATTTAGTGTTTCCAGAATCGGAATATTCAAATATGATACTTTGGGAAGACGAATTTAAATTAGTTCAGTCTTATGAGTTTACAGGTAAACATTCTGTTAAATCAGACTTTACATTTCAAAATTCAAATCAAAAAAGAAACCTGATTGATTATATAAAAGGAATAGATTCAAAAGATGTTGAAAAAGTAACAATTAATTCTGGATTTATTCCAAAATCAGATATTGAAATAGTTAAGAACATTATTAAAGCTAAACGCGTTTGGATTTATATTTCGGAAAACAATTTAGTTGAAATGGTTAATGAAACAAAATCTATGATTAATGATGATGTTGACCGCGAATTAAATTCATTTGATTTAGAATTCACAATTAATAAAAAGCGCCATGAGGAAAGTAATTCATTCTAATTTTGAGCTAGACTTATCTAGTAAAAAAATAACAGACATATCGGAGAATCCTATTTTCTCCGATAAGTTTTCTACAAAATACTCCTATCCTATCGAAATAGATTTAGAAGATGATTTGGATATAGCTTTTGGATTTATTTCTTTTTACAATTCTTCTGACCCATTAACATTAATCGATGTGACCTATGTTCATAATGATGTTTTATCTCCAGCAGTTTTAGAAGTTGAAGAAATTCAAGGAAAAAAAATGCAGATAACAATTTCATGGGGATTTGAAGAATTTCCAAGTTGGAATAAAAAGTTATCAGAATTACCGTTAGATAAATTTGAGGTAGCAAATATTTACACTCATGCAGCTGGAATAATTTCACAAACTTATCCAGCAGTAAATTATAATTTTCCTCAAATTCACACCGATAAAATCGATACAGATGATGAAATATGGTTTGCATTTGAAAAGATATTGAATAATTTTAAAGATGGGGCTTTTTTGGAAAACTATGTAGATACATTAGAAGACATTACCTATAACAAAAACATCATGCAGCCTCTTCCTTATTTACTTCATGTATTAAAAAAAGGTTTTGAAGATGGGGGCTATAATTTAGAAGGTTCTTTTACTACTCATCCTTTGGTTCAAAAAATATGTATGTATACGGATGCTACCTATCATACAACATTTGAACAAGAAAGTTACACTATAATGCAAATGTCTGAAGATGCTACAATATCTCTAAGAGAAATAGTTGGTACATTTACAATACCTCCAACTTTTTCGTGGCAACAACCTCAAATTATTACTAATCCAACACAGCGAGTTGCTACATATACTAGTTTAACAACAATTATAGCACCAGGTAAGTATAGAATCATAGGAAAAATAACGCTTTATTCTTTAAGATTTCTACCAAGTTCTATTAAAATAAAATATAGAGATACCATTATTCATTCGCAAACAATAGGATTATTTAATTCTAGAATTAATGGTATTAAATTTGAAAAAAATATAGATATTGTTTTTGAAACTTTATCAGATTTAGAACCAAACGAAATCACTATAATAAGTGAACAATATCCGACAGAAGAAAAAGTAATATTTGATATAAATATTAATCCTATTCGATTACATGATATGTCTGGAGAAGCTATTCCAACTGTCTTAAATCCTAATCAAATTGATTTAACACGAGCAGTTCCAGATATTACATTTGGTGATTTTGTTACCACTTTGAAAAATTGGTTCAATTTAAATTTAGATTATGATTCAAATAACGCCTATTTAAATTTTACTCAAGATGATATTGATTTAGCTAGGCTTAAAGATTTTAATTCTTTTGAAATAATGGAGCCGGTACGTAAGCTTCAAAAAGGAAATTCATATGTATTGAAATTTCAAGATGTAAATTCTAAAGAATATTCTTTTGTTCCTGTTTATCATTCTTTTGACACTATTTCCAATTCAGGTTATGTTGTAAATGAAAAAACAACAGAAATACAAATTAATGGATATCCTCTTCCTTTGGCTTTTAGAAATGGAATTCAAACAGCTCATGCCTTTGAAGAATCTAATGATAAATTGCAATTTGTAATTTATGATGGCTTAACATCAGGTATTAATATTGCGAAGGACCCAACGCAATTATTATTACCAAGTGTGCATGAGAATTTTTGGAAAAAGTTTTTTAATCGTAGAATAAATTCACAACCTTTTACATGGAGTTTCTTAGCCGACAGTTTTGAAATATTAGGGCTTAATATAAAGGACAAACTAAGTTGTTATTCAAATATTCATTTGATAAAAACAATTTCAAAAACCGAAATAGAACCAGAGATATTCGAAGTAGAAATAGAAACTGAAGCAGAGATATAAAAAAAGCGGACTATTCTTGTCCGCTTTTTTTATTAAATAGTTCATCAAGCTTGTAAACATCTTTATTTGCATCGAGTGCTACAATATGAGAATATATCATTGTAGTTTCAATTTTTTTGTGGCCTAGTAATTGCATTAAATTTTCTATTCTTCCACCGGCAATTAAATACAAGGTTGCAAAAGTATGTCTCGATGTATGAAAAGTAACTTTTTTTCTCATCTTCATGCTTAAAGCAATTTTCTTGAGAGTTTTATTCATTGTTTGTTCTGCAACTCTCTTAATGAATAAGTTTGGTTCAGCTTCAATTATTTCACAAGCTAGCTTGTTCAAGTTTATTAATTGGTCTTTCTTAGATTTTTTTGAGATAAAAGAAATGTATTCATCCAAAATGTTTTTACGTTCTAAGTTTCCTACATCAGAAACTCTTAATCCTGTCATGCAACTGAATAAAAAATAACCTAGAGTTAATTTATCAGTCTGATCAATAAATTCAGAATTGTAATAACGAATAAACTTTTTGGTTTCTTCTAAACTTAAAGGAGTTCTATTTCCTCTGGAACTTCCGGCTCTTACATCTTCTAAATCGATTTTTAATTTAATACCATCTTTAATAGCCATTTTTAAAAACTTTTTTATTGATGCTATATTTGAAGCAATTGTTGTGTGAGCATTTCCTCTTTTTCTGCACCAATATTTAAAATCATCAAAAAACTTATGGTCAATCTCATTAAATGGAATGTATTCTTTGTATTCCAATAACTTATGATAAACTGCACGATGCCTTTTTAATGATCCTTTTTCTAGAAATTTTTCTTCATGTTTTAAGCCTTGTTTAAAAAATGCTAAAAAATTAAGCCTAGATAAGTCTTCTTTCAATTCCTTGACTAAAAGTTCTGGAGTTAGAATCATATCATTTGCAAGATAGTTCAATTTGATTTTTTCAATTTTGGTTTCCATTTGTCCAATAACCAAATTAGTATGAATTAAATTTTGATTTAATTCTTTGGCACGTTGTCTTTTTTTATCCCATGTTTTTAATGGAATTGAAAGATTCAGAGATATTCTTTCTCTCTGATCATAACCAGAAGCTACTAGATAAATTCTAGAAGCGCTAGTGTAATTTCGAATAGTAAAATAATAATTCACTGACACGGTAAAATTAAGCGTGTCAAAAAGCGTGTCAGAAATCCTTTGATTTGAAGTTGAAATCATAAAACCACTAAGTTTGAAAATTAAACAAAAAAGCACACAACGCCTTGATTTATCAAGTGTTTGTGTGCTTACTTAGTGATTGCAAAATATTAAAATTTTGCCATTTGTGATCGCGCCAGGATTCGAACCTGGGACCTACTCATTAGAAGTGAGTTGCTCTATCCAGCTGAGCTACGCAACCTAAAATTATTATCGTCGGGGTGGCAGGATTCGAACCTGCGGCCTCCTGCTCCCAAAGCAGGCGCGATAACCGGGCTACGCTACACCCCGAAAACAAAAAAAAGCGGAGAGACAGGGACTCGAACCCTGGCGACGGTTACCCGTCGACAGATTAGCAATCTGCTCCGTTACCACTCCGGCACCTCTCCTATTATTCTGTAAGAACTTATCTTTTTTGCGGTTGCAAATGTATGTTTTCATTCCTTAATATACAACTATTATTAGAGTTTTTTTAATAATTTTTTAATATAAATTTTAAAAGCTCTAATATTCAATACAATAACAAAAGTATTATTTTTATAAATTAATTCAATTTAGATGAAAACCAAAATTAATACACTAAACCACAGAAATCAATTTTAATTATTAATAATTAATTTCATTTGCTTTTTTCAATAGAATAATCATATTTTCTTTATTAAAATTAGAATAAAAATAGTAATTTCGCAATTCAAATAAAAAACCTTTCTATCATGAACAAAAAAGTAGTTATCGTTTCTGCCGTAAGAACTCCAATTGGAAGTTTTATGGGAGCTTTATCTAGTGTACCAGCTACTAAGTTAGGTGCAGCTGCCATAAAAGGCGCTTTAAATAAAATCAATTTAGACCCTAAATTAGTTGACGAAGTTTTAATGGGAAATGTAGTTCAAGCTGGAAACGGCCAAGCTCCTGCAAGACAAGCTGCATTATATGCTGGTTTATCTGAAAATGTAGCTTGTACAACTATAAATAAAGTTTGTGCTAGTGGTATGAAAGCTGTTATGCAAGGCGCTCAAGCTATTATTGCCGGAGATGCTGAAATCGTAGTGGCAGGTGGTATGGAAAACATGAGTTTAATTCCGCATTACGTTCATTTAAGAAACGGTGTTAAATTTGGACCTACTTCGTTAATTGACGGGATGCAAAAAGACGGACTTACCGATGCATACGATAATAACGCTATGGGCGTATGTGCAGACTTATGTGCGTCTGAATATAACATTACAAGAGAAGATCAAGATAACTTCGCAATTCAATCGTATGAGCGTTCTGCAGCTGCTTGGGAAGCTGGTAAGTTTGATACAGAAATTGTTCCGGTTGAAGTTCCTCAAAGAAGAGGTGATGCTATCGTTGTTTCTAAAGATGAAGAATTTACTAATGTTAAGTTAGATAGAATTCCTTCATTAGCTGCGGTTTTTACAAAAGAAGGAACCGTTACTGCTGCTAACGCTTCCACTATTAATGACGGAGCCGCGGCTTTAGTTTTAATGAGCGAAGAAAAAGCACAATCTTTAGGATTAACACCTTTAGCTTATATTAAATCATATGCTGATGCTGCACAAGAGCCAAAATGGTTTACAACTGCACCTGCAAAAGCATTACCAAAAGCATTAGACAAAGCTGGTTTAACGATTGCTGATGTTGATTTCTTTGAATTCAATGAAGCTTTTGCTGTGGTTGGATTAGCTAATGCACAAATCTTAGGATTAGACAATGATAAAATTAATGTAAACGGTGGAGCTGTTTCATTAGGACACCCTCTAGGATGTTCTGGAGCTAGAATTATTGTTACTTTAATTAATGTTTTAAATCAAAATAATGCTAAAATTGGAGCAGCTGCTATTTGTAATGGTGGTGGTGGTGCTTCGGCAATTGTTATTGAAAGAGCATAATTTATAACTTTTACTAATGATGAATTTTGAAATTTAGTTACATTTGTAATTAAATTCTTAATTCATCATTTTTTATTTTTACCAACATGTTTGGAATTTGTAATTTATCTATAGTACCCGTTAGAGCCGAAGCCAGCGATAGAAGCGAACAAGTTTCGCAATTACTCTTTGGCGAACACTTTAAAATTATTGAAATGACAGCCAAATGGGTGCAGGTAGAACTTGCATTTGATAGTTACATAGGTTGGATCGATTCCAAACAATATCAAGCTATAAATGAAGAACAATATAACATCTTATCTAGTTTACCAATTGTTTTAAATGCCGATTTAGTAGAATATATTACTACACCAAACAATCAATTGACTTCTATAATATTGGGCGCTTCATTATCATTTTTAGATAACGAAGAAATAAATACCAACAAATACAGTTTTGAAGGTTTAAAAGTTTGTGGCGAAAAATCGAAATCTGATTTAATTAAAACAGCTTTCATGTATTTAAATACACCTTATTTGTGGGGAGGAAAATCTCCTTTCGGGATTGATTGCTCTGGATTTACCCAAATGGTGTATAAATTAAATGGTTATAAGCTACTTAGAGATGCTTCGCAGCAAGCAACACAAGGTGAAGCATTGAGTTTTATTGAAGAAAGTGAACCCGGAGATTTAGCGTTTTTCGACAATGAAGAAGGCAACATTATCCATGTAGGTATTATGATGGAAAACAACTACATCATACACGCTTCTGGTAAAGTTAGAATAGATCGATTAGATCACCTAGGGATTTACAATGCCGAAGTCAATAAGCATACTCATAAACTTAGAGTTATTAAAAAAATTATATAAAAAAATCCCAATTTTCATTGGGATTTTTTGTTTAGTTTATAGCTTTAGCTTTTTCAGGTTGCCCTGTAATATCATAAGACATTTTCAAAATACTTTTTAAATTCTCATTACTTGAATCTATAGAATAAGCTTTTTCAAAATCAGGTAATGCTTTCGCAAACATTTCTTTTCTTTTGTTTACAAGTTCATCGTATTTTTTAGGATTATCTCTTGATGCATTAATTTCGTTTACAATTTTTTCTTCATCTGCTAATAAAGCATAACCAGAGTTGTAGTAAATTTGAAATTCACCTTTTTTTAAATCCTCATCATTTGGAGCCAATTTTCTAGCTGCATCATAGGTAGATTTTGCTTTTTCAAGCTCAGCATTTTGAGAGTAAAGTAATGCTAAGACTTTTAAAATTTCATGTTTTTTTGTTGAATTTTTTACTTCTCTTGGTTTTTCATGAGAACCTAAGGTAATAAATTGAGATCTCTCTGTTCTAGAACCAAATTCGTCCTCTTTACCATTTGCTTTATTTGTTGCATAGTAGGTAAAACCATTATTTAAATAATCGCTATTAGCATATTCTTCATACATTTTTTGAGATAGTTTATAATCTTCACTTTGTACTGCTAGTATAGCTGCATTTTTTAACGATTTACCTTCTTCTTTCGGATCAAAAGTATACAAAGAGTAAAACAATGCAGATGATTCCTTAAATTTTGAAGTATTATTTAAATTCATAGCTAATGCTGACAAACCTTTCTTGAACTCTGCTTTTTCTTGAATTAATTCATCAGAATACACTTTTTTTCCTGATTTTTTCTCAAAATCAATAGTTTCATTAATTACAGCTCCATAATCTTTTATAAATTCTGGATTATATAATTTCATTTGATCTTGCATGGTTGCTTTTTCTCCTTTAGAAGCTAAAACAACTGTAGGATACATTACTTTATAAAACTTAGCATATACTTTATCAGATTCTTCTGAAGCTAATGATTCTAAAGCATCACTTGCTGTTTTATATTCTTGTAAGTCTTTTTCAGAAATTGTATTCTTACTATAAATTTTCTTTAATGTTTTTAGCTCGTCTTTTTGAGCAAATGTTGCAACCGATAAGAATAATGCTGCACTTAATACTAATTTTTTCATGGTTCTAAAGTTCTAAATTATACAAAAGCCCAAAATAAATTTGGGCCTTATACTTTTTTATTCTTGTGTTTCTTCTTCTGATGAATCAATGTCTGTGCTTGTTTCAGCATCTGAAATTTCTCCATTTTCGTCTAAAACAATTTCTTCCTCTTCACGAAGTACTTTTGTAACTGCTGCAATAGAATCGTTACCTTTAATGTTAATCAATTTAACACCTTGAGTTGCTCTACCCATTACTCTTAAATCAGAAACCATCATTCTAATAGTTAACCCCGATTTATTAATAATCATTAAATCATCGTCATCTGTTACATTGTTGATGGCAATTAAAGCACCCGTTTTTTCAGTAATGTTTAATGTTTTTACACCTTTTCCACCACGATTAGTAATTCGGTATACATCTACTCCATCTTCTTCAACTAATTTAGTACGTTTTCCGTAACCGTTTTCAGTAACTACTAAAATTTGTGTTTCGTTCACATCTTCTTTGTTTACTGTCACAATTCCAATTACTTCATCATTCTCATCAGCTAATGTAATTCCTCTAACTCCTGATGCAGTTCTACCCATTGGTCGCGTTTTTTCTTCTTCAAAACGAACCATTTTACCCGATTTTCCAGCAATTAATACTTGACTTGAACCGTTAGTTAATTTTGCACCTAATAATTCATCGCCTTCTTTAATTGTAATAGCTGCAACACCGTTTACACGAGGCTTAGAATATTTCTCTAAAGATGTTTTCTTAACCTGACCTTGTTTCGTTACCATAATTAAATTGTGGCTCTTAATGTAGTCTTGGTCTTTTAAGTCTTGAGTACAGATAAATGCTTTTACTTTATCATCACTTTCTATGTTGATTAAGTTTTGAATAGCACGACCTTTACTTGCTTTAGTTCCTTCAGGAATTTCGTAAACACGCATCCAGTAACACTTACCTTTTTGCGTGAAATACATTAAATATTGATGATTTGTTGCCACAAATAAATGCTCTAAGAAATCTTGATCTCTTGTTCCAGCTGATTTTTGTCCAACTCCTCCTCTATTTTGTGTTTTGTATTCTGATAATGAAGTACGTTTGATATATCCTGCATGAGAAATAGTAATTACTACACTTTCATCTGCAATTAAATCTTCAATACTAACATCGCCACCTGAATATTCAATTTGTGAACGACGCTCATCTCCATATTTATCTCTGATTTCCGCTAATTCGTCTTTAATTACCTGCATTCTCATTTCTTTGCTTGCCAATAATTCTTTCAAATACGTAATCAATTTCATGATTTCTTCGTATTCAGCGCGTAATTTATCTTGCTCAAGACCTGTTAATTGTCTTAAACGCATTTCTACGATTGCACGTGCTTGAATTTCCGATAATTTGAAACGTTCTATTAAACTTGATCTAGCTTCATCTCCATCTTTAGAAGCTCTAATAATTTTGATAACTTCATCAATATTATCAGAAGCAATAATTAACCCTTCTAAAATGTGAGCTCTTTCTTCTGCTTTTCTTAAATCAAATTGAGCTCTACGAACTACAACATCATGACGGTGTTCAACAAAATGATAAATCAAATCTTTTAGATTTAACATTTGCGGACGACCTTTTACTAATGCAATATTATTTACACTGAATGACGCTTGTAATTGTGTATATTTATAAAGAGTGTTTAAAACTACGTTTGGAACTGCATCACGCTTTAATTCATAAACAACACGCATTCCATTTCTATCCGATTCATCACGAATATTAGAAATTCCTTCAATTTTCTTATCATTAACTAAATCGGCAGTATGTTTAATCATATTTGCCTTATTCACTTGATAAGGGATTTCGGTAACAATTATAGCTTCTTTTCCATTTACTTCTTCAAAACCAACTTTAGCACGCATAACAATACGACCCCTACCTGTTTTGAAGGCTTCTCTTACCCCTTCATAACCATATATAATACCTCCTGTTGGAAAATCGGGAGCTTTTATATAATTTATTAACTCATCAATTTCAATATCATTGTTATCGATATAAGCCAAAATACCATCAACAACTTCAGTTAAGTTGTGAGGCGCCATGTTTGTAGCCATACCTACTGCAATACCCGAAGCTCCATTAATTAATAAGGTAGGAACTTTAGTTGGCATTACTGTTGGCTCTTGTAAGGTATCATCAAAGTTCAATTGGAAATCCACTGTTTCTTTATCGATATCTGCCAACATTTCTTCCGAAATCTTTTTCATTCTGGCTTCAGTATAACGCATTGCCGCCGGACTATCACCATCTACTGAACCAAAGTTACCTTGTCCGTCAACCAATAAATAACGCATACTCCATTCTTGAGCCATACGTACCATTGCGTCGTAAACCGAGGTATCTCCGTGTGGGTGATACTTTCCTAAAACCTCTCCGACAATTCTCGCCGATTTTTTGTGGGCAGATCTTGAGTTAACTCCCAAATCATACATTCCATAAAGTACTCTACGGTGAACAGGTTTTAAACCATCTCTAACATCAGGAAGTGCACGCGACACAATAACAGACATCGAATAATCGATGTAAGCTGATTTCATTTCTTCCTCAATGTTAATAGGAATTAACTTTTCTCCTTCTGACATAAGTATTTATATTAAAATTATCTATTAGTACTAAAACGTGCCAATATACGGCTTTTTGAACTTTTAGGACAAATTTTAAAACACTAATTTCGACTATTTATTAACAATTTTGTTTACAAATTGGTTATAAATCCTATTGCACTTTCTTTCTATTGTCAAATATTTTTTGTCATTTAGCATATCTGTACTTTTATAAGGTATGATTTTTGTATATCCTTATAGAATTTTGTACTTTTACTTATATTACAATTGCTATGGACGATAATTTTTCACCAAGAGTTAGAGACGTTATAACCTTCAGTAAAGAAGAAGCTTTACGATTAGGTCATGACTTTATAGGCACTGAACACCTAATGCTAGGTATACTTAGAGATGGTAATGGAAAGGCTATCAATATTTTAAACAATTTAGCTGTAGATTTATCTCACTTAAGAAAAAAAGTAGAGATTTTAAGTCCTGCAAATCCTAATGGAATTCAAAATATTGAAAAGAAGAATTTACATCTTACACGTCAGGCCGAGCGGGCTTTAAAGACCACTTTTTTAGAAGCTAAACTTTTTAATAATTCCGAAATCAGTACAGCTCACTTATTGCTATGTATTTTACGCAATGAAAACGATCCTACAACCAAGTTGTTGAGTAAATTAAAAATAGATTATGAAACCGTTAAAGAACAATATACAGCCATGATGACAAACGAAGACGATTATTTAGAAAACTTGCCCAAAGCTGAGTCGTTTAATGACGATTCAGGACAAGATGACAGTTCAAAAGAAAGCGCATTTAACAACCCTCCTTCAGGAAATAAAACCAATAAGAAGTCAAAAACCCCTGTTTTAGATAATTTCGGACGCGATTTAACAGAAATGGCCGAAGAAGGTAAATTAGATCCTGTGGTAGGACGTGAAAAAGAAATTGAGCGTGTTTCTCAAATTTTAAGCCGTAGAAAGAAAAACAATCCTCTTTTAATTGGTGAGCCAGGTGTAGGTAAATCTGCAATTGCAGAAGGCTTGGCTTTGCGTATTATTAAGAAAAAAGTGTCTCGAAATTTATTCAATAAACGTGTGGTTACACTTGATTTAGCTAGTTTAGTAGCTGGAACTAAATACCGTGGTCAATTCGAAGAAAGAATGAAAGCGGTTATGAATGAATTAGAAAAAAACGATGACATCATTTTGTTTATCGATGAAATTCATACTATTGTTGGCGCAGGTGGAGCAACAGGTTCACTTGATGCTTCTAACATGTTTAAACCGGCTTTAGCAAGAGGCGAAATTCAATGTGTGGGCGCAACAACTTTAGACGAATATCGTCAGTATATTGAAAAAGATGGTGCACTGGAAAGACGTTTTCAAAAAGTAATTGTTGAGCCAACATCTGTTGAAGAAACGATTACCATTTTAAATAATATTAAGCCTAAATACGAAGATCATCATAATGTAATTTATACACCAGAAGCTATTGAAGCGTGTGTTAAATTAACAAATCGTTACATGACCGATCGTTTTCTTCCAGATAAAGCTATTGATGCGTTAGACGAAGCTGGTTCTCGTGTTCACATCATCAATATTGATGTTCCGAAACAAATTTTGGAATTAGAACGTCAGTTAGAAGAAGTACGCGAACTAAAAAACACAGTTGTTAAAAAACAAAAATATGAAGAAGCAGCTAAACTTAGAGATGATGAAAAACGCATCGAAAAAGATTTAGCTATTGCACAAGAACAATGGGAAGAAGATTCTAAAAATAACAAAGTTACCGTTACAGAAGATAACGTTGCCGATGTAGTTTCTATGATGACCGGAATTCCAGTAAACCGTATTGCTCAGACTGAAAGCAATAAGTTAGCTCACTTACCCGAACTAATTAGAGGTAAGGTAATTGGACAAGATGAGGCGGTATTAAAAATTGCTAAATCAATACAAAGAAATCGTGCAGGTTTAAAAGATCCTAACAAACCAATTGGTTCCTTTATTTTCTTAGGTCAAACTGGTGTTGGAAAAACACAATTAGCAAAAGTAATTGCTAAAGAATTGTTTGATTCTGAAGATGCGTTAGTTCGAATCGATATGAGTGAATACATGGAAAAATTCGCCATTTCTCGTTTAGTTGGAGCGCCTCCGGGATACGTTGGATATGAAGAAGGTGGTCAATTAACTGAAAAAGTAAGAAGAAAACCTTATTGTGTAGTACTTTTAGATGAGATTGAAAAAGCACATCCAGATGTATTTAACATGATGCTTCAAGTTTTAGATGACGGACATTTAACAGATAGTTTAGGTCGTAAAATTGATTTTAGAAATACGATTATTATCATGACTTCTAATGTTGGAGCGCGTCAATTAAAAGATTTTGGACAAGGAGTTGGGTTTGGAACAGCTTCAAAAACAGCACAAGCCGAAGACAATTCTAAAGGAATTATAGAGAATGCGCTTAAGAAAGCATTTGCACCTGAGTTTTTAAATAGAATTGACGATGTAATTGTATTTAATGCTCTTGAAAAACATGATATTGATAAGATTATTGATATTGAATTAGATAAATTATATTTGAGAGTAAAAGAATTAGGCTATACCTTAAAACTTTCTGACGCTGCTAAAGATTATATTGCCGAAAAAGGTTTTGATAAACAATTTGGAGCTCGACCGTTAAAAAGAGCTATTCAAAAATATGTTGAAGATGCATTAGCAGAAGAAATTATTACTTCTAAAATTCATGAAGGTGATCAAATTTTTATGGATTTAGATGCTGATAATCAAGAACTCAAAATAGTTATTAAAAAATTAGAAGAACCAAGCTCATAGCTTGGTTTTTTTATTTTAAACAATTTTAAAAATATATTAAAAAATATATTACATTAGATTCTTAATTTATTCGTTTAAAAATGTTAGACAAAGTTATTGTAGGTAGTGAAGAATGGTGTTCCTTCCCTACTTTGGGTATTCCAACAATTAAAGCACGTGTAGACTCTGGAGCTAAAACTTCGGCAATTCATGCACTTAATATTGTTACATTTGAAAAAGACAGTGAAAATTGGGTCAAATTTGACATCAATCCAATTCAAAACAATGCAAAGGCAATTATTCATTGTGAAGCTCCTTTAGTAGATAAAAGAGTCGTAAAAAGTTCAAGTGGGTTTAGAGAACAACGCTATGTTATCAAAACCAGATTAGAAATTGGTGGAAAAACATGGGAAATTGAAGTTACTTTAACGAATAGAGATTCCATGGGTTTTCGAATGCTTTTAGGGCGCGAAGCCATGTCAGGACGAGTTTTAGTTGATCCAGAACAAAGATATTTATTAGGGCAACCAACTACCGAAAAACTTAAAGAATATTATTACGCAACAAATGAATCTAAAAAAGGGCTAAAAATTGGATTATTAGCAAGTAATCCTGAATTATATAGTAACAAAAGAATTTTAGAAGCAGGCGAATTAAGAGGTCATGAAATGCATTTCCTTAATTTAAAGTACTGCTACATGAAATTAGATGCTGATACTCCTGAAATTCACTACAGAGGTGGAAAAGTACTTAATGACTTTGATGCTGTTATTCCAAGAATTCGCCCTAGTATGACCTATTATGGTTGTGCTTTAACAAGACAATTTGAAGCTTTAAAAGTATTTGCTCTAAATAACGCATCTGCTATTACGCAATCCAGAGATAAGCTATTTTCTTTACAATTATTACTAAATAACGGAGTTGATATTCCTACCACTGGATTTGCAAATTCACCTTTAGATACAGACGATTTAATTAAAATGGTAGGTGGTTCGCCATTGATAGTAAAATTATTAGAGGGAACACAAGGAAAAGGTGTTGTTTTAGCAGAAACTAAAAAGGCTGCTGAATCGGTAATTAATGCGTTTAAAAGTTTAAATGCTAACATTTTAGTTCAAGAGTTTATTAAAGAAGCAAACGGTAAAGATTTAAGACTCTTTGTAGTAGACGGAAAAGTAGTTGCTGCAATGCAAAGAGAAGCTGCTCCGGGTGAATTTAGAGCAAATATTCACATGGGCGGAACTGCTTCTGTTGTAAAAATAACTGCAGAGGAAAAGAAAATCGCAATTAAAGCGGCTAAAGCCATGAACTTAAAAGTTGCAGGAGTAGATATTATTCGATCTTCTAAAGGGCCTTTATTATTAGAAGTAAATTCGTCTCCTGGTTTAGAAGGAATTGAAGGAGCGACTCAAAAAGACATTGCTGGCGAAATGATAAAAGCAATTGAGAAAAACTTTAAGTGGAAATAGTTCAGTGTTCAGTGTTCAGTGTTCAGTGTTCAAAATTAGATAGATTATGAAAAAACAATATACAGTTCCGTTTGTTTTATTTCTTTTAGGAATGGCGATTACAATAATTGGAGCTCTATTTAAACTCATGCATTGGCCTGGAGCTAATTTTATGTTGATAATTGGAATGATTGCCGAGGCAATTGCAATTATTTCATTAATAATTGTTTTACTTAAAAAGGATAAATGAAAATAGTTTTCCAAATATTAATTATAATTATAGCCCTACTACATCTCTATTTTTTGTGGCTTGAAATGTTTGCATGGACAACAAAAGCAAAAAAAGTATTTAGAAGTTTACCAGAAGATTTATTTGAAAAAACAAAAGTTTTAGCAGCAAATCAAGGTTTATATAACGGATTTTTAGCGGCAGGACTGTTGTGGTCGTTATTTATTTCTGATAAAAATTGGAGCAACCATATCGCTTTATTCTTTATGTGTTGTGTAACAGTCGCTGGAATTTATGGATGGTATTCTACAAAATCAAAAAAAATATTTTATGTACAGGCCTTGCCTGCCATTTTAGGAATCATAATTGTTTTATTTACATAAAAAAATGCTCAAGTACAACTGAGGGCACTGAAAAAGTTCCTTTAAATAATAATTGCAATAATTTAAGGAGTAGA
>NZ_WIBH01000123.1:0-213 GCF_009495795.1 Flavobacterium sp. LMO6 | reverse complement strand
CAATATTACTTGACGATGTTAAAGAGTATTTGATTAAGTATTGGAAAGCAGAAGTTGTTCATGGATACGAGGCAGATGATCGTTTAGCAATGCGCGTTTACGATGGCTACAAATCTGGTCAGAAGGTTATTGGTTGCACACAGGATAAAGATCGTCTTGGGAATATGGGTTGGTGGTATGACCATATCAACGATGAAAAGGGCAATGGTGAAC
>NZ_WIBH01000122.1:0-214 GCF_009495795.1 Flavobacterium sp. LMO6 | reverse complement strand
GGATAATTTGAGCAAAATCGGTAATCGACATCACTGCATCAAGGCGATAATCTCGTTCACCATGCTTTTTTATCCGATTGCCTTCGACGGTTCCAGGCGCATAAGGTTTAAATTCTGCTTGTAAAGTCCTGAAACAGCTTTCAACGATGCCTTTAGCATCGCCGCGGCGCGGTGGAGCACTTTCGATACGAACGTTAAATCCAGCAATCAAAGC
>NZ_WIBH01000121.1:0-214 GCF_009495795.1 Flavobacterium sp. LMO6 | reverse complement strand
GCCCAGAGGTTATTGTGCTGGTCGAATACAATGGCATCAATGTCGGGCACGGATTTCAGATTGGTAAGGGTGTTGTTTAATAGCGGGTGTTGCTGAAACTGATAACCGTCGTATTGCATTAGGCCGGTGTTGGTTGACGCCAGCCAGAGGTAACCGTTTTGGTCCTGGGTAATGCTGTAAATGCCGACATTGGGCAGATTGTTATCAATTAATA
>NZ_WIBH01000120.1:0-214 GCF_009495795.1 Flavobacterium sp. LMO6 | reverse complement strand
CTTCAATATTAGCTTTTAAAGAATCAACATCGTTACCTTTAGCTTGTAAGTCAGCAATTTTAGACATTACTTCGATTAACTCAGCTTTAGAAACTGATTCGTTTTTCATTGCGTCGATTTTCGTACCCAATTCTTTGATAATTTCTTCCATCTTTTTTAAAATTTGTTTAATAATTTTTTTAATTCTTGTTCTACTTTTTGAGTGTCAATTGAC
>NZ_WIBH01000119.1:0-215 GCF_009495795.1 Flavobacterium sp. LMO6 | reverse complement strand
AAAGCAAATACATGTTTTTCATTTAAAGTGTAATAATAATTTAGATTTTGATTGATTGAAAATGGATTTTGATCTTTTCCTGTATAAATATCAGAAAGCCTGTCAGAAAACAGACTTGTATTTTCTTTTTGATCTGAAAGTTTAATTAACGCATCGTAATCGAAATGTGCTTTTGCTGATGGCACATAACTCGAGCTTAATTTAAATAATAATTG
>NZ_WIBH01000118.1:0-215 GCF_009495795.1 Flavobacterium sp. LMO6 | reverse complement strand
GTACCACTCATTTATGTTGGCCGGCCTGCACAGGTAGTAGAAGGCGGCATTTTAAGTGATATAGCACCCACAATGTTGCATCTGCTGGCGCTGCCTGTACCGGCAGAAATGACCGGTAAAGTTCTGATGCAACTCAAATAAATGCACTTACTCGTTCAGCCATTTAAACCATGGCAGCTGGCCTGGCTGCTATGTTTATTTATGCCAGTCGGTCA
>NZ_WIBH01000117.1:0-218 GCF_009495795.1 Flavobacterium sp. LMO6 | reverse complement strand
CTATCAAACTACGCACATTCACTGTAATACCAGTCAGGTTAGGTAGGGCAGTGCCTGTGTTATTAGCCCAATCTGATATTGCTATTGTTCCAACACCCGCTGCTACATATGTCATTGACAATGCACTAGATAATGCTGGTAGATTGTCAGCAATTGATATATTACGGACAGCAGATGCAGTCTCAATATTAAACGCATTACTTGCCGCAGTATTTGTC
>NZ_WIBH01000011.1:0-96966 GCF_009495795.1 Flavobacterium sp. LMO6 | reverse complement strand
TTTTATTGACTAAAAACGGTACTAATCAAAATAGTCGATGTTTTTCAGTGCCCTCATTTGCGTCGGGAATTTTTTTACAAATATTTTTAAATTATCGTTTTAATAAAAGCTATTGATAAGGCTTTGTCGTTTTCAAGTTGGGATTTTAGTTCTTCAATAGAGTTAAATTTTTGTTCTTCTCTAATATGTTTTAAAATTGAAATTTGTAAATTATGGTTGTATATATCTTGGTTTAATTCAAAAAAATGGACTTCTATAGATTGTTCATTGTCTCCAATAGTAGGATTATTTCCTATGTTCATCATTCCGTAAAAAAGGGTGTCGTTTATTTTGCAAGAAACAATGTAAACACCATTCTTAGGTAGTAATTTATATGTTTCAGATAGTTTTATATTGGCCGTTGGGAAGCCAATGGTTCTGCCAATTTTTTTTCCTTCAACAACTTTTCCAGAAATAAAATAAGAATAGCCAAGATATTGATTGGTTAATTTGATGTCGCCTCCTAATAAAGCTTTTCTAATTTTAGTAGAACTAATAGCAATTTCGTCAATTTCTTTGGCGCCAATTTGTGCTACTTCAAAACCATATTTTTCCCCAAATGCAATTAAATCATTAATATCGGCTGTTCTGTTTTTGCCAAAACGATGATCATAACCAATAATGATTTTCTGAATATTTAATTGATCAACCAAAATATCTTTAACAAAATCTTCTGCAGTTAAATTAGAAAAAGCAGCATCAAATGGATGAATAATTAAAGTGTCTATCCCAAAATTTTCTAATAAAATAGTCTTTTCATCAATCGTATTAAGAAGTTTAATGCTTGAATCTTGATTTAAAACCATTCTTGGGTGAGGAAAAAAAGTAAGAACAACAGATTCATAACGACCTTTTTCGGTTCCTTTTTTTAACTTATCTAAAATAGATTTATGCCCTAGGTGAACTCCGTCGAAAGTTCCTAAAGTAAGTATGGTTTTCTTAGATGTTTTAAAATCAAATATCGAATGGTACGTTTTCAAAAGAAATTATTTTTGCAAAGATAAATTGACTTTATTAAAAATTTTAGTTTTAACCAATTAATATTATTTCAAATGTTAAAATATTCTTTTATATATATGAAATTTATTTTGTAAGGCATTGTTATTCAGTTTTTTTAATTAAATTTGAAATCCTAAATTTTATTTTAACTAAAATATTAACCAAAAATGAAAAAAACATTACTATTTTTATTTTCGTCTTTTTTTGCAGTTTGTTCAGTATCTGCTCAAAATGACAACTTTTGGAAAGAAGTTAGTCCAAATGCAAAAATGGTCAAACATCAATCTGTAACAAGAGATGATTTTCCTACAGAATTTAAATTGTTTCAACTAAATGTAGAAACAATTAAACAATCATTATTAAATGCTCCAGATAGAAAAGAAATTGGCGCAACAGGTGTTATTGTTACTATTCCAAATACAAATGGAAAATTTGAACGTTTTGAAATGTTCGAAGCGTCAAATTTTGATGAAGAATTGCAGGCTCAATATCCTAATATTAGAGCTTATGCAGGAAGAGGTTTAGATGATAAAACAGCTCAAGTACGTTTGAGTTTTGGAATCAATTCTTTACAAACAATGGTATTTAGAGCAAATAAACCAACCGAGTTTATGGAGCCTTATACACAAAATGCAACAATATTTGCACTTTACAGTAGAGATAAGGTAAATAAGAAATCACCTTTTACTTGTTTGACAGAAGATGAGCAACAAATTGCTAATCTAAGAAAAAATGCAAATGAAACATTTACGAGTAATGCAAATTTAAGAACATTTCGTTTAGCATTGTCTTGTGTGGCTGAATATTCTAATTATTTTGGAGCTACTAGTGCTGCGCAAAGCGGTCTTGTATTAACTGCTTTTAATAACACGATGACTCGTGTTAATGGTGTTAATAATAGAGATTTTGCTATACACATGAATATAGTTGCGGCTTCTACTAATGTAATATACTACAACCCAGCTACAGATCCTTATTCAGATGGAGCTACAGGTTCAGGTGGTGCGTGGAATGCAGAGTTACAAAACAATTTAAGTGATAATTTAACTGGATTATCTACTTCTTTAGCTGCGAATAATGCAGCTTATGATATTGGACATTTATTTGGCGCTTCTGGTGGTGGTGGAAATGCAGGTTGTATTGGTTGTGTTTGTACTAATGATACAGCTTCAACTATAGATAAAAATAAAGGTTCTGGATTTACTTCTCCTGGAAACAACATTCCTTCTGGAGATACTTTTGATATTGATTACGTAGCTCATGAAATGGGTCACCAATTAGGTGCTAATCATACATTCACACATTCAAATGAAGATAATGCTGTTAATTATGAACCAGGTAGTGGCTCTACAATTATGGCTTATGCAGGAATTACTTCTAAAGATGTTCAAGGAAATTCAGATGATTATTTTCATGCAGGTAGTATTGGCCAAGTTCAAACAAACATGACCGGAAAAACATGTGATGTTGAAACTGCTTTAGGGCATGGAGTGCCGGTTGTAAATGCAGGTGCTGATTATACAATTCCTAAAAGTACTCCTTTTACATTAACTGGATCTGCAACAGATTCTGGAGGAGGCGCTTTAACTTATTGTTGGGAACAATATGATGACGCTACTGGAGCAAGTCAATTATGTAGTATAACTAATTTGTCAGCTGGAGATAATGATTGTGTACCAGTTGGAACAAAAACAACAGGTCCGGTTTTTAGATCGTATCAGCCAACAACTTCTCCATCAAGAACTTTCCCAATATTACAATCTGTTTTAAATGGTTCAGTTAGTACAACTGGATCTGAAATTGCAGTTGAGTTCTTGCCTTCTGTAGCAAGAACATTAAATTTTAGACTAACAGCAAGAGATAATTCAATTGTTGGAGGTGGCGGATTAACTAATTTTGATGATGCAATTGTTACAGTAGCAAATAAAGATGCTTTAACAGTAACTTATCCATCTGTTGCAAATTCAAATGTTTATGCAATTGGATCTACTCAAATTGTAACTTGGTCTGGAACTACTAGTGGAACTACAGGACACCAAACTATTGCGGGTGGATCAACGGTAGATATTTTATTTTCTAATGATGGTGGATTAACATTTCCATACACTTTAGTTGCAGGAACAACTAATGATGGTTCTCAATCGGTAACTTTACCTGCTGGAATTTCTGGAGCAGATTGTAGATTTAAAGTAAAAGCTAGTGGTAATATTTTCTTTAATATAAGTAAATCATTTGCTGTTGGAAACTATACCTACCAACCTCAAGATGTATGTACAGATTATGTTATAAATTTTGGAGGGCTTGCTATTCCTGAAAATTCAACAAGTTTTGTTGGATACAGTGTAACTGTTCCAGATGCTTTTGTTTTAACAGATGCAAATATTAAAGTTGAGTTGACTCATGGTAACTTAGGTTCAATATTTTTAGGAGTTAGACCAGGTCATCTTGCAACAGGAGTTACTCAATTTTTTAATGGTTCTTGTTCAGGTTCTGCGAATATGAATTTAAACTTTGATACATCTGGATCAGCTTTAAATTGTGCCGCATCTACAAGTGGTGCAAATACAATTCCTCCTGGCACAGGTTCAGCTGTTGCTATAGATGGTTTTAATGGTAATTCTGCCGCAGGTAGCTGGGTGATTTTCTTTACAGATGCTGTAGTTGGAGATGGTACTACAGGAACAATTGAAAAAGTAACATTTAATTTATGTAGATCTGAAAATGTAGCAGTACTTGCAAATGAATCATTTGGATTAGATAATTTCACTTTATATCCAAACCCTAACAACGGTAACTTTAACATTCAGTTCAATTCTAATTCTGGAAATGAAATTAAAATAAATGTTCATGATATAAGAGGAAGAGAAATTTATTCTAAATCTTATACGAACAACGGTTTGTTTAATGAAAATTTACAATTAAGCAATGTTCAATCGGGTGTTTATTTAGTAACTGTTCAAGATGGTTCTAAAAAAGAAGTTAAGAAAGTTGTAGTTCAATAATTATAATTTTTTTATAATAATTTTAAAGAGAAGGCTTTAGCCTTCTCTTTTTTTGTGATTTTGTTAAAAAAATAAAAAAAAAAATTATATTTGTTAATTAATTGTAAACTTAACCAGAAAATGAAGAAAAAATTATTTTTATTAACACTTATGCTTTATGGTTTTTTTGCTTTTGGGCAAAATAAGCAACCAAGTGTAAGTCAATCGACAGGAGATTTTAGTGCTTCTGTTTCAAGAGCTAGAACTTTTGCGCCAAATGGCATAGTAAGATGTGCTTCTACAGAGTATACGAAAAGCAAACAAGCTAGAAGAACAGTTCCAAGTGATGATGTTTTTGAAGCTTGGTTGGCTCCTAAAATTGCAGAAATTCAAAGATTAAGACAACTTGGGAGATTGCCTTCGGTTATTAAAATTCCGGTTGTTGTACACGTAATTCATAACGGAGATGCTGTGGGTTCTGGAGAAAATATTTTGGATGGACAAGTATTGTCGCAAATTACCGTTTTCAATCAAGATTATAGAAAATTGACGGGTACTCCTGGTTTTGGTGCTGGAGTAGATACCACTATCGAATTTTGTATGGCTCAGGTTGATCCTTCTGGAAATCCTACTAACGGTATTGATAGAAGAAATTTAGGAATTGCAAGTTTTAATAGTGCTGCGGTAGAAACTGCTAAAGCAAATACTATTTGGGATCCTACTAAATATTTAAATATGTGGACATTTCGTTTCACTGGAGATTTAAATGGTGTTTTAGGTTATGCTCAATTTCCAACCGGATCCGGTTTAGATGGTATGCCTACAGAAGATTGTATTACAGGTGAAGCTTCAACTGATGGAGTGGTTTGTAGTTTTAATACATGGGGTTCTCGAACTATTTTTCCAACAGGATCTTATGGAGGAACTCAGTATGACAAAGGGAGAACTATGACACATGAAGTGGGGCATATGTTTGGTTTACGTCATACTTGGGGTGACGGAGATTGTACAGTTGATGATTTTTGTGCTGATACCCCAAATTGTTCTGCAGATTATTATGCCGGAGCAGGAACTGGCGGATGTATTGCACCAACACAATGTGGTGTTACAAGACAAATTCAGAATTATATGGATTATTCTGATGATGGTTGTATGAATATTTTTACACAGGATCAGAAAGATAGAATGCTTGCTGTATTAATGAATTCTCCTAGAAGAGATGATTTATTAGTGTCAACTGTATGTACTTCCTCGTCTCCATATATTCAATTTAAAAGACCAGTGTGTGAGCAAAGACCTGTAAAATCAGTAATAGAAGGCAATGGTTGTAGTTATACTGAATTTACAGTTCCATTAAGTATAGACAAAGCGCCTTCTGCAAATGCTGTTGTTACATTTATGGTTGATGGTACTTCTGTTGCAAATGCATCAGATATTCAAATTATGACTCCTTCAGTTACTTTTAATGCGGGTTCTACAGCGGAGCAAAATTTAGTTTTTAGAGTTTTAAATGATGTTTATGTTGAAACGGATGAAGAACTTGTTTTGACATTTACCGTTAATGCCAATGGAGGAAATGCATTGGCAAATCCAAATGGAGGTAGTCTTTTTAATTTGAAAATCATGAATGACGATACAGCACTAGCAGCAGTATTACCAGGGCAACAAATTTTCTATGATGGATTTGAAACATATCCAGATTTCACAATTGGTAATGTTGGTGGATGGACAATGCTAGATAATGATGGCAAATCTACATATGTTGATGATACGTATAATTTCCCTAATGAAGGATACACAGGAACTTTTATAGTTTTCAATCCTAGTCAAACTACACCATCAGCTGCGGGTTCTGGTTATGATGCTCATTCAGGAAGTAAAGGCTATTATTGTTATAACGCAGAAACTCCAGCTCCAGCTTTAAATAGTGATTATATCTTTACACCTCAAATATCTTTGGGAACTAATAGTCAATTGAAATTTTGGGCAAAAAGTTTAACTAATAATTACAATGGAGGAGAACGTTTCAAAGTATTAGTTTCTACGACTAACACAAATCCTGCCAGTTTTACTTTAATTTCAACTTTCCCTTACACAATTCCGCCACTAACATGGACAGAGTATACTTATAATTTATCAGCATATAATAATCAAAATGTCTATATTGCAATTCAATGTGTTTCTGCTGATGAATTTGTGTTTATGTTAGATGATGTTGAGGTGCTTTCTGATGTTGCAATTGCTATTGAATCAAATGTGAATACTCCAACTGCAGGTCAAAACATTTTGTCAGGATCAGGTACTGCGGCTTTTATGGATCAAACAACAAGAGATATTGCTGCGAGAGTAACTGTTAATGACGCTAGTAGCTATGGTTGTACATCAGCAGCTGTAACTAGAGCTGGTTCAAGTGCTTTACAATACGGATCATCAGTAAATGTTTTAGATTATGCAATGTCTAAACAATTTACAATTACACCAGCTAGTGTTGTTTCAGGAAATGCAACAATAACCTTCTATTTTACAGAAGCTGAAATTGCAGGTTGGGAAGCTTTTACAGGAAATAATAGATCTTTATTGTATGTGGCTAGAGACGGTGTATCAAGAGAAGTTCAACCTTTAACTATTGGTTCTTTTGGTACGGGGGTTACTTTAACAGCTACATTTACAGGAGGAATTCAAGGAGTTTATTCTTTTGCTAGACAACAAAGTTTACCAACAGATAATTTTGAATTTAACGAAATCGGGTTGTTTCCTAATCCAAATAACGGAACTTTCAATATTCAATTTACACCTTCGTCAGAAAAAACTAACGTTGTGATATTTGATGTAAGAGGAAGAGTTATCTTTGATCAACAATATCAAAACAATGGATTGTTTAATGAATCAATTCAATTAGATAATGTAGAATCTGGAATTTATCTAGTTAAAATTCAAGATGGTTCTAGAAAAATAACTAAGAAAATTATAGTAGAATAAGTATTTTACTTTAAAAGTACTAAAAAGAGAAGGCTACAGCCTTCTCTTTTTTTTTGTAATTTAACATAAAAAGCATAAATTTGTTTATTAACCCAAAAAATAACTATCAAAATGAAAAAAAAATTACAATTTTTTTTAGCAATTATTTTGTTTGTAAACTTAGGTTTTGGACAAGGTAATTTCTGGACTAAAACTTCTGAAGACAAACTGAAAAGTAATGAAAAGATGGATAGAGATGTTCATCCGTCAAGATCTCAATTATTTCATTTAGATTTTAGCGCATTTAAAGAATTACTGTTGAGCGCTCCAATGGAAAATGCAACATTATCATCAAATTTAATTGTTCAATTTCCTGATTTTGAAGGGATTTTAAAGAATTATAAAGTTTTTGAAGCTCCTGTAATGGAAAAAGAATTGTCTGATAAATTTCCTTCAATTAGATCCTATTCGGCTCAAGGAATTGATGATCCAACGTCAACATTAAGATTTAGTATAACTCACTTTGGATTACATGTAATGTCGCTTTCTGGTAAAATGGGTACCTATTACATAGATACATATACTAAAGATTTAAATAATTACATCATTTACAGTAGAAAAGATGTTCAAAAGGCAAGAACCTTTGGCTGTTTTGTTCAAGATAGCGATCCCGCTTTTGAAACAAATAAAGGATATGAAAATCAAATTTTAGTAAATGATGGAAATTTACGTCAATACAGATTAGCGATTTCAAATACCATTGAATATGCAGCATATCATTTAACCGCAGCAGGAACTCCTGCAGGAGCTTCCTTAGCTGTAAAAAAAGGAGTAGTATTATCTGCAATGGTTGTAAGTTTAACCAGGTTAAACGGGATTTATGAAAGAGATATGTCTTTACGAATGAATTTAGTTGCTAATAACGATTTGGTTATATTTATTGATTCAGACAGCTATACTAATTCGCCAACAATGATTGATGAAATACAACCTATAGTTGATGGACTAATTGGTTCTGCAAATTACGATATGGGGCATGGATATTGCACTACAGATTCTGGTATTGCTCAAGTTTCGTCGGTATGTGGATCCGGGAAAGCAAGAGGAATTACTGGAAATCCTGCTCCAGTAGGTGATCCATTTGATGTAGATTATGTTGCACATGAGATGGGACACCAGTTTGGAGCTAGTCATACTCAAAATAATAATTGTAACAGATCTGCAGCTTCAGCATATGAGCCAGGAAGTGCGAGCACAATATTAGGTTATGCTGGAATTTGCGCACCTAATGTTCAAACAAATTCAGATGCTCATTTTCATGCAAGAAGTATTTTACAAATGACTTCATTTGTAACAAGTGGAGCTGCATCTTGTAGAGCAATTAGTGCCAATGGAAATATAGCACCAGTTGTTAATGCTGGGGCAAATTTTACTATTCCTAAAGGCACTGCTTTTATTTTAAAAGGGTCTGCTACTGATGCTAATGGCGATGCTTTGACATATTGTTGGGAGCAATATAATAATGAAGTAACTACCCAGCCACCTTTACAAACAGCGACAACTGGGCCAAATTTTAAATCATTACCACCAAGTACATCACCAAATAGATATATGCCAGCGTTTTCAGATGTATTAAATGGTAATTTAGCTCCCACTTGGGAGGTTGTCCCTAATGTGGCAAGATCTATGACTTTTGCTTTAACTGTAAGAGATAATAGAGCAGGTGGAGGAATGACGAATAGAGATGATATGGTTGTTACTACTGCTAATGTAGGCCCTTTTAGAGTTACTAGTCCTGTTGCATCTACTTCTTGGAACACAAGTAGTTCTCAAACAATTAGTTGGGATGTAGCAGGTACAACTGCTAACGGTATTAATACCGCTAACGTAAATATATTAATTTCAACAGATGGAGGAGCAACATTTTCTACATTAGTTGCAAATACTGCTAATGATGGTAGTCAGTTAGTTACTTTGCCTTCTACACCTGCTTTAAATTGTAGAATTCTTATTGAAGCAGTTGGAAATATTTTCTATGCAGTTTCACCTAATTTTTCTTTAGGGTATGTTGTTACAACAACATGTAACACTTATAGTGGTACATCTATGCCAATTGTTACATCTGCAGGATTTCCTGCAAATCAAATAGGCACCATTAATGTTCCAATGACAGGTCAAATAAGTAGTATTAGTGTGTTTAATAATATCACTCATAGTTATTTGTCTGATGTTGTAACAGATATTAGTAGTCCTGTTAATCCATCTACTTTTGTTAAAGTTTATAACAGATTTTGTGGAGCTACAAATGGTACGTTAAATTTAAATTTAGTTAACAGTGGAGTGGCTGTAAACTGTACAGCAGGTGGTGCAACATTACAAACAGTGGGTTCTGGAGAAAGTTTATCAGTATTTAATGGACAAAATCCACAAGGGAATTGGACATTAAGAGTTTATGATGTTTATACTGGTGATGATGGAAACTTAAATTCATGGGCGATTGAAGTTTGTACTCAATCCATTACTTTATCAAGTGATAACTTTGGATTAGAAAATTTCACTTTATTCCCTAATCCAAATAATGGTAATTTCAATATTCAGTTCAATTCTAATTCTGGAAATGAAATTAAAATAAATGTTCATGATATAAGAGGAAGAGAAATTTATTCTAAATCTTATACAAATAATGGGTTGTTTAATGAAAATTTACAATTGAGTAATGTTCAATCTGGAGTTTATCTTGTAACGGTTCAAGATGGTTCTAGAAAAGAAACTAAGAAGATTGTGAAAGAATAATCTCTTAGTTTAATAATTAAAAAAAAGCGCCAAATTATAATTTGGCGCTTTTTTATTTTATAGTTCCCGAAATCTTTTTAATCTTATGGTCAATATTTAGAATTTCAAATTCTAAATTAAAGGAGGTGGTTTTTTCTTTTTTTTTGAGGTTTAGTTTTCCTTTTATAATAGTGAAAATTCCGGCTTGCCCTTTGCAAAAACAATGCTTCCCAAAAATCATTTTAACTAATTCAAGTTTGTCGTCCTTTAAATTAATTTCATCAAACTGATTTGGGATTTCAAATAAAACTTCTTCTCTATAACTATTGTCTTGGAATGTTGTATCTACCGTTTTGTTATATTCAAATTTAATAATAGAAGTTTTTGAATTATCTGTTAATTCATAATATATGGCACCAGTTGCATCTGTTTTAATATTTAAACTTTTATTTTCGATTAAATTAGTTGTGCATTTTCCGTCATTAGGACAGGAACTACTAGATGTTTTTTTAACAATTGAATTATTAACTTGATTTTTTGCACAATTACAGCTCATGCATAGAAAACTTAAGAATAATACAGCTTGTTTCATATATAAATTATTTATTTTCCATTATAAGTATTCATAGTGTTGTTTAAGCCTGCTAAAGCAAACGATTTTACTATTTCTGAGCTTATTTCAAGACGTTCTTTTAGTTTTTCTTTTTCTTCGGCATCCCATTCTCCTAAAACATAGTTAACTTGTTGTCCTTTTTTAAAAGCATCGCTTATTCCAAATCTAAAACGAGGATATTCAGTTGAGTTTAGTAAAAGTTGAATGTTTTTAAGTCCGTTATGACCACCATCGCTACCTTTTGTTTTAATTCGAATAGTTCCAAAAGCTAAATTCAAATCATCGGTTATGACTAACATGTTTTCTTTTTCAATATTTTCTTTTTCTAACCAATGTTTTACTGCTTTACCGCTTAAGTTCATATAGGTGTTTGGTTTTAATAGTAATAAGGTTCTACCTTTTATTTTGAGTTCGGCAACTTCGCCTAGTTTTACCGTTTGAAACGAAATACCTTCTTGATTAGCAATGTAATCTAAAATTTTAAAACCGATATTGTGTCGCGTATTTGCGTATTCTGAGCCAATGTTTCCAAGCCCAACAATTAAGAATTTCTTCATTGGAATAGTGTCTTCTTGTTTGTTTTTCTTAAATAAAGTTAAAAACCAATTCATGTTGTAAAAGTAGTGCAAAGTTTAGAAAGTTGAAAGCATAAAAAAAGCACCAGTAAAAACTGATGCTTCTTTTGTATAGTTTGTAAAGAAATTATTTTTTCTTTTTTCCACCTTTTTCTGCTTTTGCAGCTTCTTGAGCAGCTTTCATTGCAGCACGAGAAATTCTTACTTGACAAACAACAGTGTTGTCTGGGTGCATTAATTTGAAATTGTTTGTTTCTAATTTAGTTACATACAATTTGTTACCCATTTGTAATTCAGAAATACTTGCTTCAACAAAGTCAGGTAAGTTTTTAGGTAAAGCTTTAACTTTTAAACGACGTTGGTTTAAACGTAAAACACCTCCTAATAAAACACCTGGAGAAGTTCCTGTAATTTTAACTGGTACTTCCATAACGATTTCTTTGTCGTCACTTAAATTGAAGAAGTCAATGTGTAAAATTTTGTCAGAAACTGGGTGAAACTGAATGTCTTGCATAATAACATTATGAGACGCTCCGTTTAACTCAATTACAACTGTGTGCGCGTTTGGAGTGTAAACTAAATCTTTAAATGCTCTTTCGTCTGCAACAAAATGAACTGGCTGATTTCCTCCGTATATAACGCAAGGAACCATTCCAGCATCACGTACGGCTTTAGTTGCCTTTTTACCTACGTTTTCTCTTTCTGATCCTTTAATCGTAATTGATTTCATTGTAAAATATATATAATTAATAAATTCTTATTAAGGTGGTTGTTCTTGATTACATCAAAAATTTACCACTAATTGAGGTGTTATTTTGTACCATATGCATTACTTCTGCAAATAATGGTGCACAACTTACCACTCTTATTTTATTTGATTCTTTTCCTAACGGAATTGAATCGGTAACAATTAATTCTAATAATTTAGAATTTTCTATTTTTTCATATGCTTCACCAGATAAAATTGGGTGAGTACATATTGCTCTAACACTTAATGCTCCTTTTTCCATCATAACATCAGCTGCTTTTGCTAATGTTCCTCCGGTGTCTATCATGTCGTCAACTAAGATAACATTTCTACCTTTTACGTCTCCAATCAACTCCATAGTGTCAATTACATTCGCTTTTTTTCTTTGTTTGTAACAAACCACTACATCAGATTCTAAAAATTTAGAATACGCATAGGCTCTTTTTGAACCTCCCATGTCTGGAGATGCGATGGTTAAATTTTCTAAATTTAAACTTCTCACATAAGGCAAAAAGATAGTTGATGCAAACAAGTGGTCTACTGGCTTTTCAAAAAATCCTTGAATTTGATCGGCGTGTAAATCCATTGTCATGATTCGAGTTGCTCCAGCAGTTTCTAAAAGTTTTGCAACTAATTTAGCTCCTATTGGCACTCTTGGCTTATCTTTTCTGTCTTGTCTTGCCCAACCAAAGTAAGGAATTACCGCTGTAATATGTCTGGCAGATGCTCTTTTAGCTGCATCTATCATTAATAATAATTCCATTAAATTGTCTGCACTTGGAAATGTAGAACAAACTAGGAATACGCGCAATCCTCTTATTGATTCTTCAAAAGAAGGCTGAAATTCGCCATCACTATATTTAGAGAACGTAACTTTACCCATTTGAACGCCATACTTTTCAGCAATTTGTTCAGCTAAGTACACACTCTGAGAACATGCAAAAATTTTTGCTTCCGGTTCTTGATACAGCATGTTAATTTATTGTTTAGTAGTTAGTTAGTGTTGTGTCGTGTTAACGAGGTGCAAATTTAGAAATAAAATCGAACTCTGAAAGGATATTTTTAACTATTTTTTTATGAATTGCAGAATTATTTTTTACATTTGCATCCTCTTAATGATAAAATTATCATTTTCCATTGCCCGGATGGCGGAATTGGTAGACGCGCACGACTCAAACTCGTGTACTTAGGTGTGTGGGTTCGATTCCCACTCCGGGTACGATTTTAAGTACAAAATCAACCAAAACCCCTTAAATCATTCGATTTAAGGGGTTTTTTCATTTTCAATCCCTCCAAATTATTCAAGAAATAGCATTCGCAAGGTGTCCAATTAGGTGACCTATTTTGAAAATCAAAAAAGGGTCCCCTAAAATGACGGAAAGCCCAATAAAATAAGGCTGTTCAATCATTAAACATCTTGACTAAATAATAAAGAATTAGTAAATTATTTAATCAAAAGGTTACCAGACTATGAATGCAAAAATCTCTTCAACATTTATTTTGAAGTCCGCTAAAACGACTTCAAAAGGACTAATTCCAATTTACATGAGAGTTACTGTAGATGGAAAACGATTCGAAATTTCTACCCAAAAACAAGTAGAAAAATCCAAATGGTCAACTGAAATGCGCAAAATGAAAGGAAATTCAGAAGAAGCTCGTTCAGTGAATGAATATCTAACATTGTTAAGCAACAAATTGTTTGAAGCTCAAAAACAACTACTTCTGGAGAATGAAGTAATCACATTTGAAACATTACGAAATAAATTATTTGGTAAAGAAGAAAAAGCAATCACCATTGTAAAGGTGTTTAAAGACCACAACGATAAAATGGATAAACTTATTGGAACTGAATATTCCTATAACACTTGGAAGAATTTCAAAACTACTTTGTCACATTTTGAAAAGTATCTTGTAGGGAGTTATAATGTTTCGGATGTTCCTGTTAAGAAAATAGATTTTGCAATGATGACCGGATTTGATTTTTATCTAAGATCTACTTTGAAGTGCAACAACAATACGACTATTAAATATGTAAAAAGTGTCGGTAAAATCATCAATATCTGTCTTGATAATGGTTGGATAGAAAAAGACCCACTATCTAACTACAAAGCCAAACTCAAAGTTGTAGAGAGAGAATATTTAACCGAGCTTGAAATTGAAAGTATGTTGAACAAACAATTCGTGATACCTAGATTAGAACTTGTAAGAGACATTTTTGTTTTTAGTTGTTTTACAGGTTTAGCTTATGTGGATGTACAGCAGCTTAAAAAGGAAAATATTAGTATTGGGATTGATGGTAGTAAATGGATTTTTAAAAATCGTCAAAAGACAGATATAGCTTCAAAAATTCCATTGTTACCAGTTGCAGAAATGATTATTGATAAATATTCTGAGAATCCAGTTTGTTTGAACACAGGTAGTATTCTTCCTATTCTCTCTAACCAAAAAATGAATGCTTACTTAAAAGAAATTGCTGATGTATGCGGAATCAACAAAGAGTTAACTTTTCATATTGCACGACACACTTTTGCAACAACTGTAACATTGAGTAATGGTGTTCCAATCGAAACCGTAAGCAAAATGCTAGGACATACTAACCTAAAAACAACGCAGCATTATGCTAAGATTTTGGATAAGAAAATCAGTGAGGATATGCTAATTTTGAAGGATAAATTTAAAAGTTTGCATAAACAGGAAAACAATGAAAAGGTAAGTTTGACTTTATAGGAAAACTTTTAATTTTTTAACATTTTACTTGCAATATTATTAATAGATTTTAGTTTTATTTGACAAACTAAAATCTATTTTTTTTATGATAGCAAGTATAAAAAACAATTGTTTGGTAGATTTTGAACACGAATTAAGTCTAATCCTTAACACCTATTCAAATGAAGTAGAAAAAGCAAAAAAAATTATTATTTTCATTGAAGACATTCTAAAACAATTAACCGACTGGCTAAAAAATCATGTCTTCGAAACCACTCAAGAAGAAATCAAATTCTTCAAAGAAATCAAACCGAATATTGTAGCCAAACTGATTTTCTATAAAGAAATACTCTTATTAGTTGCTACATTACCTTTAGACAAAAATAAACGAGTAAAACACTTTGAAAAAAAGTTGTATGCAATCAACCAATTCCACAGAAAAAACAGAGAATTCATCAAATATATAAAAACCCATTCCACCCATTTTGATGAATTGTACTTTACTAGGAAAAAGTACAAAGACTTGTTTTTGAATGATTGTTCAGTCATAATTCATGATGCAAAATTATGTACGTCTTATGATTATTTACTAGCTGAAGTAATCGCTTTTGAATTGCTTGCGCTACACATTGAAAATCGTATCGATAATTTAAACCAATCATGTGCAATATCTACAAACAAATTTAATTCCAACCTACATTGGACAGCCAAAAAAGTAGATTTAATCGAACTCATTTACGCCTTACACGAAGCTAAAGTTTTTGATAATGGTCAAGCAGATATAAAAGAGATTACCCACGTTTTTGAAAAAGCTTTTCAAATCGATTTGGGTGATAACATCACTAGAAGCTTCATTGATATCAAAAACCGAAAATCGGATCAAACCCGATTTTTAAATCAGTTGCAAGCTGCACTAGAAATCAAAATCGAAAATGATTTAAACTAAAAACAACTAATTTCCCTCAAAAAGCATAAAAATCGTTCCCAAGTTGGTACCAACTTGGGAACTTTTCTTTTTCAAATGCAATTGTTTTGTACCAAATAACTTCAAAACATAGCATTATGAATTTCAATCACAAAGCCCTGTTCCCAGAAACAGACAACATCGAACTGCTAAACCACCAAATGGTAACAAAAAGAGATTTACTAAACTTTGGAAATTTTCTACTTCGTGAAATCAAAAGCTCAACTACTCAAGAAACACTTAACAAACCTTGGCTCAAATCAGCCGAAGTCCGTGAAATTCTAAAAATCTCCCCTGGCACCCTACAAAACCTCCGAATCAACGGCACCCTAAAATACAAACGAATCGGAGGCATCATCTACTACAACTACGAGGATATCGTAAAAATGCTAGAAAAGTAATATGGAGAAAACACAAACACCTGCAACGGCACTTGTGAAGTATGTATCTGCAAATCTCATACACAAAGTTGTCATACTGAGCTTGCCAAAGTATCTCCTGCAAAGTAGGCTAACCCTTGAATGCAGTTCAAGCAGCGCTTATCACTAATTACTATTCACTAATCACTCATTCATGAACTACATCAAACACCTGACCGGCTTCTTCGAAAAAGTAAGCGCCGATTACGACCTCAACCCAACACACATAAGCCTCTATATGGCCATATTTCAACTATGGAACCAAAACCGTTTTCAAAATCCAATTAGCATTTCACGTGATGAATTGATGCGCATCAGCAAAATTGCATCAACAGCAACCTACCACAAATGCATGAAAGATTTAACCGAAAGAGAATACGTGATTTATAAACCATCATTCAACCCATTTAAAGGTTCCATTTTGGAAGTCTGCAACCTAGATTTTTTCACCAAACCAGTTCCAAAAAAAGAACTAAAAAAGCGTGCAACCAAGTCAAAAAATGACCAAGCCATTGAACAGGTTGATGAACAGGTTACTAAACAAGCGCTGAACAAGCATCAAACAAGCTCTAAACATGTACCTTATATAAACAATATAAACAATACAAACATTATAAACATAGCTAAGCAAGAAATTTCAAAAAATGAAAAAAAATTGATTTCAGGAAATTCAAATTTTGATGAGGTTGTAGTAACGGATTTAAAAGAAGAAAAAAAGTTGCGCGAAAAAAAGAAGAAAATAGAAATTAATAAAACTACTCCAAGTCTTGAAGATGCCCAAATCTACTTCCTCGAAAAAAACTTTCCCGAAATCGAAGCACAACGGTTCTTTAACTATTTCGAAAGCAACGGCTGGTTAGTCGGTGGTAGAACCAAAATGAAAGATTGGAAAGCAGCGGCAAGAAATTGGATGCTTAACACAAAGAAGTTTGGAAACAAACCGAATAATTCTGTTAGAACAGAAACCAAAACAATAAACCTCAACCCAAACCACCTTCACGTAACTAATCAAAAAAATTATGGAGAAGCACTTTAATACCATCAAAGACACTTTCGTTATCCAAAACGGAATCAAAGTCTATAACTTCAATTGGTGCTTAAACTACATCGAGTACCAGGGCAAACTCATCTACGGTCGTTATTTCAAAATTGAAGCCATCGACCACCAAACCATTTTCAAATTGGTAATTTATGCTATTCGAGATGAAAAAATGGCTTTAGAGCTCAATTTAGACCTTCGGAAAGGTATTTTATTGTCGGGACCAATTGGATGCGGTAAAACGTCAATTATGGCATTAATTCGACCATTTTTTTACCACAAACACGACTACAAAATTAAAACATGTAGAGAAATATCTTTCGAATTCGCAAAAAATGGCTTCGAATCACTTCATCATTACACCCAAAAAGAACACACGCAATCACGTTTAATCGGCTACTGTTTCGACGACTTAGGAGCCGAACAAAACATCAAACACTACGGCAACGACCTCAACGTCATGGCAGAAATAATAATCTCACGCTATGAAGATTTCGTTCAAAATCAATCCATTACCCACATCACCACAAACCTCTCTGCCAGCGAAATCGAAACCCTCTACGGTAACCGCCTCCGCTCCCGAATGAGGTCAATGTTCAACCTAATTACCTTCAGTAATGAATCCAGGGATAAAAGATAAATTTTTAATGCCATGGGTTTGTCATACCGCGCGAAGCTAGGTATCTCCTACGAAGTAGGCTTACTATTTTAAGCGCAGCTTAAAACCACAACCTGAAACCTTAAACTTGAAACAAAATGAACAAACAACTAAACCCTCGCCAAATAAAAACCATCCAAAACTTCTGGAACTGGTTCCAAGACAACGAACAAGCAATTTACCACGCCTACAAACTAGAAATCAACAAAGGCGAAGTACTCTTTCACCTTCAAAGAAACCTCAACTTCGTTTCCAAACGAATTGAATATTTCATTACTAAACACCCACAAGATGAAAACAAATTAAAGGTTTTCATAACAGCTCACGGCTACAGAAAACTATTCCCTAAAATGAAAGAGTTACAAGAAAAAATACCAATCCTAAACTTCTTCTCAGTTCAAGTTTACATAACACCATTAAATCTTGAAATCCCAACACTACCAAGCGATTTGTTAGAAGCAATCCAAAGCACCCAAATCAAATTAGAAGATTACAATGCCGCAACTAAAAAAATAATTCTGACATTGTATTGCAAGGAAAACGATTGGGAGTTGAATAAAAAAAGAATGGAACGTTATGCGTATCTATTATTGCTTTTTACTTTGGGTGAAATCAAATACAAAAAACACATAGAGGACTTCAATTGCGAATTAAATCCTCAAAACACAAACGGCTTGCTAACATTATCAGAATTACCTGAATTCATAGACTATCTTGCTAAAATAAACTACAGTAGAAAACTAAAAATATTCTTTGAGTAAACTAATCTAGTCAAGTTTTTTCAAAATAAGTCAATCTAATTTATTTTATATCAATGATTAAATTTTTTAATTTGTTTTATTATCAATTAATCTTAATTATTGTGAAATAACTTATTTTTAATACTTAAGATTTTTGTAATATTGTATCTTCACCAATTGTTTATGATTACTACTAAACATCAACTAATTAGGTACAATAGACTAGATAGATGCTTTCAAAATTTTGGAAGAGAATATACTATTGATGATTTGTTGGAATTAGTTAATGAAGCTATAATTGAATATGATCCAAAAAGTGAAGGTATTCAAATAAGAACTTTAAGGAAAGATATTAGCTTCATGAAAAGCGAATCAGGTTACAATGCTCCAATAGAGGCAATAAAGGGATCTAACGGAAGTTATTTTTATAGATATACAAATAAAAATTTTTCAATCAACAAGAGTCCTTTGAATGATACAGAAGCAGAACAGCTGAAAAACGCAGTTTCGATTTTAACACGTTTTGAAGGAAGTCCAGAGTTTGAATGGGTAAATCAACTTGGACCATTATTGAATGATAAATTTGGTTTAAAAAATCAGGATAAAAAGGTAATGTCATTAGAATCAAATATTGATTATAAAGGTTACGATTACATTACGCTATTGTTTAATGCAATAATTAATAAGACGGTTCTTAAAATAAATTACGAACCATTTGGGAAAGAACCATACGATATAATTTTTCATCCTTACTTCTTAAAGCAATACAACAACCGTTGGTTTGTTTTTGGATACAATGAATTCAATCAAAACCCACATTGGAATTTAGCATTAGATAGAATCAATGGAAATATTGAAACTATCAAAGAAAAATATAGAAATGATGATACCGACTGGCAAGATTTCTTTGATGATATTATTGGTGTTTCTAAAAACATAGACAGTAAAATGGAGGAGGTCAAATTGGTATTTAATAAAGAACAAGCACCTTATATAGAAACCAAGCCACTGCATTGGTCACAAAAAAACAAGTATCTTGATGACGGTTCATTAGAAATAAGAATAAAAGTGATGCTAAATTATGAACTTGAAATGAGAATACTTTCCTTTGGTGAAAAGGTAAAAGTATTAGCTCCAGAAGTTTTAGCAACTAAAATTAAAGAACGAATTATAGAACAATTAAGCAATTATTAAACTGTGCACACATAATGCACAATTCTGATATACATTTGCAGAGAAGTTTAAAATCAACTATGAATAAAGCATATTACAATAGCGACCGAGTTAAGAATATATCAAACGAGATATGGCGCATTTTTGATTATTTAAGAACCTCTATTCCTGCTGAAGATTTACATGTGCTTCTCTTTTTTCTCTCTGGATATAAAGATGGTCTTTTTGATACACTTCAAGAAGAATATATTGACCTAAATAATGATCTAATTGATTACTACCATCGAGATAGAAAATACTACAATATTGCTGAGGTTTACTCATCAATTATTAGATTTATCCCAAGACAAAAATTAAGTGAAATTGTATTACTATTTAATAGAATAAATCAAAATGAGTTACAAGAATTTTTTCCAGAAATTTTTGATTCAATTCTATATAGGATATCAAATGCTCAAGGAAAAAATTCAGGTGAATTCATTCAACCACTTGAAATTAGTCGATTAATAATGAATTTGGCGGACTTAGATAAAAATGCAACAGTTTACAATCCATTTGCTGGATTAGCATCCTTTGCTACATTTCTACATCCTTATCAAAGATATTACGGTCAAGAAATAAATCATCGAACATGGGCTTTAGGCTCTCTACGCCTTATGGCTCATAATCTAGACCATTTTGATTATAAACTCGAGGATTCAATTGAAAATTGGATGAATTTTAGTGAGTTCGATTTAATTGTTGCTAATCCTCCTTTCGGAATTAAAATACCAAGACATTTTACTAATGGTGCAAATTCATCAGTCGAAATGTTCCTAATTGAGAAAAGTTTACAGCAACTTCCTAAACAAGGGCAATTGATTGCAGTTTTACCTCAATCATTCTTATATACTTCTAACAGCAATGAAAAGCGATATAGAGAATATTTAGTTAACAATAATTCGATTGATACAATAATTTCGCTTCCGTCTGGTATATTGAAACATACATCTATTCCTATCTGCATAGTAAAATTTAGAAAATATCCAGTTAATCAAGGATTTATCAAATTTGTTGATGCTTCCGAATTTGCTTTTAAATCATCGGATAAGAAAAGTAAAGTTCTTGATGATTTAAGATTAGTAGAGTATATAAAAGCAAATATTCAAAATGAATTCATTAGAAATATTGATTTTTTACAAATTCAAGATAATGATTATAATTTAAAAGTTAATCGTTATTTAAATGAAGAGGATTTTGATGGTATTAAATTATCTGAAATAGGTACCTTCTTATCTGGAACAAGAAGCGCAAGAGAAAGTGTTGCTAAACTTGTTAAAATTAAAGATTTAAAGGATGATATTGTAAACTTCTATTTAGATTCAAATACAATTGAATTTAAAGAAATACCAAGTAATAATGTTAGAAAAATTGAACAAGACTGTCTTCTTGTAGCAGTTAGATGGAAAACCCTTAAACCAACGTATTTTAAATACCAAGGTGAAGCAATCTATATATCTAATGATATTTTTGCTATCAAAATTGATGAAAATAGAGTAAATATTAATTATTTGATAAACGAACTTAGTTCTGATTATGTAAAGAAACAGTTAGATAGATACAAAATATCTAGTGTTATTCCTATGATTAGAAGAGTAGATCTTTTCAACTTGAAAATTGTATTGCCTTCTTTAGAAGAACAAAATAAAAAATATTTTTATCAAGCTGAAAAATATTTATCTACAAAAGTTGAAGAATTCAATACGGTTTACAAAGAACAAGAAATTAATGTAAATGATGAAAATAGCTTTTTAAGACATCAAATTGCTGGTTCTTTAAAAAATATAAGAGGTGCTTTTGATTTTGTTAAAAGAATATTAGAGGAACAAGTAAAACAACAAATTCCTGATTTAGATAATTTAAAAGCTGACGCAAGATTAGAAACTACTTTGTCTAGTTATATAAATATCATTGATCGTGATTTAATTTCTGTTAATAAAGCCGTTAACAAAGCTGGGGATAAAATTGACCTATTAGATTTAAACATTGAATATTTTGATTTACTCCTATTTATCAAAGAATATGCTGAAAGTCTAAAAATAAGAGCTAAAAACTTATTTACAGTAATACTTGATTTAGATGAAAATGCAATTAAAGAGTATGGCATTTCAGGTATTCAAATTCATGGAGACAAAGACATTATTAGAAAGATGTTTGATAATTTAATAGAAAATGCTGAAAAACATGCTTTTACCAATAGTATCAATAGTGGTAATAAAATCAAAATAGAATTACTATATGATTTTGAAGATGACAATGTTCAAATCGATATTTCTAATACAGGAAACCCACTGCCTGAGAGTATATCTCATGATTCTATGATTAGAAAAGGTAGTTCGTCCGGTAAAAATGCAGGAGATGGTTTAGGCATTTGGTTTGTTAATGAAGTAATGAAAATTCATAAAGGTAAATTTAGTTATACTGACGAAACTGGACCAGAGGGAATTGATGGAGAATATGTAACAACTATGGAATTAACTTTTCCATTAATACAAGCACTATGACAAAATACAAAGTAATTTGGTTTGATGACGAGCATGAAAAGTTTCAACCAATTAAGGATCAGGCAATCTTAGAAGATATTCAATTGATTGGTTATTCAAATTCAAAAGAGGGAATTCCCGAATTAAGAAATAATTACAAAGATTATGATGCTGTTGTTCTTGATGGACTATTTTTTAAGGATAGTGATCATCAAGGAACTGATATCGATGATTCAGCTTTTGGAGAAGTTGCCAAAGTGCTTAGTGAATTAAAAGCACAAAATAAAATTCTGCCTTGGTTCATATTTTCAGGACAGAAATCATTTGTAAAAGATAAAAATAGTTTTGTTGAATTATTTAAAGATACTTCTTTTGCTAATGGTAAAGTCTTTGATAAAAATAAAGATGAAGACTTTAAAGAACTATTAGCTGAAATAAAAAAAGCTGCGGATAGTAATCCTGAAAGAAAAATCAAAATTTTTAATTCCGAAGTATTCTCCATCTTTGAAGAAGGCATTTTACCTATTGAAATTGAAACACAATTATTGTCAATTTTCAAAAAACCATTTTACAATGACAAAGCTGAATTAAAATCAATTTTAGTCAACTTGAGAAGTATTCAAGAAAGCATATTTATTAAACTAGAAGGAATTGGTATTTTACAAAAAAGTATGAAACCAAATATTAAATTTAAACATCTTTCAGGTAATATCATGCGAAATAGTTCAGGTGAATTTGTACCAACAACAACTGTATATCAAACACCAGAAATTGAAAGCTTACAAAGATGGATATACTTCACTTGCGGAACTTATATTCATCATTTAGAAGATGAACATTATAATGGGTATTTAATCTCTAACTATGCTGTAAAATCTATGTTTTCAGGATTATTAGAATTACTCCTTTGGTTCAAAAAGACTTATAAAGAAAATATTTAAAACAGACTCAATTACAAACCATGATAACCGGACAATTAAAATCACAAATAGACGCAATATGGAGCACCTTCTGGACAGGAGGAGTTACTAATACCATAACAATAGTAGAACAATTAACATACCTCATCTTTATTAAAGATTTAGATGAAACAGAAACCCGTAACGAACGAAAAGCCTTACGTGGTTTCAAATACACGCCTATTTTCAGTCCTGACCAACAAAATTTCCGTTGGAAAAACCTAAAAGAAATGGATGTTGCGGCTCGTCACGATATTTTCACAAATACAGTTGATGGTATTTTTCCATTCATTCGTTCATTAGGGAAAGAAACAAGTCTTTTCGCAACACATATGAAAGGAGCAACATTCGGCATTTCTAAAGCTTCAGTACTCGACCAAGTAATGGAGAAATTAGAAAATATCGACATGTCAAACCAAGACACAAAAGGAGATATTTACGAATACCTATTATCAAAGTTAGAAGGTGGTGGAACTGCTGGTCAATTCCGTACACCAAGACACATCATTAAATTGATGGTCGAACTAATGCAACCCACTTTGGAGGATATCGTTTGTGACCCTTCGGTAGGAACTGCGGGATTCTTAGTTGCTGCCAAAGAATACATCGACAAGCACAATGATGTCACTAAACTAGACAAATACGCTGACCACATCAATAAAAAGATGTTTAATGGAACAGAATTCGATGCAACGATGTTGCGTATTGCCTCAATGAATTTATACTTACATGGTGTTGAAGAACCAAACATTATGGATGTCGATGCCGTATCAAAAGACAATACAGTAGCAAATGCATATACTTTAGTATTAGCGAATCCTCCATTTAAAGGAACAATTGACAAAGAAAGTATCGCACCGGGGTTAAAAAACGTAACCGATACTACTAAAACAGAATTACTATTCTTAGCCCTTATGCTACGCCAATTAAAAACAGGTGGACGTGCAGCAGTTATTGTACCAGATGGTGTTTTATTTGGTAGTGGAAAAGCATACAAAAGTATCCGACAAGAAATTATTGCAAACAACAAATTAGAAGCAGTAATCTCTATGCCGAGTGGTGTTTTCAAACCGTATGCCGGAGTAAGTACCGCTATTATTATTTTCACAAAAACAGGTACAGGTGGTACAGATAATGTTTGGTTTTACGATATGTTAGCAGATGGTAAATCATTAGATGACAAACGTAATTTATTAGTTGACGAAGAGTTGTTTATGGACTTTGCTTTTGGTAACGCTTTAGAAAATGCAGATGAAAAACTAAAGCGAAGCGTACACGAGAAATTCAATTTACCGCAAATTCTAGATCATTACCGTTATTACAAAAGTGATTATTTCAAAAAAATGCATGGTAAAAAAGGTGAAGTGTTACACGTAAAAGATGTACCAGAAAATTTAGGATTTAACCATTTTATGGGAGAAACATTAACGCACGATTATAGCGACAGAACCTCTCAAAGTTTTTTAGTGCCATTCAAGGAAATCAAAGCAAATGATTGGGATTTATCTATAAACTCATATAAAGAAATTGTTTACGAAGATGTCGTTTATGATGCTCCTAAGATTATTATAGATAGAATAACCGACACCGAAAAAGAAAGGTCAAAATTGATGTCTAATCTTAAAAGTAATTTATAGTGGTAGTTGATTTAAATTACGTTCCAAAAGGTTGGAAAAAAGTAAAAATACCAAAAGTCTTATTTTTTCAAGAAGGACCAGGTGTTAGAAATTGGCAATTTACCGAAACAGGTGTTAAATTATTGAATGTTGGTAATATCAATAATGGTAAAATTGATTTAAGTAAAACAAGCATCCATTTATCTGAAGAAGAAGCAAATGGTAAATACAAACATTTTTTGGTAGATGATGGTGATTTATTAATTGCTTGTTCTGGTATTGTTGTAGATAATTTTCATAATAAAATTGCTTTTGCAGAAAAAGAGCATTTACCATTGTGTTTAAATACAAGTACAATGCGCTTTAAAGCTTTGAATGACGAGGTAGATTTAAACTATTTTAAATACTATTTACAAACGGTTCATTTTACAGCACAATTAAAAAAATTAATTACAGGTTCAGCGCAACTTAATTTTGGGCCAAGTCATATTAAAAAAATCGACTTGCTGTTACCTCCACTAGAAACCCAAAAACACATAGCTCAAATTCTAGATGATGCCGCAGCTTTACGAAACAAAACAGAACAATTGACAAAAGAATATGATGCTTTAGCACAGTCTATTTTTTTAGACATGTTTGGAGACACTAAATTAAATCCTCTTAAATGGGAAATTGCAACTTTATCAGAAATATGCACTGAGATAATTGACTGTCCGCACTCGACACCTAATTATGTTGATTATGAAACTGAATTTCCTTGTATAAGAACTACTGAATTACAAAATGGAAATATAAGTTGGAAAAGAATGAAATATTTAGATGAAGTAGGTTATAAATTACGAATAAAAAGATTAAAGCCTCAAGAAGGAGACATTATTTATGGTAGAGAAGGAACCATTGGTGAAGCAGCTTTAATTCCTAAAAACATTAAATTAAGTTTAGGGCAAAGAGTTATGTTATTTAGAGCCAATTATAAATTAGTAAATAATGTATTTTTACTTAATGTGATTAGATCTAAAGGCTTACTCCATCAAGCATTAAGAAAAAATACTGGTTCAACAGTTAGCCATGTTAATGTAAAAGATATTAAAAATTTCAAAATAATTCTTCCGGATTTAGAGCTTCAAAAGCAATTCGCTGAAAAAATTACTTTAATCGAGCAGCAAAAAGAATTAGCCAAACAAGAACTCAAAGAAAGTGAAGATTTATTCAATTGCCTATTGCAAAAAGCGTTTAAAGGTGAACTAGTCTAATTATGATAAATGAACAAGATAAAATACGAGCAGAAAAAATTTGTATTCATGAAGCAGGTCATTTAATTGCAAGTAAATTACTTGGCTTTAAAACCAATGGTATTTCCATTAAAATTTATCCAACAATTGGACATTCAGGAGAAGCTACTATTATTTTACCTACTCCAGAGATTACTAATAATGATAAATTAATAGAATATTTAGAAAAACGAGTTCAAATTTTATATGCTGGAGTTATTGCACAATTTACAGATATCGATAAAAATTTTGATAATGAAAATGCATTAAAAGAATGGAGAAATGGTGGCGGAATGGTAGATTATGCAAAAGTTAGAGAGTTAACACATATACTAAGAAATATTAAGTATCCTACTACATCTGAAGAAGATGAACAACAACTAGAATTAGATAAATTAGACCAGGTAAATTTTGCTAATTCCGTAAAAATTGTATTTGAAAACATTATAGAAATCCATAGAATAGGTAAATTATTATCATATAAAGTATTACAATATGATATAACTTATACTTTAACCGAAGATGAACTATTGTAAAAATAATGTTATGAAAGACGTCTTTACACTACAAGAAATTGCCAATTGGCAATTAGAACCAAAATCATCAGGAGTAGAATTGCCTTCTATTCAAAGAGGTTTTGTTTGGAAACCAAAACAAATTGAGGACTTATGGGATTCTATCTTAAGAGGATATCCTATAGGTTCTTTTTTATTTTCAAAAACAAGTACCAACCTGCATCTAATGGATGGCCAACAAAGGGCTACATCTATATTCTTGGGCCATTTCAATCCATATCATGCAAATAATGCTACCACAGCTTGGTCTATAAAAGGAGAATTACCTATGATTTGGTTAGATATAAAACCAGAGAATAAACCCGACAATAGTAAATTTCTAGTGCGTCTTACAACGCGTTCACATCCTTGGGGCTATCAACATCGTGAAAACAATAAAGTACTAAGCGTTTCCGATAGACATAAGGCGCTTGAAATATTTAAAAAACACAAGGATAATAGTGGTGGTTACACTTCGTTTAAAAACACTACAACTTTTCCTTTTGATGCTTGGTTTCCATTACCCTTAGCTTTTTTTATAGAAGCAAATAGTACGGATGAGGTAATTGAAAAAGCGCAACAGCATTTACCTGATTATTTTAAAACACTTAGAGGTAGTTTTGAAGATAAAGAAGAATTCATAAGGATATTAAAAACCGAATTAAAACAAGACCTCGAAAGTATTTGGAACACGGTACAAAAATCAAAATCAATTATTATTAAATCAAATATAATTGAACATGAAGTTTTAAATGAGGAAAACGAATCAGAAAACCCTACACTGTTTGTTAGGATAAACTCTTCAGGCACAACCTTAACAGGTGACGATTTAATTTACTCCATTTACAAAGCCATATTTCCAGACATTAAAGACTTAATGGAAAATATGAATTTAGAATTTATTGCACCTACGCAAGTGCTTTCTTTAGCTTCTCGAATAGTTGTATCTGATTTAGAAGATAATAAGTTTATAAAGAAAATCAATGTGCGAGATTTTCAACGAAGAATAAAAAACGACGATTTCAAAGAGGGTTTAAAAAATCTCTTTCAATCCGAACAATTAAAAAAGTTATTCCAACAAGCAATAGAAATTTTATCTTGTAGAGAAAACGATTTGTTTGAAGGTGAAGTTCCTCCAGTCATTATAAAACAGTTTATAAAAAGTAATCAAGATTTGTTTTTATTCGTTGTGTATTGGCTACATATCAATAAAGTAGAATTAAATAATCAAATTAAATTGAAAATGGTTGGTAAACTATTCTCATTTGCTTGGTTTGGTTTCGACAATCTTCCTAAATTATGGAATAAAAAAATCACAAATACAAACTTTTGGGAAGAACCACTAAATGAATTAATATGGTGGAATGATAGTGAGGGAATCGAATTCTTAATGAAACCCAATTTGTTGAGAGAATATTATCTACAATCGGAAGTAGAAAATAGGTTTATAAAAGAAGATAATGACAGATGGGGACTTTTAGAAAGTGGCGTTGGTGAAAGAATAATACAATATTACAATGATGTCAAATTTCAAGAATATGATTTTCCTAAAGCAAATGAATATTTCAAGAAATTTATAAATAAAATTCAATACAACAGACAACTAATTTTATTAGCACAAAGAGAATATATAAACACCACTTTTGGAAATTATAACCAAATGGATGATTTAGACGATACAAATGTTCCTTGGGATTGGGACCATATCTATCCAAGTGAATGGGTTTATCGAATGGTAAATTGTAATCGAAGTATTCGAGACTGGAATAATACTAACGGTAATTTCCGCGCTTTATCACTAGAGCAAAACAGAAGCGAAAGTAATTCACATTCACCAAAAGTTAGACTTAAAGAAGAAGTAAATAGAGAAATATCATTTGTAAATAAGGATTGGGAATATTGGCAAAATATTGATGACCGAATTAAGGATAACAAAGTCGAAAACCATTTTAGAGCAATAACTTCACGAATGATAAATATTTACGAAGTGTTTTGGAACGATTTTAAAATAGATGAGTTAATAGATTATGAAAAATTATAAAAAGGAATCATATCCAGAAGATATAAGTGTTTTATTAAGTTATGCTGATGAAGTAGCAAAAAATATTTTAGCAAATCTGAATAATAAAAACGCTAAAAGAGTCTGTGATTTATATACTGAAATCAACGGAAAAATAATCCGTAACAAAAAGCAATTTGAAGATTTAGGTTATACTCCAAATGAGTCAAATGAATTCAAAGGTTTATATATTTTTGGAGAAGAACAAAACGGTAATGTAATTCCAGTATATGTTGGCATTAGTCGTTCAGTTTTTCGTAGATTAAAACAACATGCTTGGGGAAAATTACATAATGAATGTACATTGGCTTATTTAAAAACAAAGCAACAGAGAACAGAAATTACTAGAAAAAAGGTAACTAACGAAGACATGCTACCAGCAAAAACAATAATTCAAAATTATAAAGTCGCATTAATTCCTGTAAAAAATGATTACGATTTATATTTCTTAGAGGTAGTTTTAGCAGGAAAATTCAGAACAAAGTGGAATAGTTTCAAAACACATTAGTATCTTAGCGTTATGGAAACAAACTTTCAGTTTTTAGCAGAAGAATGGGCTGACTTTCACCAAAGAAGTGTAAAAGCAGAACAATTTGTGGTTACTGACCCTCGTACTTCGTTAACTTATGCACGTATGGCATTAGAGTTAGCTGTAAATTGGATGTTTACAAATGATGAAGAATTATCGCTTCCTTACGACACTTCGCTAAACTCATTAATGAAACAAAGAGAGTTTCAAGAACAATTTCCACACAAATTGTATAGTGAAATCGATTTAATTCGAAAAGCAGGAAATTTAGCAATTCACAACAAACCTGTCACCAAAACAGATGCTGAAAAAATAATAGAAAACCTTTTCTATTTTTCAAGATGGTTTGCTCAATCTTATACAAAAAATAGTTTAGGTACGATTCCAATGTTCAATTGGGAACTAATTCCTACTGAAGGACAAGAAGCGCTTTCCAAAGCAGATTATAAAAAAGTTCAGGATAAATTTGAATCTGATTTAGAAAGATTCAAAGACAAATTAGAGCAAGAAGCAGAAAAAAATACGGCCTTAGCTAATCAAAATGAACTATTTAAAAAACAAATAGAAGCATTACAAGCTCAAATTGAGGTCAACAAAAAAGCGGCTAACACAGCCGATACAACAAATCATCCGCGAAACGAATTTGAAACTCGTAAATATTTTATCGATGTTTCACTTCGTGAGGCTGGTTGGGATTTATCTGGAAGTAAAGACAAAGAATTCAAAGTGCAATTCATGCCTAGTTCCACAAATACCTCAGAAACTGGTTATGTTGATTATGTGCTTTGGGATGATGATGGTTTACCATTAGCTGTAGTTGAAGCAAAAAAAACTATGGAAAATGCAAGCAAAGGCGAAAATCAAGCACAATTGTATGCAGATAGTATTGAAAAAATGTTTGGTCGTCGCCCAGTTATGTATTATTCAAATGGTTTTGAAACGTATTTATGGGACGATCAGTTCTATAAAAAATCAAGAATTGTTCATGGTTTTTATACCAAGAAGGAACTACAAACACTAATGTTCAGAAGAGTTAATCGAGAAGACATTAGAGAAAAAGCGATAGATACAACCATTACTGACAGAACATACCAATTAAGAGCAATCAGGTCTGTAGCAGAACATTTTGCAGGTAATGACAAGTCTAACAATAGACTAATAGGAACACATAGAGCGGCTTTATTAGTTTTAGCAACAGGAACTGGTAAAACGCGAATCAGTATTGCCTTGTCAAAATTATTATTAGAAGCCAACTGGGCAAAAAGAATATTATTTTTAGCAGATAGAAAAAGTTTAGTAAGTCAAGCTAAAAATAATTTTGTCAAGCTAATGCCTGAGCATTCTTGTGTTAATTTATTAAAAGAGAAAGATAATATCGAAGCTCGTATCGCTTTTTCAACCTATCCAACGATGATGGGATTAATTGATGGTTCTAAAGAAAAAGACAAGCGTTTTTATAGCGTTGGACATTTTGATTTAATTATAATAGATGAAGCACACCGTTCCATTTATAAAAAGTACCAAGCTATATTCGATTATTTTGACGCACTGTTTTTAGGATTAACAGCTACTCCAAAAAACAGTATTGATAAAAACACGTATTCCATTTTTGGATTAGCTGATAAAACACCTACCGATGCCTATACATTTGAGGATGCGGTAGCAAACAAACATTTAGTACCTTATAATACCATTGAAGTACCTACTAAATTTTTAAGAAGTGGTATCCATTATGATGAACTATCCGATGAAGAAAAAGAAGAATTTGAAGATGAGATTTTAGATGGTGAAAAGGCAACGGGTCAAGAGATTATACCTTCTAACGAGCTTAATAATTGGCTATTCAATAAAGATACCGCGCTGAAAACACTTAAATTTTTAGTGGATAATGGAATTAAAAAAAGAGCTGGTGATGAAATAGGCAAAACGATAATTTTTGCAAGAAATAAAAAACATGCACAATTTTTAAAAGACATGTTTCTGGAATTAGACCCAGAACGTTATGGAAATGACTATGTAAAAGTAATTACGCATGGAGAACCAAAAGCAGAAGAATTTATTCAACGTTTTTGTGATGAAGAAAAAGAAAGATTACCACAAATAGCTATTTCAGTAGACATGATGGACACTGGAATAGACGCGCCAAGTTGTGTAAATTTAATGTTTTACAAACCAGTCAAGTCATATGCTAAATTTTGGCAAATGATTGGTAGAGGTTCTCGTTTACGTCCAAACCTATTTGGAGAAGGTCAGGATAAAGAGAACTTTCTAATATTTGATTTATATGGTAATTTCGAATTCTTCAGAGAAAATCCAAATGGAATAGAAACTGGAACTCAAAAAAGTTTAACTGAAATTGTTTTTGGATTAAAATTACAATTGGCTTTATACCTAAAAGAGGAAAATTTTAAAAACGATAGCGAACTACAAAAATACAGTGAACGATTATTGAATGAACTTCACAATTCCATTATTGAATTAAACAAAGAACGTTTTGATGTTAAGATGAAAATCGAAACGGTAATGGATTTTTCCAATAGAGAAGTTTGGAACCATTTAGATAAAAAAGAATGTAAAACCATTTTAGATGTTTTAGCACCTTTGGTAAGACCAACTAAAGAGGATTCAGATTTAGCTCGTTTTTACGACAAAATGATGTACACATTAATGCTAAAACGCATTGAAACGCCTAATACAGAAGAGTTTTTAGCAACGTTAAATGTACCAATAACAAAAGTAGCCATCATTTCAAAGAAGCTTTTAAAGAAGACTACAATACCTGAAATTAAACATAAGGAAGATCTCGTAAAACTACCATTAAATGAAGATTTTTGGAAAAATAAGGGGTTGAATCATTTAGAAAAAATCCGTGCTGGCATTCGTGAACTGGTAAAATATATTGACCCAGTGGATCAAAAATATGTCACAACAAATTTCGAAGATGCAATTCTTGAAGATCAAATTATAACTACAGTTTTTGGTGAAGGAAACCCTGAACCGTATGGTAATCCTTTTGTTAACAACAAACACCGATTAGAAGAGATAATTCGTGAAAATAAAAACAATCTAACCATCAAAAGAATTCAAGAAGGGCAACCAATTACAGAAGCCGAATTGAAATCATTGGAAAAGATGTTGTTTGCAAATAAAATTAATAAAGAAGAGCTCGAAAAAGAAATCGGACACAAATTAAATTTAGTTGATTTTATAGTGAGCCTTATTGGCCTCTCTTCCGAAAAAGTAAATGAAGCATTTGCTAAATTCACAAACAAATACCAATTATCCGCAGTACAAATTGAGTTTTTAGATACAATCAAATTATTTCTAACGACAAACGGAAAAATTAATCCTGAAAAACTTTATGATTCACCATTTAAAAATTACCATAATTTAGGAATCGATGGAGTTTTCAATGAAGAACAAGCCGATAATATATTTACAATATTAAAAGATTTTGATACTCCCAAAACAGGAAACTAACCTACTATTTTTTTAATTTTTTTCTATTAATTAATCTTATTTACTGCTGTGCACTTGTAATGCATAGTACTGATAGATATTTGCATAGTGAAACTATAAAAAAAATAAAAATGAATTTAGAAAACAATCAATTGTTTTTCTTTGTTGACAAAATTAAGTTGCAAAGTGAAAACATGCAAAAGTACCGAGATCAAATTAACAATCTCAAAGAAAAGTTAGAAGACAAAATTAAAAATGACCAAAGCAACGGGCTTAAAGTAACCAAATTTCTTTTAGCAGGTTCTTGGAAAAAAAGAACAATTCTTAAAGCTTCAGGAGACAATCCAATAGACATCGACTTAGTGCTTTTTGTAGGTGGTGATGAAAACATTCACAACGATTTAAAAAAACTACATGACTATATTGCCAAGTACCTTGAGGAAATCTATCCTCAAAAAGACATTCGTAGAGATGTTGATGCTGAAAACAATACTAAATCAATAACCATTCGTTTTTCTAGTTCAGGACTTGAAGTAGATATTGTTCCTGTAGTTCCTATAAGCAAACCTGAAAGATATGTTTGGCAACCACAACGTGGTGGCGGTGGTAAATACATCACAAGTGTAGAAAATCATTTAGATTTTTCTCTACAGAAACGTCAAAACAATCCTAGTTATACAGCAATTGTAAGAATGTTAAAGCACTGGAAAAATTATAAAGAACTTAAACCAACTGATTCTGAAGGGGGTATTTCTTCTTTCACAATAGAATTAATTGTTGCTTATTTAGATGAAAAGTATGGTGTTGAATCTAATATTGAAGAAGCTATAATTCGCTTTTTCCAATTTGTTAGTGGAGCAAATTTTCCAGAAATAAAGTTTAATCACGCAATCAATACAATTCCATATTATAATACTCCAGTCTATATTGCAGACGACACTAATAATGAAAACAATGCTGCAAAAAAAATAGATGAATCAAAATGGAAAGAAATTGTAGAAGAAGCTGAGAAAGCTTTTGATGCATTGAATTATGCTCAATCAATCAAAACAGAAGGGGCAACCATCGACGAATGGAAAACAGTTTTTGGTCCAACATTTAACATTAAATAAGCATGTACAACACTAGAACAAACACAAATACCTACACGGTAGTAGATATTCGCAAAACATTTGAATATTGCGAGGCAGATATTAGAACAATTGCAAGAAGAACCGGTAAATGGTCAATGGATTATGTTGACAACTTGATGCATGATATTTTAAAACTAGCTGAAAATGGATATTTAGATACAGTCTCTATAGCTTTAAGAGATAACAACGATTACGTAAAAAGAGCTACCAAATTTACAATAAATGAGAGTGGTAATGCCACAGACAGTGCTCGCCCGGGGCAAAATAATGATTGGGAAAATATAGTAAACACGCATTTGGTAGTATATCTTTCATATTCTTATAAATGGCATGCTTTAACAGAACAAGAGCGAAGAGATTTTCAAACAAATAATTATTTCAGAATAAGTTGGACATCAACAACTGATGATACATCTTTTTCTCACCTAAATTCGGGTAATGCCCAACTTTATGCAAACAAAGGATACGAACTTCAAAAAACAAATTTTAAATAATGGCTACAATCTTTGATAACATTACGGAGCTTCCAAGTAAGGAAGTCCAATCACAAACAGAATCTTTAGTAGGTTTTGAAAATAAATTTAATAGGATTTACAACAATTTAAAATTGTTATTAGACCAATCTGGATTGTCTGAATGGAGCAAAAAACATCATAAGGTAGAACTTCCAATTATTCAACAGTTACAAGAAAAGTACCCGTTGATTATTATGTCGGGTGATGCAGGTACTGGAAAAACAATTTCTGCAACTGCAATTGCCGATAGAATGACACGCGAATTAAAAAAAGAGGGATTCTTTTTAAAATTGAGTACTCGAGTTCGTGGAGAAGGTTTACATGGTGAAATGGGTAAACTAGTTAATGACGCTTTTGCTCAACTCAAAGAACAGGCGGGTAAAAATAGATTAGCATTTCTATTAATTGATGAAGCAGATGCAATTGCCACAACTAGGTCGACAAGTCAAATGCATCAAGAAGAAAAGGCAGCAGTAAATACCCTTATTCAAAAAATTGATGAAATCAGGGAGTTAAAAGGACGTGCAATAGTATTTATGTCAACAAACAGATTACATTTTATCGATGAAGCAATTTTAAGACGAGCAGCAATTGTTTTGGAATTTAAAAGACCAACTAAAGAAGAATGTATCGAACTTTATCAAAAAAGTTTAGTAGGTTTGACCTTTACTGAGCAACAACTAGAAGAATTAGCAGAGTTATCACTTAAAAAAGATACTGATAAAATTGGGTTTTCATTTTCAGATATTAGATTGAAAGTTTTACCTGAAGCGGTTGCCAAGGCATTTCCTGACCATCCCTTAACTTTTGAAATAATCAAAGAAACAATCATTTCTATAACACCTAGTCCAGAGATAATATGACAACAAGAAAAGCTAATATTACCGTTTTATTAATATTTGGTACATTTATTATTTTCCGAACAATTTTTCCACCTGATGAAAATGATACTTTTTCAGAGACATTGTTCAATCTATCGATTGAACTAGTTGGAGGTATTATATTGTTAGCTATTTTAAATATACTTCAAAATATTAACCGTTTATACTTCTATTTCCAAACAAAAATAGTATTAAGAAAAAAAGAGATAAGATTATCAATAGCATATCTTTTTAGAATTAAGGTAGATGGCAAATATTTATTAGTAAAAAATAGCAGAAGAAATTATTACCAACCAGTTGGAGGAGCATTTAAAACTTTACCTGGCTCTGAAAAAATATTTGAAAAATTAGAAGTCAAATCAGATAGATTAATTGAAACTGAAAAAGGAATTGCAAAAAATGACTTACGCGTTTTTGTAAAAGGAATAAATGTAATTGAATTTATTGAATGGTTTAATTCAAAAGAGGATCGTGAAACCTCACCTTGGAGAGAATTTTGTGAAGAACTTATATCTACAAATATTTTACCTTGGAAACAATTCAGATTTATTGATTATAAATTTAAAGGAACTGTTCAAACTCCTATACTAAATCTTGATAGTGGTGATAAAGGTATTTTTATTTATGAAATTTATGATTTGGTTATCAATGATGATCAAAAACCTATACTTGAAAGTCTACTAGAAAATGGTGATTCTGATAAATATATTTGGGCAGATGAAAACCTTATAAATAGATTAGGTCATAGTGAAAGTCGTAAACAATATATTTATGAAATTGCAAAACACACTAAATGGGCATTAAACATGAAGTGGAGTAAAGATTAAGCATTTAAAGAATCTAGATCTTTCATTATAAAAGGTTTTTTTATTTATACAAATGCCCCAAATAGTTTTTAACTTTTTGGGGCATTTTTTAATTTTTTCTCCATTCCTTTTGCTGTGATTATTGGTCCAATTAGATATATTAAAAAACAACCTATGAAAATAGGAATCACAATTAAGAACATAAACTTTATTATATCATTATCTGAAAATAGTGAAAAATCAGGACTGAATTTTATAAAAATAAAGTAAACGGATAAAAATAGTAACAATGCAATTCCAAAAATAACATTTGAAAAAAACTTTCTTCTTTTACTTAGCTGAATTTCAATTTTTTCTCCGTTAAGGTTAAGTAAATTCTTTACTAATTTGATATCTTCCCAAATATAGTTTCCTGACAATTCATTTTTAAATTGAATGTATTTATCAATAGATTTTTCATTAGTTTTTATACCAGTTTGTATGTAAAAATAGGATTCTTTTAAATCAGGCAAAATAAAATCCTTTTTAAAATCGGTATCGTATGTCTCAAAAAGCTTTGTAGATTCTGAAGCATACAATATTTTTTTTAGCTTTTTTCTATGTAATGTATCAAATATTTGAAACAAAGGTTGAATAGAAAATGCGCTAACAATAGCTACAACAATTGGAATTAAAACAGATAAAGATTCTAAATTCATATTTAAAAGGAAATACTAAGTCCCAAACCTTTTGAATTAGTAATAATGCTTATATTTGTTTTTTCAATAAATGTGGTTTTGTTAAGTGAGCTATTGTAAGTATCTATAGATTCTCTGATATTTTTTGAAGCACTAATTTTAACAGGAATTCCAACACCAGCAGTAACTAAACCAACAATAAGTATTGTTGACGAACCACTTCCTCCGCTATTAGCAGTAGATAAATTTGCAAGTCCTCCACCAACAAATAAACCTAAACCACCACCAACAAGAATATCACCCAATAAGGCATTGCTTTTCCCTTTTTTATACTGAGATAAGGCATATTCGTTTTTACTTAATAGTGCTTCAATTTTATCTGAAGATAAGCGTTCATCTTTTAAATATATTTTTGAAGCTGATTTATATCGTAATTCTTCCGATATTACAACATCTTTTTTGATTATGGTATCTGACTTTTTATCGTTTAATACAGCTTTAGTTTCAACTTTAGTAGGAATCGGTTGATAAACAATCGCCCCTGTATTATCAACTATTTTCTTGATGGACTTAAGAGAAAAAGACATTTCCTTATCAGCATCATTTTGAAACGATACACTATCATTCGCAATAACCAAATTTTTAAAATACAAATTTGAATTACTGTTAAAGGTTATATAACCCGATTTTACTTTTTGTTGTGAGTAACAAAAAAGTGAAATTAAAAATAAGAGTAAACTAAGTTTTTTTTTCATTGTTTTAAAATTTATTATTTTGATTTATCATAATAGATTTCAATATCAAATTATTCAACAATTTTAATAGGTATTTTAACTTTACTTTCTATAATCCCATGATAGACTTTTACTTTATTTATTCTAATTGTCTGTAAAATATCCCAAGGAGTTTGTTTTTTATAGTTAGTAGAATCGCTGTATAATTGAATTTTAGAATAATATTGGGTATTTTTATCAAGAGTTACATATTTTACCCTATCATCATCGTTATATATTGATTTATTTAAAGTCAATGAATATTCAAAAAAAATTTCTTGCTTAGGATATATAAAAAAGTTTTTTTCAATATTATTTTTTTCAAAGAAATTAAACTGATTTGATTTATAACCTAAATATTTATTTTTAAATTGATTGTAATCATTTATAAATGTTAATATACATTCATTGCTTTTAGATTGAGGTTGTTTTTGAAAATGATACTTTAATTCTTTATTTTTTGAATCAAAAACCCTCATATTTATACCAGCTTTATTAATTCCATCTATTTTATACCCACCATATTTAGATCCATTTACATAGTATATTTGATTTGAATTATTTTTAATACTAAAGCGAATAATATTGACACTATCTTTATCACTATCTTTTGAAAAGCTATATAAGTTGTTGTTTAAAATTTCAATTTCCAAATCATTTTTCTTTTCATTTGTGCATGAAATAAAAATTAATGATAAAAATAATATTAATTTCTTGATCTTATATTTTCCCATTCTCTAAGCATTAATTTATAAAATTTATTTAATTGACCTACCACGCCACTATCTGAATTTCCCATTCTATATTCGTAAGCATATGCGTCATATTCGTGCATTGCCCAAAAGCCTCCTTCGCCTAAATATCCGTTCCCATAAAGACCTTGCCAATATTCAATACGACTTCCATACCCTTTATAAGGAACCGTGTATTGGAATGCATGTCTAAATTCGTGAAATAAAGTTGAAGCAAGTTTGTAATTTGTCAAATTCTCTGATTTATTGATTAAAACTTTGTGTGATTCACTTTTATATTCTCCAACTGCTCCATCATAATCATAATCAATTTCAGGCTTATTACCTAATTCAAATGACTCTTTCAATCCTTCTACATTATTAAACAAGTCCTGTGTCCCTTCATTATTAAATTTTGGAGTTGCGTACGGACTTAAAACATATTTCCCATTTGCATCTTTTTTAAATCTGCTCAACAAAGTCTTTTTTGAATATAAATCATGCGCCAAATGATTCAATCCACTTACTATCAATCCTTGTCTTGCACCTGCCCAAAAATCTCCACCAGCAATTGTACTACCAATACCACCACTTAATCCTCCAGAAGCTAGTGTAACAGCCTTAAATAATCCTGGCTTACTAACTTTAAAGCTATTAGCTCCACTACCCCCAATTTGAGCTACACCTGTACTCATCATAGAACTAATTGCGCCACTTGCAAAACCACTTGCAAAACTACCCCCTTCAATTTCACTCATCATACCTCCAGTTGTAGCATGCAATGCAGCTTGCATTGCACCTACACTATAGGCATTGGTAAAGGTATTCGTGGCTATACTACCTATTCCAAAACTTATAGCTCCACTTATAGCTCCCATGGTTCCAGCTTTTCCAGTACCATACCAAAACGGTACGCCATTTATAGAATTACTAATTCCGTTTGTTAAAATTGCAACTGCAACAGCAATACCAACTGCTGCTAAAAATGCTAACTCTCCAGTAGGGTCTGTATAAAGTAATGGGTTATTAAATACATATCCATATCTGTTGTAACTTTGGGTGTTTTCAGGCTCCTGTACATAATTATCTGGTGACATAAACCTCCTTAATACTGGGTCATAAATACGCCCGTTCATGTGTATTAAGCCAACAGTTTTTAGATGCTCGTGCCCAGTATAACCTCTGTCAATAAGCAATCCATTAACCCAGCCTAAAGCATTTGGTGTATGAGTCGTGGTTCCAATAACAGCTTCAACTAAATTTCCCCAAGCATCAAAGTATCTTTTCTCAACAATTGTTCCATTTGCATCAGCTTTAGAAATAGCTAATATAGTGCCTTGATTATCTCTGTGTAAAAAATATTTATCATTACTTACTAAACTTCCATCGTCTAATATATCAACCTTCATATAATTTGCATTATATGGATCTCCTGTAATATAAGTAATAATTTTTGTTAATGTGCCTTCTTTTACTATTTCAATAGCTTTATCCGCAGAATAAAATTTTCTATTTGGTCTATCTGTTGGAGTAGTAGATAAGCTTCCGTAATAACTTACACTTCTTGTTTTTAAAATGGAATAATCATAAGAAATTCGATCTTTTCCTGCTAAGTATATCTCTGTAGGATTCTTAAAAGCATTATATTGAATTTCAGCAAATCCTCTTGAGCTATTTACATTTGTTCCATTTGAGTTGAAATTTACACTTTGAAGTTTATAATTTTGATCATTATAATTATATTTTCCTACAGCTGTATTAGAGGTCATTCTTCCTCTTTTATCGTAAGTGTATTCTTGTGTGGTAACACCATTAACGGCTTCTTCTAACAATCGATCTAAATCATCATACTGATAAGTTTCGTTCTTGCCAAAAAGCACGTTTTCTCTACTATTTAATACATTTTTTAAATTATCATAACTGTAGTTAATATTTAAAATGGTTTGAGTGTTTGAGAAATGTTTTATTTTTTCTAAATGAAAATTACTACTATTGTAATCCGTTTGTATTTCATAACCGTTTCCAAATTCCATATTTGTAGTTAATCCACGAGAATTAACACTATTCACTTTCCAAATTAAATTTCCTGTTTGGTTATCTATTTGGCTGGTAAGTATTCCATTGGCATCATAAGTGTTTTTCACTTCTGATGTTGTTGTGTAATTCGGTGAATTTAATGTAGTTTCTAAAGTAGTTTCATCGACTCTTCCATAGGAATCATAACTTATGCTTGTTTCATAAGTAAATTCTGGTGTTACTTCACTCTTACCAGTTACTCTAAAATGTGGATCATCATATAAAGTTGTATAAGTGTAATTTTTACCATTATAAGTCCCACTTATTGTAGTTGGTAATTGTGTTATGTTATCATAATCATATGTTTTGTTTATGATGGTATTTTCGGAAGGACTATTGGTGTTTTCTGTCAGAAGTTTTCCAGTAGAATCATAAGTGTAAATTGTTGTACCACCTTTTGGATTAATTTCTTTTTTAATTCTACTAAAACCATCATATTCGTATATATAAGTTCCTGCTGATGGGTCAATTAATTTTGTTTTATTTCCCCAACCGTCAATTTCAATTGTGGTTTTTATTCCTTCATAGTTCGTTTCTTTTAATGAGCCATTGGCATAATATTTATAATAGATTATACCTCCTGGGTCTTGTACTTTGACAACTTTACCCATTGCATCAACCCATTTAGATGTTTTTTTATGACCATCTTCAACAGAAACTTTTAAACCTTCATAACATGTAATTATATTTTTACCACTAGATGTAGTTACTTTTACTGGTCTATCTAAATAGTCATATTCGGTAGTATTCCATAATACGGTTTCTCCCTCGAAATAAGGCTGACTTTCTTTTATTTTTTTCCCGAAAATGTCATATTCAACTTCTTTAACTAGCCATTGGTCATTAAGAGTTTGGGTTTTCGTTTTAATAACCCTATCGAAAATATCATAGATACTTATGGTTTCAATTCCTCCCTCCCTTTTGTTAGATATTGAGTAATATCCTAACGGCTCAGATGGTGTAATGTTTTTAGTTATTCTAGTTTTCTTGCCTAAAAAATCAGTAATTTCTTTTACGTTCCCCCAATTATCGTATCTGTAAGAAGTTGTATGACCAAGAGGTGATATTTCAGAAAGAACTCGTCCAATTGCGTTAACATTAGTTGTTGATTCTAACAAATCTGGTGAAATTGTTTTTGTTAAAAATCTATTTGTTGTATCATATTCAAATGATGTAGTTATTGAAGTTGAAATACCAGCCGTCGACACAGTACTTGTCTGTATTTCCCCAAAAGGATAGTAGGTTAGGTCTGTTACAATGGCAGGCGTTCCATTACCATATTTTTTTGTTTGCTGAATGGTACCATTTGGGTTGAAAATTTGTTCTTCTTTTGTATAAAACGAATCACTACCTCTAAATGTTGTATTTTCGGTTTTAATGATTTTTCCAAAGAAATAATGATCACTATTATTGAATTCGGGTGAATATGTGAATTTTTCAATAGAAGAACCTTGACTACTGTAATTTGTGTTAATTTGCTTTAAAAGTAAATCACCAGCAATATCATATTCAAAACTTTTTGTGATTATGATATTTTTTAAATAGTCGGTATTTATTTCAGCTGTTGTAAGTATTTGATATCGATTATTCCCTTTGTCAATTCTTTGATTAGTCAATTGAGATTTTGTAAATATAGAATTGTCATTTAAACTACCATAGGTAGTAGAAATCATTGCATTATCTAGTAATGGGTTAAAAGTATTAACTCTCCAAAAATGAGCTGTGAAGAGATTTTTCATTCTGTATTTTCCACCTTGCAAACTACTCTCATAAGGATCACTTATAATAGTCTTTTGAAATCCAATAAACCCTTTCCCGCTTAAGTTTTGTACTGCATTTTGATAACGATATTCTTTTGTAATAATATTATCATCAAATACGGTATGCATTTTATTTACTAGATAAGTAACACCTAAATTTTTGTTGACATGGAGTGGATAATTTAGATTCAAATTTGTTGTACTATAAACATCTTCTTGGTTATTGTTATTTTTTTCAACCATTGGTTTGTATTCTACAACTTGTTTAACAGGACTTCCGTTGTCAACAATTTTAATTTGACCTTCTCTAAAATTATCATTGTTGACAATATATTTTACATCTATTTCTTTTCCAATATCATAGACTCTTAATCCAGATTTATAAGTGTTTAAAAAATTAAAATCACCATAATTTAAAATGAGTGAAATTGGACTTATAGTTTTATTATTTAATGGTATTGTAGTATTTAAATTTTCAAAAACTTGATTGCCATTAGTTAGTGTCTTTGTTTCATGAAATATTATCTTGTTTGCATAACTTGAGGTAATAGTTTCGTTAGGAATAAAAACCATTTCTCCATTAACAAACTGCATATGACTAGGTATTACAAAATCATTCAAATGTTCCAATTGTATGTTTTTTAAACTTCCATTAGAGTTGTATTTTGCCTTTCCAAATTTTCTAAATGAAATTAAATCTGTTTTACCGTCATTATTGAAATCAATAGGGAGAATTCCAGAACTACCATATTCCGTATAACTATAACTATCAGGTGTGCCTGACCAAAACTTTTCCCAACTTGAAGATTTTTTTATAATATTTCTTTGTGAAGGAGCAAAATAAGCTATCTTTTCTTGAGTGTAGTCCTTTTGGGTTTTTATAAAACCTGTTCCTGTATTAATATATTCCCACCATAAATGTGTGTCTGTTTCTATTTTTTTAAGTTCTTTAGCAGCTGTGGAACCCTCAATACTATAAATTTTTTGAGGTGTTATGAAATCAGTTAAACCATCACCATTATAATCTCCAAATAATAATGGAGTTTTTTCAGTAAAATTTGAAAGAGGAATGTTAGATAAGTTAGTTCTTGAATTTAGGGTCAAATTTTGAGTGTCAAAATCATAAACAGTATATTTAAAAGTATCTTTATCAACAGTTAAAATTTCAGGTATTCCATCACCATCAAATTCTATCGGATAAAAATCACTTTTAGCTATTAATCCGGTGTTAGTTACTTCATTCAGAGTAGCATTTCCTTCGGATAATTTTCCAATTTCAAAAAAATAAATTTTCTGTGGTCTTGTCTCATTTGAATGTTCGATGATGATAATATCGAATAATCCATCATTGTTGAAATCTCCAGGTATAATCTTTCTTTCTTCTTTGTCTCTTTTATATTGATTAATTAATGGATGTATTTTTGTTAATCCACCAGGTAAACTAATTGTTATTGTTTTAATTTTACTTGGAGATAAACTTCTTACTTTGAAGGTGTATTTGTCAATTAAATTTGTGGCTGTTGAAGGGTTGGTCGATGTGCCAATATATTCTAATTTTGAATATATTATGACATCATTTTCAGATATTTTATTATCAAATAATGCTCGACCTACATACAAGTCCATTGACTCTGTATATTGCCATTCTAACCAAGTGTTTGATTTGGAGTTATATAATGAATATTCATTGTCTTCAAATTTTACCTCAAAAATTGGAACAATATCACCAGTACCAAAAAAATCACCTGTTGCAACGCCTCCTAAACCTTTTATAGGGTGACTAACTCCTCCATATGTCATATAACCGCTAGGATATTTAGACCTTCCATATTCTACAGATAAATCTGCTGACGTAGAATTATTATAGCCAAAATTTAATGGTTTTAATACAGCACCATTTTCATTTTCAACTTCAATCTTCACTAATCTTTCAACAGTATTTCCTTGGATAAAATCATGTGTCAGTAAATATTTTCTGTAAAGTCCTCCACCAGATGATAAATATGGTGTTGTAACAGTAATATTACTTAAAACTTTAGTTGAAATATATTGAACCCCATTTCTATATGATTTTACAGGTGTAGTTCTGTTATTATAATTAAAATTCACAAAGAATTTATCATTGCTCACTGAAGTACCACCATATGATATCATGGTCAGGTTTGGTACATTTGAGTTTACACTGTAGGAGTAATGAACTTCGTTATCCAAAGAATCTTCTAAAATGGAGATGTAGTGTTGCCCAAATACTAATTCTTTGTATTTTGCAATTTTTCCATCAGTATATTGAATAATAAAACTATATTCAGCTCCAATTGCATTTTTTGTAATTTTAATTTTTGAATAGGTTTCTGTTTCAAATGTTGTTGCATTAATTTGAATTAATCTTTGACCATCAAGATAAAAAGGATCTTGATTATTATATTGATTTCCTATGGTTATTCCATCAATATATTGACTTTTTCCTCCTTGAGTAATTGTTGACACCCCTATGATATTCCATCCCCAACCAGCTTGTCCATTCCCCGATTGACTGTTATATCCTAAAGCAAGATTTGGTTGAAAATTATTAACTCCTTTCAAAACCTCAATAGGCAACATATAGGTTAGTCCCCCAAACTGATTTACATTCATTTCTCCCTTTAGAGATGGTATTGTGTCTAAACTTGAAGAATCGAATCTTGCATTTAAATCAACATTGTCGGATCTATAGCCAGAAGTATTATATTGTAATTGAATAACTTCTTCTTGAGCAAAAGAAGTTTGTATAAATAAAGAGAATAGTGCAATTAATAATTTAATTCTGCTCATAATTTCATTAAAATATGTTAGAAATGGTTGTCTATATTTTTATTACGTTTCTTGATATAAATTGTCCTGTATCTAGTTCAAATTTTATAATATACAACCCTGTAGGATAAAAAGACAAATCAACTGTAGTTCCTGATTGTGTTGGGGAAATAGTAGTTATATTTATATTTACTCCGTTCGAATTTGTAACCTGCATTTCAGTAAGCTTACCATTTATGCTAGCATCCCATGTAACATTCAATATAGAATAAGTAGGATTTGGGAATAAATAAATTTTTGAATCAATTTCTTCTATTTCAGATTCAGTATATTCTGTAGTTGTAACTGGTACTTCATCATCTGGGTCACAATTAACAATAGAAGTGGTGTTGCCTGAAACATCATAATTGAAACATAAGCCTTCAACTTCATAAAATCCCGACGGACTTTGATCAATTTCACTAATGACTAAAGAACAAGTGTTTAATAGAATTTCATTACTATATTCTTCCCAAGTAATAAAGTTGTAATTAGTAAAAAGAGCATCCAATACTGTAGGTATAGTTTCGAAATTTTGAATTGCTGGTAAATAATCGGATTGTAAAGGAGTTGGACTTCCAATTTCATATAATCCATTACTTGCTAAATGAACTGATGTAGAAGAGTAAAAATCATATCCAAGAGGGAGTGTTACAGCATCACTTGAATTGTTTTCAGTGCCATCTGGATATCCATACCCTACTGTTATTTCTTGTATTTTAAAATTATTACAATTTGTTGTATTAATAAAACCTACATGAGTTCTTATGGTTTCAAATGCATTTCGTAATATTATTTTATCTTGATATATTATTTTACTTTCTTGACCTTGAGTATTAGGAAACATTATTGGAAAGTAGTTGTTATTTGGAAAGTTTGGGATATTAACTCCAAGATTTATTGCTCCCTCATCTCTAAAGGCAATAATTAAAAAATCTCCTGAATTAATTACAGCATCATCAGGGAACTTAAATTTACCTATGTAATCTGTTATTGACCATTCTTTTAGAGAAATATCTTTATCAGAATAATTATATAACTCAATATATTCGCCTAGATGATGATGGAATACATCTCTTAAATCATTATTTTCTTCATATGGTGTGTCAAAATGTACTTCAGTAATTATAATTTGCGACCAACTTGTAAAACAAATTATATTTAATAAAAGAAGAAAAGTTATTTTATTTATTTTCATAATTACTAATCAAATTGATTCGACATTAGTTTTGTTCTAATCCCATTTAGTCTCTGGTTGTGAATTGGCTTAGAAACTAGAGCTTTATTTTTATTTATTTCAAAAATGATTTTTAGTATTTCATCTTCAGGAGTTTTATTGGTTTCCATCAATGCAATACTTATGGTTTGTAATGCTTTATCACTTTTGTTAAATTTTTTAAAATACCTAACGCATAGTAAGTTAAATCTATCAATATAATGAGCCGATGATATACCAGAGATTGAATCTGCAAAAACTAATAAATTATTTTTAGCTTCACTTTCATTTCCTTTAAATATTGAAAGCTTAAATTTTCTTGAATTAACTTCAAAATAATGATTTGGTCTAAATCTTAAGGTTAAAGCAGTATTTAATAAGTTTTGAATTTCAGAAGGGTTTCCGGTACCATCTTTCTTGTATCTTCTTAATAAAATATCTATCAATGCAATTTTAGACCAAAAAGTATTTTTAGCAGTGTCATTTAGCCTTTCAAAGTTCTCTAATGCATTTAATCGAGAATGCTTTTTACACATCCTTCTAGCTAATCTTAAGGTATTAACATCAGATGTATTGTATTGATAGAAAGCGTTTAGTTTTTGTATAACCTTATTCGGATTGTTATTCTTACTATATTTTTTTATTAGAATAATGTAAAGTTCTCTTATGTATTTAGCTCTTTTTTGATTTACAGGCTTACTTAAAAGATCACTTAATTTATTTTCAAGTGTAGCAACATTAAGATTTTTAAATCGCTTTTTAAAATTTGTCTTATTGGTTTTTCTGTAATTTTTTAAATCTAGATTTTGTCTTGCATCAACAATATTTGCTTGTTGAAGTAATTTTCTTTCAGCTTTAACAAATTGTTCATCATATTGAATATTTGTTGGCTCATTATTTTTTAATTGTAAGAAAACAGCTTTTGATAATTCAAGTAAATCTTCTTGACTATTTAATTGATTTACATATTTAGTATTTCCTAAGGCAAGTCTCATATATTCTTTAGCAACTCTCTCTTTCAATACTAAATTAGTAGGATTTTGATTTAAAGCTGTACTATACAACTGTAGAACCTCAAGTTCTTTATACTTATCTTGCAATAAAACTTTTCTAAGTCCATCATAAGCTCTTATTTCATTAGAGTCTAAAGCAATTACTTGATTATATATATTTGTCGCTAATGTCAATTCTCCATTTCTTCTTTTAAGAGCAGCTTCTCTTAAAAGTTGTGGAATGGTTTGAGTAGGCTTGTTGTCAAATAAAAAAGAAGATATTTTTAATGAAGTATTGCTAAATAAGCTTAAACTAAAAAAACCTAATGAAGAAGTTGCAATAAATTTTCTTCGATTTGTTGCCATAAGAAAGTGTTTTGTAGGAGAAAAAAGAGGAAGAGAGGATTTGAACCCCTATAATTTAAATGCGTATCTTACCGATGCTAATTTGATTAATTTACTTCCTCTTATGGTGCAAATATATAAAACATTTCTTACTTACAAAAAAAATGTTAAAGCTTATTAATTTATTTTTCTTACATATTTATAATTTTAAACGAGAAAAATAACAATCTTATTTGTTTAGTAATCTCCATCTACTTTAATTTTTTATCATTCAATTAAAAATATTTTATAATCTATATTTAACTAGAAGCGAAAGGTTCGGGCATTCTTGGTTTCCATTTTCCCGCTATCCGTTAAACACGGTATCACTTCTATCGGGGCTAGAAAGTAAGCAAATGGCTTTCTTGTTTTCTTTCTTTTTAATAGGAACGCTTCGCTAAGTTATTTGCGCCCACCCAGTCCAACGCTCCCCACCGCACAAGTGGTATTTTGTGTGTTTTTAGCACTTGTTTTCCCAAGAGTAAGTCAATAAAAAAAGGCTCCCTGTTTTCCCAACCCCTCGCGCACAGTCCGCCTTTTTTTATCCACTTACACCCAATCCCAAAAACAAACGCTAAAAACACACAAAAACCACTCCCAAGCTATTATTACATAATAAACCTTATAATTCATTCCCAACACCCCACGCAGTCCCCCTGAAAGTTATAAGGGTTATTATGTAAAATATCCGCGCCCAGCCGCACCCACCCGAAAAAGAATAGGAACGCTACCGCTAACGTAATTTTCATTGTTTTTTGAAAATGCCTCCCATTTCCAGTAGACCAAAACTGCTAACTGAAAACCGCGACTGCCAACTAAACCATAAGGCATTATCAAAAATCAAATTTTCCACACAAGAGTATGGTTTTCTTTTTCTAATTTTTTATTAAGATTTATTGTCAAACCGAGCGAAGTCGAGGTCGTCCATCAAAAAAAGAAAACCACACCCTTGTTCCGCTACTGCCCAATCACTAGGAAGTATTATATTGTTTTTTGAAGATGCCTCTCATTTTCATAACACTTTAACTGCTAACTGAAAACCGCGACTGCCAACTAACTCATCAGGCATCCTCAAAAATCAAACCACCACAAGAGTGTATTTTTATTTGCATCAACAACCGATTCACCAAGTAAGCAAATAAAAACACACCCTTGTTTACGTATCCTGATTGAATAATCCCTGTATCCGTTTTCATAAGAACATTAGGGGTAAACATTTTTACAAAAAAAAGGATAAAAAAGAAGCCAAAGGTTTGTTCCGGGTATTCAAAAAAGCAAGTTCAAGCCTTCGGTTCCGGATAAAATCTCCACCCATACATTTTCAATACCACAACATTTACTTAGCGTTTCCACAGACGCATATGGGTAGTATTTTACCCGTAAAACTTGCTTTTTTGAAACCCTCTACAAGGCAAGACGGCTTTCTTTTTTTTCCTTTTTTCTTTTGCAAAAATGTGTGTGGGGCATCTCGGTCTTCAATCACATTTCGGGCAATCACGAAGGAAAGACGAAGGAAGTTAACCTGTTAAATCCTTGTACTATGGACACAATTTTTATTAAAACCCACCAACCTGGGGCGCACTATGCCAAACCGCACTTTTTCGTATTATCAAAAGGACTGAATAGCGGAAAACCAAGCAATGAACCTTTTACAAACAGCTTTGTACTTGTATTTCAAACCGAAGCTCAAAAAGAGGACATTTTTTGGATAGCCATGAGCCTATGGAAATCCAAATTCTGGATGCCTTTTCTTCGCGGTTCGGTTATTCCGTTCTTATCTCTCTATGAATTCAAAAAAGAGTTCAATCCAAAAGCCACCCGATTGATGCGTGAACACGAGCTACATCATAAAAACATCCAAGCACTCAAGCTGCTGCAAGAACAAGAAAACCACTACAACAAAAACATTCACCTCATCAACGAGCTCAAAAACGCCATTATGATGAGGTATAGAATGAAATAATACAAAGCCTGGACAAACTTGTCTGGGCTTTTTTATTGAAATTGGATAGAAATTAAAATAAATGTATTTATATTTGAAAAACGCTGCAAACTAGCGCATATACACCCAAAATTGGTTATGTTGGCGCTATTTTGTAGCGCATATCAACGAATTAGCTTAAAATATAAAGAAAAGTACATAAATTAACACTTATGAAAGAACAAATTCAAGAGATATTTAAATCAAAAGACTTGAAAGAAATTTCTATTGAACTTGTTGAAAAAGTTTTAGATGACCAAATAACCGACGAAATTGTTAAAGAATTACCAATACTTAAGTCAATTGTAGCTGTAAAAAATGTCTACAACTCATATACTGATAGAATTTTCATAAAAAAAGCTATGAATGTTCTTCTTGAGCTTGGTGATTTAAACGAAGATGAAAAAAACACTTTACTAGATGATTTAGATGATGAAGATGAATCATCTGTTGAAAAAATTTTAATGGCAATTGATAAATTAGAAAACATAAAAAAATGTAAAGTTTTCGGTCGACTATGTAAATTAAAAGCTAAGGGTGAATTTTATTCTGATTACTTTTTAAGACTGACTAACTTAATACAAACAGCATACATTGATGACTTGCAATTGATAAAAGAATTCAGACTAAATGAAAGAAAAGAAATTTTTGAGGAAGAATATTATCCATTAATTAATTTGGGGCTGATATTTCAAGAACGTTCAGAACAAACCCCAATAGAAAGAAATCACCAATATGAGGAATATGATCCAGAATTCAAAGGTGGAGAAATTAAATTCTACTATAGATTAACCGACATTGGCGAATATCTTTATAATTATTACAATCAACTTTTTCCTGAAGATTTATAATTAACAACAAAAAATTAAATGTTATGGTACTACTATTTTTTTTACTTATTGTAGCAATAATAATTATATATAAACTGAATGACAAAGTTGAGGATGACAAAGTAATTAAGAGTAATTATAGTTGGAAAGAGGAAATTCTTTCTTTAAAAGAATCTATACAAAATCTCGAATCTAGAGAAAATGAATTACTTCAAAAAAATATGATTGATGAAATAAGCAGAAATAAAGAAAAAATTAAAGAATATAGAAATAAAATAATAAAATTAGATACTTATATCTACAATAACGAAAAATATCTAAAAGAGAAAGGACGTATTTAAAAAAAACATCTGCTAAACAGGTTTCACGTTATTTCGGGTTTTGCGCTTTATTTAAGGTTTATTTTTTTTTTTGAAATTATTGCATAATCGAAAGTTACAGCTTCTTTAATCCGCTACAGACCTAAAGCCTGGTAACGATAAAGTAAAAAAGCCTAGTCTAACGCGACTAGGCTTTCTAATACTCAGTAAAGGTTACCAATCAAAACTGAGTTTATTTCTTTTTTGAGGTTAGGCGTTTTAAAAGCACCGTAACACCAAAACTCACTACTGCTCCAATAAAGGCTAAAACTATTGTTTTTACGACATCTGCTGAGGTTAAATTAGGTATAACACTCAATGCAAATCCTCCAAAAGTTCCTGCCTTCAAAGTTAATGAATTATCCATTCCCTCCAACGTCAGTTTCGGGCTTAACCTCATCTTTTTTGTTATCTCGGGTGTCATCCTGAGCTTGTCGATGGCTTTTATCTTCAACAGTAATTTGGCTTACTGCTGATAAAACACCACCTGCAACGGCAGCATAACCCGCAACAGTTACTACAACAGCAGGTAAAGCTACTGGAGCAGCTACAATGCTTCCACTTACTGCTAATAAGGCTAATCCAATGGTGCGCAACACCTTAAAAAATTTCGGAGTGGGTGCCTTAGCACGTTCTACTATATTCATAATCTTTCTTTTTTTGTCATTCCCCGAGTTATCGGGAATCTCTATTGTACAATTAATTCTACACTTTCTTTATTATCTAAAGCTTTATAAACTAAGTCTTTCAACTTTGTAAAAGCATTTCTAGATAGCAAACCTAATCCTGGTCCAGAAAGTTTCGTAACGGGAGCAATACAGCCACGTAATTCCTTTTGTGCATTATTGGCAGGATGTATCAAAATATACGTTCTGTTCGGCACATCTACCAATTCCAAATGCCATTTGTATTTCGCACTATATCGCTTTCTAATAAAATATTTCCCTTCCGGAATACAGGAAATCCCACGTTCATTTCGTTTCCACGGCAATTCAATAGTATAACTAATCAATTTACCCTCACATTCCAATTTTCCATTCGTTCCATCAGGGAAATAAGTTCTTGTCAAAAACAGCACCATAACTGTAAACTGAGACTGCGAATGTCAACTAATTAAACCCCTCCGTCAACCGCAACAATCGATAACGGGTTAAAAGCACCATTTTTCAACGGATACATTTGCCCATTAATTTGTTGGTAAAACTCCACACCAAGTGCCAAAACAAGTGGGTGAGTAGAGTTAGCTGTAACAGTATTACTCAAGTTAATTACAGCCGTAGCCGTAGCATCCCAAGGTAAAATCGCTGTTTCAGAAGTAGCCACTTCATACGATTCTCCTGTAAAGTCAATTGCAGCACCACCAGAAATCACTTTAAAGTGAGTAGTTCCACTAGGAGCAGCAATCATATTTGCAGGAATAAAAGAAGGGATACTAACATCTAAAGTACCTGCCACACGGTCAATATCCGTAGTAAAAGGAGCAAACAAAGAAGTTCCTAATTTCCCACGAATATTAAATTCAAAACCAAGAACCAATTCAATTTCACCATCAATTACATTTCGTAATCCTCTATCACTCACTGCATCCATTTGGATAACTTTTACCATTTGTTGCGTCAAACGACTCACCATTCTACCATCCGCAGAATTCAACAATAGTGGGCGTAAAGCTGTTCTTAAAAGCTTACCTGCTTTCCCAGCTCTACCAAATTCAGAACCGTTCTCACGCGTTCTTTGAAACGCAGGGTCACTAGCAATTCTACTAGCATCAATACCACCTTTCTCACGAGCCAAATGCCCATCCTGCGTTTTATAAAAAGTAATATCCCCGATAGTACCTTTTAATTTAATTATGCCTTTCTGTCTAGCCATAACTTCAAAATTTTAATTCAACATTCATTCACTTTCACAAATCATTCAAAACTCGGTTGCAACACTTTCTGAAATAATTACTCGGCAAATTTCCCACACAAAACCAAATAAAAAACACAACAATGTCTAAAATGTCCAAAGTCAACATTTTTGTCTAAATATTTCTTTTTTTACTCAAAAGTAAAATCTCAAATCGGCGTAAATCCGAAACAAGAATTAAGTAATTTTAAGCTATCTCAAAGCCAACTCAAAAGCTAGGTTAAAGTATGAATCGACCATTAAAAAGAGCATGCATATATCCAAAAGATATACAGCTCATAACAGGAAGAAGTAATCGTCAAAGCTCAAGACTATTGAATGACATAAGAAAGTCACTCAATAAGCCTAAAAAGAGCTTAGTAAGTATTCAGGAGTTTTGTGAATATACAGGCTTAAAATTTGAACAAGTTGAACCTTATATTATTGGGTAAATTGATATTAATTGCTTATATTTGTGTATGCTATTTCAATATAATTGAAATCATATTTAAGGGGACTAATTCGGTGACCATTCAAATTTTAGAATTTGAAACACCCGAAAATAAAGAGGATGTTGGGGTTTGTTCGATTCCCACTCCGGGTACTAAACCTCTCAGAAATGAGAGGTTTTTTTATTTATTTTCTTTCAAAGTATATTTAAATTTTTATATTTGATAACTATAAAAAAGAAAAAGATGAAAAAGCAATTTGTTTTAGCAATTATAATAGGTGCAACGTTATTAGTTTCGTGTAAAAAAGACGAAGAAGTAAAGGTAGTTGAAGGAACACAACAACCTGCCCAACCTTTTTCGGGTGAAGCTTGGTTAAAACAAAGAGTTGGAAATCAAGGTCAAGCAAAACCAACACAAATACAATCTCAACCACAACAAACTACTCAAGGCTCAGTTCAAACTGCTCCCGGAATGAATCCTCCGCACGGACAGCCAGGACACCGATGTGAGATTGCAGTTGGAGCGCCTTTAAATTCAGTTCCTTCACAAAAACCTCAAACTACTCCTCAGGTGGTTACCCCTAAACCTGTTGAAAAACCGGTATTGAATGTTAATTCTAATAATGGTTCAGCAACTATAGTTGGAGCATCAACGGCTCCAGGTATGAATCCTCCTCACGGTCAAGAAGGTCATCGTTGTGATGTAGCTGTGGGAGCTCCATTACCAAAAGAATAATAAATTAGCTAAACAATTTTTTATTTACTGTTCCTGATGCAATCCAAGAGGAAATTAAGCCTAGAATTATAATAGTCATTACAACAATTCCTATGTTTTTCCATTCAAAAAGAACGGGATAGGGCATTGTGGGTGTAATCATTATAAAAGAAAAATGTTGTTGGAGTAAAATAATACCAATTGCTATTCCTAATCCAATTAGTAAGCCAAAAAGAGTAATAATAATTCCTTGGGTAAAAAAGATGGTTCGAATTGAAGCTTGTGTAACTCCAATATTGTATAATGTTTTTAAATTATCTCTCTTATCTATAATAATCATTACTATAGCTCCAGCTAAACAAAATAGAGTTAAAATAACTACTAATGTGCTAAATAAATAAATAAATAAATTTTCAGATTGTAGCATTTTATACAACGAGTCGTTAAGTTGTGCTCTGTTTTTAATTTTTATTGATTTTCCTAAAATAGAAATTAGCTCTTTGCGAACAATATTTTCGTCAGCAGAAGGTTTTAATTTGATTTCAAGATTAGTGATTTCGTTGTTTTTTAATCCAAGAAACTGTTGTGCTAGCTTCATAGAGCAAAAAACATATTTGCCGTCTAATTCTTCGTTTATAGAATAAATTCCAGAAGGGAGAAGTGCAATTTTATTAAAAGCTTCGTTTGGGTTTTCAATATCTGCTTTTCCAGGTTTTGGAACGTATGCTTCTAATGCATTATTGTAGTCAAATAAACCTAATCCTAATTTTCTACTAATATCGGCTCCAATAACTACATTTTCAGAATCAGGTTCAAACCATTCTCCTGCATATAAATGTTTATTAAAGTCTGTAATTTTTATGTATTGATCGTCAACGCCTTTTATGAATGCAAAAGTTTCTTTGTTATCATACATAAAGTAAACTCGTTCTTCAATAATTTTACTAAATGAGATGATATATTCACTTTTTTTAAGTAATTCTTCTTGTTTTTCCGTAACTAAAAATGTTTTACCTGTAACAGTTTCAATTCGCAAGTCTGGGTCAGATGCATTAGCGAAATTTAAACTAAACTCTCTTAAACCACTAAAAACAGATAAAAAAACAAAAAGCGCCATAGTACTGGCTATAATTCCAACAGAAGCAATTCCGGTAATAATGTTTATTGCTTTGTTTTTACTGAAACTTACAGCATAACGTTTGGCTATGTAAAAGGAAAGGTTCAAATTACGATTTCTTTCTTTTTTCTAATAAATCAGGATTTTCAATAGGATTTTCATCTCCAGTTAAAGCCTTGTCTATTTTTTCTATATAATCTAAACTATCATCAATATAAAATATCAAATTAGGTACTTTACGTAATTGATTTTTTACACGTTGTGCTAAGTCATGCTTAATAAGAGGTGCGTTGCTTTTTACAGCTGCTAAAATTTCGGGAGCCTTATCTGTAGGAAATACACTTAAATGAACTTTTGCAATTGATAAATCGGAAGTTACATTTACTTTAGAAACCGAAATCACTAAATTATTGATATTATTTTTACGGATTTCTCCTTGTAAAATCGAAACTAAGTCGTTTTGCAAAAGAGCTCCTATTTTTTTTTGTCTATTTGTTTCCATGGTGCAAAAATACATAAAAATTTATCAAGACGTATTCTTTTATGGCTTTATGTAAAAGTGTCTTAAGTATCGTTTATTGTTTTTTGTTAACTTTGTTTCTTTAAATTAATTTTATAAAGGATGAGAAAGATTGAACATATTGGTATTGCTGTTAAGAACTTAGAAGAATCTAATATGGTTTTCGAAAAGTTATTCGGACAACCGCCATATAAACATGAAGAAGTTAAAAGTGAAGGTGTTAAAACTTCTTTTTTTATGAATGGTCCTAATAAGATTGAATTATTAGAAGCAACAAGCCCAGATAGTCCAATTGCTAAATTTTTAGAAAAAAAGGGTGAGGGAATTCATCATATTGCTTTTGATGTGGAGGATATTTGTGCTGAAATTTCTCGTCTAAAAGGTGAAGGTTTTGTTGTTTTAAATGAAATTCCAAAGAAAGGCGCTGATAATAAGTTAGTTGCATTCCTTCATCCAAAGGGTACAAACGGAGTATTGGTAGAGCTTTGCCAAGAAATTAGATAAAGTTTAAAAAAGATTTGCGTGCAATAAAAAATAGTCTTAATATTGCATCCTCAATACTGGTCCTATAGCTCAGTTGGTTAGAGCACCTGACTCATAATCAGGTGGTCCCTGGTTCGAGCCCAGGTGGGACCACATTATTGTTTTAGAATAAAATAAGAATGCTTACTAATTAAAAATTTAAGTTTTTTCTAAAAAAAACTTGTAAAGTATAAAATTATTTATATTTTCGTATTTCTATAATAAGTTTGTGTTTCACAATATTAACATATTATTAAATAATTTCTTTTTTTAGTAAAAGAATGATATAAATTATACTTTTACCCCCTATAAGAATGATTATGAATAAAGTTATAACAATTTTAGTAGTACTTTTTAGTATTCAAGGTGTTTTTGCAGCAGATCCTGCTCCACCACCTCCTACGCCACCACCGCCACCTGGGTTACCTGTTGATGGAGGTTTGGTTGTGTTATTTGTTTTTGCATTAATTTCTGGTTATTATTTATCTAAGAAATATATATCTACAAAAAAAGGCTCTATATAAGAGCCTTTTTTTATTTTCTTAATTCGTTTAACCGACTCACATATTTCCCTATAACATCAAATTCTAGATTTACGATTGTTCCAATTTTAAAAGTATTAAAATTTGTATGGTCGTAAGTGTAAGGAATAATGGCAACACTAAATTCATTTAATTTAGAATTTACAACAGTTAAGCTTGTTCCGTTTATCGTAATCGAACCTTTTTCAATTGTAATATTGTTTAAAGAGGCATCATAATCAAAAGTAAAAACCCAACTTCCATTTGCTTCCTTAATATTAGTGCAAGTTCCAGTTTGATCAACATGTCCTTGAACAAGGTGTCCGTCTAATCTGTCTCCAAGTTTCATGGCGCGTTCAATATTTACAATGTCGCCTACATTCCAAGTTCCAATAGATGTTTTATCAATTGTTTCTTTAATTGCTGTTACAGTATAGTTCTTGTTTTCAATTTTAATAACAGTTAAACAAATACCATTATGTGCTACACTTTGGTCTATTTTTAACTCATGAGTAATTTCAGATTCTATTGTTAAGTGTAGGTTTTCCTGATCTTTTTCGATTTCTTTTATAATTCCTAGCGTTTCTATAATTCCTGTAAACATAACTGATTTAATTTTACTAAATTTGCACTTCAAAAGTAAGCAATAAATCACATTTGTTATGGTTAAAAAAGCAGAAAATATAATTGTAGGAATTTCGATTGGAGATTTAAATGGTATTGGAAGCGAAGTCATTTTAAAAACCTTCGAGGATATTCGAATGTTAGAATTATGTACACCCGTAATTTTTGCTAATGTAAAAATCATATCTTTTTTAAAGAAGGAATTAAAATTAGATCTTGCCATTCATGGTATTGATAAAATAGAACAATTAGTTGTTGGTAAAATCAACGTCTTAAATGTTTGGAGAGAAGGAGTGAATTTAGAGTTTGGAAAAAATGATGATGTTGTTGGTAGTTATGCAATAAAATCTTTTGTAGCTGCAACAAAAGCATTGAAAGAAGGTTTGGTTGATGTTTTAGTTACCGCTCCCATTAATAAGTATAATATTCAGTCGGAAGAATTTAAATTTCCGGGACATACTGATTATTTAGATAAAGAGTTGGAAGGTGATGCTTTAATGTTAATGGTTCACGATGATTTGCGTGTTGGTTTACTAACGGATCATGTTCCAGTAAATGAAGTAGCGAAGCATTTGAATGAAAAATTAATTTCAAGCAAAATCAAAACTATCATTCAAACGTTAAAACAAGATTTTGAAATTGAAAAACCAAAAGTGGCAGTTTTAGGATTAAATCCACATTCTGGAGATAATGGTGTTATTGGTCAAGAGGAAGAAAAAATTATAAAACCTGCTCTTAAAAAATTATTTGAGGCTGGTAATATGGTTTTTGGTCCTTTTTCAGCAGACGGATTTTTCGGTTCGGCACAATATGAGAAATACGATGCGGTAATTGCAACGTATCATGATCAAGGATTAATTCCTTTTAAAACGTTGTCGTTTGGTAATGGAGTAAATTACACAGCAGGGTTAAATAAAATTAGGACTTCGCCAGATCATGGCACTGCATATGAAATTGCAGGTAAAGGAGTGGCTAATCACGAGTCATTTAAAGAGGCCGTTTATTTAGCAATTGATATTTATAAAAAAAGAAATGACTATCATGAGCTGATTAAAAACCCTTTAAAAACAAAAGAAAAGCAGTTATAAACAAAAAAATGTTTACAACTAGTTTGAATTTATAAATATTTTATATCTTTGCACACCTTTTAAAAAGGTAAAACTGTTGTTATGAACAATTTAAAAGAATATTTAATTCCTTTTGTGGGATTAAAATTAGGGAAGCATCAGTTTGATTATCAAATAGATAATACGTTCTTTGAGAGCTTTGATTATGATGAATTTAATAATGTATCAGTCAAAGTAGATATTGTTTTGGAGAAGAAAAGCACAATGCTTGAGCTCGATTTTAAACATAAAGGGACAGTAAATGTACCTTGTGATGTTTCAGGAGAAGAGTTTGATTTGCCAATAAAAGGAAAATTAAAACTTTTAGTTAAGTTTGGAGATGCCTTTAATGATGATAATGAGGAGTTGCTCATTTTACCTCATGGTGAGTTTCAAGTAAATGTGGCGCAATATATATATGAGTCTATTATATTGTCTGTTCCTCTAAGAAGAGTACATCCAGGGATTAAAGACGGATCTTTAACCCATGTAATCGAAAAATTGGAATCGCTTTCTCCAGGAGAAAATAAAAAAGAAGAAGAACAAAATAATGATATTGACCCTAGATGGGAGAATTTAAAAAAACTATTAACGGATAAATAAAATAGAACAATGGCACATCCTAAGAGAAGACAGTCGTCTACAAGAAGAGATAAAAGAAGAACACATTACAAAGCGACAGTTGCTCAAATCGCAACATGTCCAATAACTGGTGAGGCACACTTATACCACAGAGCTTACTGGCATGAAGGTAAAATGTACTACAGAGGTCAAGTTGTAATTGATAAAAATGAAGCAGTAGCTTAATTACGTCAAAAAAATAGAGAAAACTCTCACTTTGTGGGAGTTTTTTTGTTAAGTAACCATTCGATTATAATTTATAAAATCGAATAGGATTCGTTTGAAATTTTTTTTGTAATTTCCACCACTTTTTGAATCCTAAAAGTTCAAGAGGAAAAATTAATCGAAGATGAATAAAATAACAGCAGCAATTACGGCAGTAGGTTCTTATGTTCCCGACTTTGTTCTGTCGAATCAAGTTTTGGAAACATTAGTAGACACTAATGACGAATGGATTACCACTCGTACCGGAATTAAAGAAAGAAGATTGTTAAAAGAAGAAGGACAAGGTACTTCTTTTATGGCAATTAAAGCCGCTCAAAACTTATTAGAAAAAGCTAATTTAGATCCTAAAGAGATTGATTTAGTGATTATGGCAACGGCAACACCAGACATGCCAGTGGCATCAACAGGAGTTTATGTGGCTACTCAAATTGGAGCAACTAATGCATTTTCATATGACTTGCAAGCTGCTTGTTCTAGTTTCCTTTTCGGAATGTCTACAGCATCAGCATATATAGCATCTGGAAAATACAAAAAAGTTTTATTAATTGGTGCCGATAAAATGTCATCAATTATTGATTATACAGACAGAGCTACTTGTATCATCTTTGGTGATGGAGCTGGAGCTGTTTTATTTGAACCCAATACAGAAGGTTTAGGATTACAAGATGAAATCTTAAAAAGCGATGGAATTGGAAGAGAATTTTTAAAAATTGAAGCAGGTGGTTCTATTTTACCTCCTTCTGAAGAAACCGTTAAAAACAAAGAACATTTTGTTTTTCAAGACGGAAAAACGGTTTTCAAATACGCCGTTTCTGGAATGGCCGATGTAAGTGAAAAAATCATGCAACGAAACAATTTGTCTCACGACGATATCAATTGGTTAGTAGCACATCAGGCAAACAGAAGAATTATCGATGCAACTGCTAATCGTATGGCATTAGACGAATCAAAAGTCTTAATCAATATTCAAAAATACGGAAATACTACTTCGGCAACCCTACCTTTATTATTATCAGATTTCGAAAACCAATTAAAAAAAGGAGATAATATTATCTTTGCAGCTTTTGGTGGCGGATTTACATGGGGTGCTATCTATTTAAAATGGGCTTACACAAAATAAAAACTAACTAAACTAAATCAAATAGTATGGATATTAGAGAGATTCAAAACCTAATCAAATTTGTAGCCAAATCAGGCGCTACAGAAGTAAAATTAGAAATGGACGATTTTAAAATCACCATAAAAACGACTGCTGAAGGGACTGAAAGCACTACAACTTACGTGCAACAAATGCCAATGCAAGGTGTTCCTCAAATGGCAGCTCCTCAAGTAGTAGCATCTCCAGCTGTTTCTGACGCGGTTGCTGCTCCAGCTTCTGATGATAATTCAAAATATATTACAGTAAAATCTCCTATTATTGGAACTTTCTATAGAAAACCAGCACCAGATAAACCAATGTTTGTTGAAGTAGGTTCTACTATCGGAAAAGGAGATGTTCTTTGTGTAATTGAAGCAATGAAATTATTTAACGAAATCGAATCAGAAGTTTCTGGAAAAATCGTTAAAATTTTAGTTGACGATTCGTCTCCTGTTGAATTTGATCAACCATTATTCTTAGTTGATCCATCTTAATAAAGTTAGAAGTTAGCCCTTCGACGTAGCTCAGGATGACAAGAAGGTAGAACGTCTATCTTTATAATTGTCTAATTGACACATTGTCTAATTATCTAATGAAAGAAACATGTTTAAAAAAATATTAATTGCCAATAGAGGGGAAATTGCACTTCGTGTAATTAGAACTTGTAGAGAAATGGGCATTAAAACCGTTGCGGTTTATTCTACAGCAGATGCTGAAAGTTTGCATGTAAAATTTGCTGATGAAGCGGTTTGTATTGGACCTCCTCCAAGTAATTTATCGTACTTAAAAATGTCTAATATTATAGCAGCAGCAGAAATAACAAACGCAGATGCTATACACCCAGGATACGGATTCTTATCTGAAAATGCTAAGTTTTCAAAAATTTGTCAAGAACACGGTATAAAATTTATTGGAGCTTCTCCTGAAATGATTGATCGTATGGGAGACAAAGCATCAGCAAAATCAACTATGATTGAAGCAGGTGTGCCATGTGTACCAGGATCTGTAGGTATTTTAGATTCGTATGAAGAAGCCGAAAAATTAGCCGATGAATTTGGTTATCCAGTTATGCTTAAAGCAACTGCTGGTGGTGGTGGTAAAGGTATGCGTGCTGTATGGAAAAAAGAAGATTTATTAAAAGCTTGGGAAGGTGCTCGTCAAGAGTCTGCAGCAGCATTTGGTAATGATGGCATGTACTTAGAAAAATTAATCGAAGAACCACGTCATATCGAAATTCAAGTAGTTGGAGATTCTTATGGAAAAGCGTGTCACCTTTCAGAAAGAGACTGTTCAGTTCAACGTCGTCACCAAAAATTAACAGAGGAAACTCCGTCACCATTTATGACTGACGAATTGCGTGAAGCAATGGGAACCGCAGCAGTTAAAGCAGCAGAATACATTAAATACGAAGGAGCTGGAACAGTAGAATTCTTGGTTGATAAACATAGAAATTTCTACTTCATGGAAATGAATACTCGTATTCAAGTAGAACACCCAATTACAGAGCAAGTTGTTGATTATGATTTAATTCGTGAGCAAATTATGGTAGCGGCAGGTGTGCCTATTTCGGGTAAAAACTACTTTCCACAATTACACTCAATTGAATGTCGTATAAATGCAGAAGACCCTTACAACGATTTCCGCCCTTCGCCAGGTAAAATTACGGTTTTACACGCGCCAGGAGGTCATGGAGTTCGTTTAGATACGCATGTTTATGCTGGATATACAATTCCACCAAATTATGACTCTATGATTGCTAAGTTGATTACAACTGCTCAAACTAGAGAAGAGGCTATCAATAAGATGAAGCGTGCTTTAGATGAGTTCGTAATTGAAGGAATCAAAACCACAATTCCATTCCACAGACAATTAATGGACGAACCCGATTATGTGGCCGGAAATTACACTACAAAATTCATGGAATCTTTTGTAATGAAAGACCCTCAAGAATAAAAAACCAAAAAGCGATTTCAATTTGAAATCGCTTTTTTTATGTTTGTTATTTTTAATCACTAAAGATTAGTTTTAAGTTTTTTTTCTTCAATAATTAATTTATTGAAAAACAAGAATAGCCAAAAGTGCACAAAATTAAATCCAAACATAAAATTGTTGTCAACTTCAAATGAGTTTACATAGAATATCATGTTATAAGGTAATGCGGCAAATCTTGCTGATAAATCACCATCATCAAATATAAAGAAAGAAATATCTGGGCCAAGTAAAAACTTATATGAAAACCCAAAGAATACAAACGTAAACACCTGAATTAAGTTTGTTATTGCAAGAAAATACAAAGAAGGTTTTACCACTCGATTAAGATAAACAGATGAAATGGCTATAACATTTAATAAACTAAAAGTGAAGAAAAACAAGGTGTTAAATTTAAAATCAAATTCTAAAAACACACTTATAATACTGGGAATTAAACAGATTAGATTAACAATTATGTAATAGATTATTATGTATTTTTTCATTTTTGATTTTCATTTTTTTTAGTTGAATCTTCTCAAATTTGAATTCAGATTTTTATCCTAAACTTTTAGTTAATTTCTTTTCGGTTTTAATTGATTTTTTTGAACTTGTCCTTGAACTTTTAAAGTGTTTCTTTTAACCAACCAAAAAATTCTTTTTGCCAAACCAACGCATTTTGTGGTTTTAATATCCAATGATTTTCATCTGGGAACAATAAGAATTTACTTTTTATTCCTTTTAATTGAGCCGCTTGAAACGCTTCTTGTCCTTGTCCAATGGGTACGCGGTAATCTTTTCCGCCTTGGATAATTAAAATTGGTGTATTCCAGTTGTTGATTAACTTAATTGGATTGAATTCGTTATAGGTTTTTTGTGCTGTTTCATTGTCTTTTTCCCAATAAGCGCCACCAGAATCCCAATTCGTAAAGAATACTTCTTCTGTAGTTCCGTACATACTTTCAGTATTAAAAATACCAGCATGAGCAATAAATGTTTTGAAACGATTTTTATGAATTCCGGCTAAATAAAAAACTGAATATCCACCATAACTCGCTCCAACTGCTCCCAAACGTGTTTTGTCTACGTATGATTCTTTAGCCACATCATCAATAGCCGCTAAATAATCATCCATTACTTGTCCGCCCCAATCGCCTGAAATTTGTTCATTCCAAGCCGTTCCGTGTCCTGGCATTCCTCTTCGGTTGGGTGCTACGATTACATAACCTTGCGAAGCCATTAATTGGAAATTCCATCGGAAAGAATACGATTGTGTTAGTGCACTTTGTGGTCCGCCTTGGCAGTATAAAAGCGTTGGGTATTTTTTTGTTTTATCGAAATTTGGAGGTAAAATTACCCAAACCAACATCTTTTTACCATCGGTAGTTGTAACCCATCGTTTTTCTGTTTTGCAAGAATTAATTTTAGCGTATGCTTCATTATTTACTTTCGTAATTTGTTTCCAAGTTTTCTTCGCTAAATCATACGAACATACTTCTGGCGCATGGTTCATATCGTTTCGAGTTACTAAAACCGAAGTTCCTGAAAAACCAACAATCGCATTCACATCAAAATCATCATTTGTTAATTGTGTTACTCGAACAGCAATTCTAGTTAATCCTGGAAAATTAACCTCAAATAATTGTTTTGTCCCTTCAATTGGCGCAATGAAATACACTTTCTTTCCGTCTTTACTCCAAGTGTAACTGTCAACTGTTCCGTCCCAACCAGAAGTTAGATTAAGATCTATTCCTTTATGGCGAACAATAATATCATTTTTATCCGCTTCATAACCATCTCGTTTCATTTGTAACCAAGTTAAATCGCCTTTAGGTGAAAATTGAGGAGCAATATCATAACCTAAATTCCTTTCGGTAAGATTTTTGGTAATTTTTGTAGCCAAATCGTATTCGTATAAATCGGTATTGGTGCTCGTTGCGTATGCAGTTCCTACTTTCTTTTTACAAACATATATGATTTTTGTTCCATCAGGCGACCAAATATAATCTTCATCACCACCAAAAGGTTTTTGAGGTGCATCAAACGGTTCGTTTGGCATAATATCAATTCCAACAGCATCTTTTTTGTTTTCCGAATAGAAAACATGGTTGTGAGTTCCGTCGTTCCAAGTGTCCCAATGACGGTAATCTAAACCCGTATACACTTGTGCCGTAGTTTTTGATAATTCTGGATAAAGATCTTTTCCTAATAACTTTTCTACTTTTACTTCTTGAGAAGATAAAAAGTACTTTCCGTCAGGAGAAACGTTTTTATCAGCTAATAATGATTTATAATCTTCCACCAAAGTAGCATTTCCACCTTGAACGGGAATTGTATAATATTTTGAATTGATATTATTTTCTTCGATAGAAGGTGTTCCTACTTTGAAAACCAATAATTTTCCATCTTTCGAAATTCCTAATGGAGTAACTCTTCCTAACTGCCATAAGGTTTCGGGAGTCATTACGTTTTGTGCGGTTGCAGCAGTTATACTCATAATACAAGTAATTAGTAAGGCTAATTTTTTCATGGTTGTAAATATTAAAGGTATAAAAATACAAAATTAAACGCATAAAAAAACCGCTCAATTACTGAGCGGTTTAGATTTCCATTTATTGAAATTATTGTTTGATAAAACGTTTCATGTTAGTTCCGTTTGCGCTAGTAACTTCAATCATGTAAGTTCCAGCTGCTAAATTTCCAACATTAATAGTATTATTTTCTACTTTTCCATTTCCTAAATCTTGACCCATAGCGCTGAAAATTCTGTATGAACCTTCACCTTCAAATCCAGAAATATTTAATACATCTCCTTTTACAGGATTTGGATATAAACTTATTGTGAATGGATTTAACTCGCTTTCTTTTGCACTAGAAGTTACATTGATTGTGTAATCTTCAACTTGTCCATATGAAAAAGATTCACAAGATGTTGGTACGCCATTATATTTCATTGAAACTCTCATTCTTTTTGCTCCTAAAGAGGTTGTAGCAGGAATTGTAAAACTTCCACTCACAGGTGTTGTTTTTGATGCAGTTTTTGTAAATACAGTTTCACCAGCATCAAGAAAATCACCATCGTTATTGTAGTCAATAAATACAGCATAGCCTTCATTATAAATTGTTCCTGTCCAAGTTGGAGTTATGGTAATTGTATTTGACGTTCCTCTAACCACATTTGTAGAAATAGAAGAAAAGTTTTCATAACCAGCAGTTCCGGTTGAAGCATTATTGATTGTTCCAAACTGAACTCTTCCGATTCTTTCGTCCGCTGTATTGTTACCTTGTGATGTACAGTAAGTAACTGATGTTGCAGCTAAAGTTGTAACGTTAACTGTATTGCTTGTTGCTGATAAATTTCCAGCAGCATCTTTTGCTTTAACAGAGAAGGAATAAGTGGTAGCAGCTGTTAATCCTGTTACAGTGTAAGTTGTTCCTGTTACAGTTGTAACTAAAGTTGTTCCTTGATAAACATTATAACCTGTTACGCCTACATTGTCTGTTGCAGCAGTCCAAGATAAATTTGTACTTGTTTGTGTAGTTCCAGATGCTGATAAAGTTGAAGCAGATGGAGCAGTAGTATCTGCTGTAGCTGTGATTAAATTTACAGTATAATCTTCAACTTGACCATAGTCAAATGCGCCACAAGATGAAGGTATAGTATTATATCTCATAACAACTCTTAATCTAGTTGCACCTGTTATTGCTGATGTTGGAATATTAAATGATCCGCTAACAGGCGTTGTAGTAGATGCAGCATTACTCCATACTAATTCTCCTGCGTCATCAAAATCTTTATCTCCATTATAATCAATCCAAACACCATATCCTTCTGAATATACTGTTCCTGTCCAAGTTGGAGTGATTGTAATTGTATAACTAGTTCCTTTAGAAAGATTTGTAGAAAGATTTGTGAAATCCTCATAACCAGCAGTTCCGGTTGAAGCATTATTGATTGTTCCAAACTGAACTCTTCCAATTCTTTCGTCCGCTGTATTATTACCTTGTGATGTACAGTAAGTAACTGATGTTGCAGCTAAAGTTGTCACGTTAACTGTATTGCTTGTTGTTGATAAATTTCCAGCAGCGTCTTTTGCTTTAACAGAGAAAGAATAAGTGGTAGCAGCTGTTAATCCTGTTACAGTGTAAGTTGTTCCTGTTACAGTTGTAACTAAAGTTGTTCCTTGATATACATTATAACCTGTTACGCCTACATTGTCTGTTGCAGCAGTCCAAGATAAATTTGTACTTGTTTGTGTAGTTCCAGATGCTGATAAAGTTGAAGCAGATGGAGCAGTTGTGTCTGTAGTAGTAGCCGCAAGTGTAGTTACATTAACTGTGTTGCTTGAAGCTGATACATTTCCTGCTGCGTCTTTAGCTCTAACTGTAAAAGTATAAGCTGTTGAAGCTGTTAATCCTGAAGCAGTATAAGTTGTTCCAGTTACAGTTGTTAATAAAGTAGTTCCTCTATAAACATCATATCCAGTTACTCCTACATTGTCTGTTGCAGCAGTCCAAGCCAAGTTAGTACTTGTTTGTGTAGTTCCAGATGCTGATAATGTTGGTGTTGATGGAGCCGTAGTATCTGCTGTAGATCCTGCTGTAATTGTGAAGTTTGTATTAGAAACATCAAAGAAAATATGGTTAGTTCCTTTAATCATAATTCTATTTTGAGTTCCAGCTGTATTTGGAATAGTAACCGATTGTGTTCCATCATTTGGAGTAGCCGCTAACAATGTTGACCAAGTTGAACCTCCATTTGTTGAAATTAAAATATCAACATTAGCACAGTTAACTCCGTTTGCAGTAGTTCCGGCAACGTTCCAAGTAATGGTTTGAGTTGAACCACCAACGTATGAAACTGCTGTATTTGGAGCAGTTACTACAAAAGGTCCAGCTGTTGCATTAACAGTAATTTTCATATCATCACTATTGTTTGATGAACCACCAGCTCTATTATCTCTAACTGTAAATCTGAAATTTAATGTTCTAGCAACAGAAGGTAAAGCTTCAACCACAATTTCTGAACCCGAAGTAGTAGTAGCTCCGGCTAAAACTCTCGACATATTTGGAAAGTATCTTATTGGAGAAGTTGTTGGACTGTACGATCTAAATGTTGGTCCAGATGTTTTTGTTGCACTTGCAGCAGAGCTTGCGCCAGTTTGAGCAGAACTTGCATTGTCAAATTGTTCCCAAATGTAAGTTAAGGCATCGCCATTAGCATCGGTTCCAGAACCTGTTAACATAAATGGAGTGCTTTTTGGAATAGTATAATCTAATCCAGCGTTAGCTGTTGGGATAGAATTTCCAGTTGCTGTAAGCGTAGGACAAGTTTTTGTTTTAATGTTATTTGTTACTTGTTGAATACTTATGGAATGGAAATACGGATCAGAATTCATTTGAATGTCTTGACTTGTAATTCCAGCATATCCCATAATTGTTGATCCAGAACCTGGTTCCATGTTTGCACCTGTTCCTTCATTACTCATGGAAAAAGTATGATTTGCTCCAAATTGATGACCTAGTTCATGTGCAACATAATCAATATCAAAAGCATCACCAGAAGGAACTCCATTTGCTGGAGAAGTATAACCACTTCCTTTTCCTAAGGGTACTGTAGAAGTTGGATTCACACAAACACAACCAATACAGCCTGCATTTCCACCACCACCTGTAGCGCCAAATAAGTGACCTACATCATAGTTAGCATTTCCAATTGTGTTGGTTAATGTAGTTTGTAACTGTTGATTCCAATTTGACATAGATGATGATGCAGAATAAGGATCAGATGAAGCGCTAGTGTAAATAACTAAATCTGTATTTGAAATCAAAACCATTCTAGCATTAAAATCTTTTTCAAAAACACCATTTACACGTGTCATAGTGTTATTAATAGCAGCTAAAGCAAGCGCTTTAGTTCCGCCAAAATAGGCAGTATATTCACCTGTAACTGACATTGCTAAACGGAAAGTTCTTAAACTTCCATCATCAGCATTTGGTCTTAAGTTAGCTCCGTTTAAAGAAGGAGTTACTCTATCTAATACACTACATTCAAATTTTGTGAAAGCTGTTTTTTTATCTGATTTTGTGTATACAGTATAGGTTTGTAAGTCTTGAGAAAAAGGCTCTACAAATACGGCTGGTTTTCCAGGGTTTAACACCATTGATTTAAAGCCAAGAGGAGAAATGCTAATGTAAGCACTTGCTGTAGGGTTTTCAATTCCAATTCCGATATACGATTTAATTTCTGGATATCTTGCAGCTAATTCAGGTTCCATGTTTGAATTTTCATAGATTCTAAATTGATCCATTGCTCCATCGGCATTTGGCAATGATAAAATTAAACTTGATTTTTGGTTAGAGAAACGTTCAGGAGCATTTCTTAAAAAACTTGTCGCAGCTGATACATCTAGATCTAAAAGTTGATTTTCCGGAAGGTCTAACTTTCTTTCCAATGCCACTTTGTTTTTGCTTTGTGCAGTTTTCCAAAATGTTCCTTTGTCTTGAGCTTGTAGGAAACTCGAGGTTGCTAATAAAGCAAGTAGGAGAAATTTTTGTTTCATAATAAATAGTTTTGGGGATTTTTAGTTACAACAAATATATCTAAGTTTTTCAATATTGCAATATCAATTATTAAAAAAATACTGCAAAAAATTACGATATTCATACTTATAGATTAAAATAATTAAACATGTGTTAAAATTTATATTTATATGTTTGAAATATTGCATATTAGTATTTTTAATTTTTAATCCAAGAAATGGAAGAATATGTAATTATCTTTTTAAGGTTCAAAAAAATATCCCTATTTTCACAATCTTAAAAGCAAACTTGATAATGAAAAAATTAGCACTACACTGGCAAATATTACTTGGAATGGTTTTCGGAGTTTTATTTGCTTTTATATTGATTCAATTTACATGGGGAAAAGACATAATTGTGGATTGGGTAAAACCATTCGGAACCATTTTCATTAATTTATTAAAGTTAATTGCTGTTCCTTTGATTTTGGCTTCATTGATTAAAGGAATTTCCGACTTAAAAGATATTTCGAAATTATCTAAAATGGGCGGAAGAACCATAGGTTTATATGTTTTAACAACGGTTTTAGCGGTTTCAATTGGATTAGCAATTGTAAATATCATTAAGCCAGGAAGTTATATTTCAGAACAAACAAGAACAGAATTAGTTGCTAATTATACTTCAGATGCAAATACAAAAATTGAAGCTGCTTCTAAGCAAAAAGAGGTTGGGCCTTTACAATCTTTAATTGATATAGTTCCCGATAATATTATTAAAGCTTCTGGCGATAATGGAAACATGTTACAAGTGATTTTCTTTGCGGTAATTTTTGGAATTGCTATGATTTTAATTCCGGAAGAAAAATCGAAACCAGTTAAAGATTTTTTTGATAGTTTTAATGAAGTGATTTTAAAAATGATTGATTTGATAATGCTCTTTTCTCCTTTTGGGGTTTTTGCATTATTAGCAGCAATTGTAGCCGAATCGCCAAGTTTAGATTTATTCAAAGCATTAGGAATGTATGGTTTAACCGTCTTATTAGGGTTGGCTTTTATGATTTTAGTTTATTTACTAATAGTAAAAGTTCTAACAAAAAAGAGTTCTAAATTTTTCTTTAACGGAATTGCACCAGCTCAATTATTGGCCTTTTCTACAAGTTCTTCTGCCGCAACATTACCGGTTACTATGGAGCGAGTTGTAGATAATTTAGGAGTGGATGACGAAGTAGCGAGCTTTGTATTGCCAATTGGCGCCACAATTAACATGGATGGCACAAGTTTATACCAAGCAGTTGCAGCTGTTTTTATTGCACAAGCTTTTGGTATGGATTTAACTTTAGGGGTGCAATTAGGAATTATTGTTACGGCTACTTTAGCGTCTATAGGAAGTGCAGCTGTTCCTGGAGCAGGAATGGTTATGTTAGTTATTGTGTTAGCTCAGGCTGGAATACCTGAAGCTGGATTAGCATTAATATTTGCAATTGATAGACCTTTAGATATGTGTAGAACTACTGTAAATGTTACAGGAGATGCCGCTGTATCTATGGTTGTAGCAAAATCGGTAAATAAATTAGCATAGATATGAACGATTTCCATTGGACCCAATTATTTAATCCCGAATTTTATATTACAATGGAAATCGGTGGAATTCCTGTTGGAATTTACGTAGTTTTATTTATTGTTTTTGCAGAAACAGGTTTGTTTGCCGGATTTTTTCTGCCCGGTGATAGTTTACTTTTTCTATCAGGAATTTACAGTCGGGAGTTAGTTGAAACGTTTTTCATGATTCCAAGTGATTTGTCAAACGTAACTATTTTAGCCTTATTAATTGCCACAGCAGCAACCTTGGGTAATGTTTTTGGCTATTGGTTTGGTTCAAGAAGCGGACAGTTTTTGTACAACAAAGAAGATAGTTTTTTCTTTAAGAAAAAATACTTGTACGAGTCGCAAGCATTTTTTGAAAAACATGGAGGTAAAGCCATAATTTTCGCTCGTTTTTTACCTATTGTAAGAACATTCGTCCCTATTATTGCAGGAATTGTACATATGCCAAAAAGTAAATTCATGTTTTACAATGTGTTGAGTTCTCTATTATGGTCGTTTTTATTAATTTTTGCCGGACATTATTTGTACGGTTTCTTTAATGAAGAATTTGGAATCGATTTAAAGAAACATATCGAAACTATAATTTTAATTTTAATTGGTATTACTTCATTTCCTTTAATTATGAAAGCAATTAAAGCGAGAAAAAAGCCTAACGATTAATTATATTAATTATTTACTTAGTAGTAAGGAATTAAACTCTTGCTTTATTTTTTCAGAATCAGGTGAAGCGGCTTTTGGATTTGATATTTCTCCATTGGAATTAATTAACACATATCTTGGAATAAAATCAATAGCCAGTTTTTTTAAGTATTCTGAAGTTTTTGGATTGATGATGAAATAACTGTTTTCTATTAATTTCTCAAATTGATTTGCTTTTTTCCATGCTTCAAAATTTGAATCTGTTGATAAATATAAAAATAACACATTAGTATATTCAGCATGTAATTTTCTCGAACTTGGTAAAGCAGCTCTACAAGGTGCACACCAGCTGGCCCAAAAATCTATATAAATTATTTTGCCTTTATTAGCTTCTATAATGGCTGATAAGGTGGTTGATTTTTTGTTCTCATCATATAAAACGACTTCAGAAGTGTTTTGTTTTAAAGCTTCAATATCTACTAAAAAAGCATTTTCAAAACCTTCTATTAATTTTGTGTCATTTGAATGTTTTTTAAAGATTGCGATGTATGTAGATAACTTTTGTGGTTCTGATTTTGCAATTCTATTTAAATAGACATACAATAAATATTCTTTCGCTTTAGCAGAAAATAAGTCTGATTGCTCAATTTGAAGGAATGCATCTTCACTATCCTCATATTGCATCCTAATATCTTTGGTTTTTGTTTTGTTGTTAGCAGTTTTTAGTTCAAAATCTTTAATTTTTTTTTCGTATTTCTTGATTTTAAATTCCTTTTTCACATAGGATTCTAAGAAATAGCGATACGATTTTATCCAAATTACCCCCTCGTTTTTAAGGGTGTTTTGGTAATCAGAGAAATTTGTTTTTGTGTCTGTGTTTAAGGAGTAAAATGTGATATAATTCAATTGAGAATCATACGTTTCTCTTGAAATTTTATCCGAATTTAAAAGTTCATCCAATGCTATTTTAGAATTCTGGATAAAATTTGTTAATTCCGTTTTATATTCCTTTTCTTCTTTTGAATTTCTACTTCTTTTGTTGTTTTGAAAAAAGACATAATTATCAATCGGAAAACTAAGATTTAGTTGCTTTTCTAAATTCAAATCATACGGTTTTACTTCACGGTTTACTATTTTGAAATTAGGAAAACCATTCTCATAATCAATTTCAACAATGTCATTGGTATATAAAATAACTCGTGAACTTTTGTTCAATTCTTTCCAATTGTGGATTAAAAAAATCTTGTCCGATTCAATTTTCAATTCTATTGTGTCATTTTTCTCTTTGTTATTTGGCGACAGATAAGTTTCCTTGTACGAATTGAATTCAGAATAATTAATTAATGCATTCATTCTTTTAAATCCGGATGTTTCTTCAAAATGATAATTACTTTTTTTAAAAATAAGCGTAATTTTTTTAGTCACATTTTGTGCTGAAAAAAGTTGGGTAAAAAACAATGTTGTTAAAAGTAAATAAATTCTCATTTTTTCGGTTTTAAATATCATAACGCAAATAACGAGATTTAGTGTATAACTAAAAACAAATTATTACATTTACTTTTTTAATCAGTTATTCATGCAACTTAGTTATTGGGAAATAAAAAATTGGTTTTCAAATGTTGATTTTACTATTGTAGGTAGTGGAATTGTAGGTTTACATGCTGCTTTGGCTTTGCGCGAAAGATTTCCTTCCTCAAAAATATTAATTCTCGAAAAAGGAATTCTACCACAAGGCGCTAGTACAAAAAACGCTGGTTTTGCTTGTTTTGGTAGTATTTCTGAAATTATAGACGATTTAAAAACACATACCGAAGAAGAAGTAATTCAACTCATTCAAAAACGATATGCGGGTTTGCAATTGCTTCGAAGAAATCTTGGTGATTCTATAATTGATTTAAAACCTTATGGTGGTTACGAGCTATTTTTAAAAGAAGACGAATCGTTTTATAATGAATGTATTCAGAAAATCACATTCATAAATGATATCATAAAACCGCTTTTTAAAACCGACGTCTTTTCAAAAGAAGTAGACCGATTTAATTTTGGAGGTATTTTTGAAAACTTAATTTTTAATCCGTTTGAAGCGCAAATCGATACAGGAAACATGATGCAGGCTTTACTAAAAAAAGCACATCAAAACGATATTCTGATTTTAAATAGTCAAACCGTAACTAGTTTTCAGGAATTGAACGATAATGTTGAGGTGGTTGCAAACGGAGTTACTTTTAAAACCAATAAATTGTTATTTACAATAAACGGTTTTGCATCGCAATTAACCAATAATCAAGTGCAACCTGCCAGAGCGCAAGTTTTAATTACAAAACCAATTCCGAATCTAGATGTCAAAGGCACTTTCCATTTAGATAAAGGCTATTTTTATTTTAGAAATATCAACGATAGAATACTTTTTGGTGGTGGAAGAAACTTAGATTTTGAAGGCGAAACCACTACTTCGCACGATACTACAGAATTGATTCAAAATCGTTTAGAAGAATTATTAAAAACAGTAATTTTACCTAATCAGAAGTTTGAAATTGAACATCGATGGAGTGGTACTATGGGAGTAGGAACACATAAAAAACCTATAGTAGAACAACTTTCTAACAACGTATTTTGCGGAGTTCGTATGGGCGGAATGGGTGTTGCCATAGGTAGTTTAGTAGGACAAGAATTAGCAGATTTAGTATAGTATGGCGAAAAAAACTACTCCAAATAAAAAAATTTCAGCAAAAAAGCCTGCCAAAAAAAGAACCACAGGTCAAAAGATATTTCGCTTCTTTTGGTTGGTATTTTTATGGTTCAACATTATTAGTTTTTCAGTTGTTTTGCTATATAAGTTTGTTCCTGTTCCGTTTACACCTTTAATGGGAATTAGAGCTTTAGAACATAATGAAGCAGGAAAAGACATGGTTTGTAGTCATGAATGGGTGCCAATTGACGAAATTTCTTTAAATCTTCAAAAAGCAGTTATAGCAAGTGAAGACGGTCGTTTTTTAGAACATTCAGGTTTTGATTTTGAGGCCATGCAAAAAGCCTATAAAAACAATTCTAAAGGGAAAAAACTAAAAGGTGGAAGTACCATATCACAGCAAACGGCAAAAAATGTTTTTTTATGGCAAGGTAGAAGTTATTTGCGTAAAGGTTTAGAAGCGTATTACACGGTTTTGATTGAACTAGTTTGGGGCAAAAAACGCATCATGGAAGTCTATTTGAATAGTATTGAAATGGGCGATGGCGTTTATGGAGTTGAAGCTGCTGCTAAACATTGGTTTCGTAAAGATGCTGCTAGTTTAACCCGATATGAAGCAGCTGGAATTGCGGCTATATTGCCAAATCCGAGAAAATATAAAGCCTCTAATTCATCTAGTTACATTAATAGAAGAAAGGCAAAAATAAGTAGAGAAATTAGTTTTGTTAAATTAGAATATTAATAAATATTGAAAAAAACAGTATTAATCACTGGTGCCGCTGGTGGAATAGGAAAACAAACAGCACTTTTTTTTGCAGATAATGGCTGGAGTGTAATTGCTACAATGTTATCACTTGAGGAAGCAGATGATTTAAAGTTTCATCCCAATATTCAATGTTATGAATTAGATGTTATTTCTACTATTAGTATTACAAATGCAAAAGATGCTATTTTAAAAAATAATAAAAAAATAGATGTAATAATTAATAATGCAGGTGTTGGGTATAGAAGTTTTGTAGAACTATCCGAAGATTCAAAAATTAATGATATTGTGGCTATAAATTGGTTAGGAGTTGTAAAAATTTGTCGCGCATTTATTCCTTTATTTCGAGCTCAAAAATCGGGTCAGTTTATAAACATTACTTCTGTAGCAGGTTTGGTTAATTTGCCTTTAGGTAATTTTTATCACTCAACAAAGCAAGCTGTAGAAAGCTTTTCTGAATGTATGGCGTATGAATTATACGATTTAAATATCAAGGTTTGTACTGTTCAATTTGGAAATGCACCAACATCGTTTCAAAAAAACGTAACAAAATGTCCAGAAACTTCAGTAAAATCATACAATGAATTAATGAAAAAAGTAAGTGATGTGCTTCAAAAGAAATCGAATAAAAACACTAATCTTACGCCATTAATAGTTCGAAAATTATACCATATTGCTGAAAATCCGAATAAAAAATTTAGACGATATACAATCGGATTTGATGCTAATTTTATGAAGTTATTGAGAAGAATATTAGGCTACAAATTATTTAATAGTGTAATTAGAAAGTCTGTTTTAGGTAAATTTTGATATTACAGAAGTAAACTCATAGGTTTCAAAAAAAAGTTATAAAAGTTTACATACTTTCTCTTACTTTTAACTTTTTAGAAATAACAGTTGAAAAAAACCATTCTATATCTTTTATTATTTTGTTGTGCGATAACGTCTTTTGCACAGCAGCCTGTAACTATACAATTAACAGAGAAGGATGGTTTGCCAGATATTGAATTCTATAATATCATTGAAGATAGTAACGGTTTTATTTGGTTAGCCGCTGATAAAGGTTTTTATTGTTATGATGGTAAAGAGTATGAAAATTATACAAATTCAGAAAAAAGAGGCTTATCTGTTTTTGAGCCAGTAGAAGATAAAAAGGGTAGAGTTTGGTGTGTAAATATTTCAGGGCAATTATTTTACACGGAAAACGGGAAGCTTATTACTTTTGCAGATCTTGGAGAAATACTAAAAGGAGAACTGATAAATTTTATTGTTAGAGACAACGATATTTTGGTTTTTTCGATAAATAATGTTTATAGTATAAACTTAAAAAGCAAATTAGTTTCTACAATTTTTGCAACAAAATCATTAATTGGGGTTCCTTTTTTTTATAATAATGAATTACTTTTAAATATAGAAAATAAAATATATGCTATAACTGGCAATAAGTTAGTTAGTAGAAATATACTAATTACATCCTATGATTTCAGTCTACTTTCAAAAACGTCTTTCTTTCAATATGATAAAGATTTGTATTTTTTACAACCGACTAATAAGTATATATTTAAAGTAGGTTTAAGTAAAAGTTCTCAAAGTATTTTACTTCCATCTGATTTACAAAATAAGCAGATCAATTATATCTTCGTAAAAGATAATATTTTATGGGTTTGCACTAGTGCTGGAGTTTATGTTTATAGCATTAAAAACAATCAATTTATTTTAAAAGCGAAGTATTTGGAGAATATTTTCGTTACAAAAATGATTTTTGATCACAATGAAAATTATTGGTTTGGAACATTAAAAGACGGGATTTTTGTTATTCCTAACATTCATATAAACAAGTACGCATTTAGACTCAAACTTGGATCTATTAGCTGTTTAACAAAAGTGAATGAAGAAATCTTGTTTTATGGTACTACAAATGGAGAAGCTGGATTGTATAATATAAAAACGAACACAGTAAAAAGCATTCCTCTTTTATCTAAAAGAAATATAACTTCTGCATTATATAATCCGCTTTTAAATGAAATTTATATTAGCCAAGAAGACAAATCATATTACTATAATGTTAAAAAACATTCAATAGAAAATCAAAATACTTTTTTAAATGCAAAAAGGTTGACTTTAATAAATGAAAACACTTTTCTTTCTACTTCGTTTAATGGAGCAGAAATTATTAAAAACAGGAAAGACATGCCCATTTCTAAAAGGGATGATTTGATTTTTAAGAGAACATACACTTCACATTTCAGTTCACATTCAGGGAAAATTTACGTTGCTTATGTAGATAATTTAGTAGTATTTGACAAGAATCTTAATGAATCCATAATCAGAAATAATGGAAAACCAATATTTGCAATAGATATAGTAGAAACAGCAGATGGAACTGTTTGGGTTTCTACTTTTAAAGATGGCGTATTTGGCATCAAAGATGGAGAAATAATTGTTAACTATACCGAAGCAAATGGATTAGTATCGAATCAAACCTCTAAAATTAAAAACCAAAACAATAATTTATGGATTGTAACAGATAAAGGAATTCAACTTTTAAATACAGCTAAAAGCTCTTTTCAAACCTTAACCAAAACAGACGGAATAGATTCGTATACAATTTCTGGATTGGAAATTTTTGACAAGCAACTTGTTTTTTCTTCTAACAAAAACCTTTTTAGTTTAGACACAAAAAATGTATTTAAAAAAACAAATAATACTAATATCTATTTTACTAGTGTTGCAATAGATGAAACAGAAGTAAAATTAGGAAGAAAGTATGTGTTAGAACATCAAAATAATTCAATTAAAATAAGTTTTAATTCTAATGGTTTTTTAAGTTCTAATAAATATACATATAAATATAGATTACTTGGATTGAATAAAAAATGGGTTAATCTTGAAAGCGGAATTAATTTTGTAAAATATAATAGTTTACCTGCAGGTGATTATGTTTTTCAAGTTGCCTATCAAAATGGATCTCTTTTTGAAAATTCGATTAAAGAAATTGCGATTGAAGTACAAAGTCCTTTTTGGGAAAAATGGTGGTTTTATAGCATTATTGGAGTTTGCTTATTAGCTTTTTTTTGGGGATATTTCTCATGGAGAATTAATCGATTAAAGCAACGCCAAAAAGAAATACTAGACAAAGAATTGATCAATAAAAAATTGGTTTTTTCTCAGTTAGAAGCTTTAAGGTCGCAAATGAATCCGCATTTTATTTTTAATGCATTAAATTCTATTCAAGAATATATTGTGCTTAATGATGGTAAATTAGCAAGAATGTATTTAGTTAAGTTCTCCAAACTAATTAGAATTTATTTAGAGCATAGTCAGCAAAACGAAATTGTTTTAAAAGAGGAAATAAAAGCATTGGAGCTATATTTAGAATTGGAGAAACTTAGATTTGAGGATGTTTTACAATATGATTTAACTATAGCGGCAAATTTAAGTCAAGAAAAAACAAAAATTCCTTCCTTATTTATTCAACCTTACGTAGAAAACGCTATAAAACATGGTTTGCTGCATAAAAAAGGAGAAAGAAAATTACTGGTTTCATTTCGTTTGAATTTAGAAGAAACACATTTAATTTGTTGTGTTGAGGATAATGGTATAGGTAGGAATGCATCCTTTATTCTTAATCAAAATAAAGTAAAGTATCATACTTCTTTTGCTACATCTGCAAATGAGAAAAGATTAAATCTTATAAATATTGATAGACTGCAAAAAATTTCTATCGAAACAATAGATTTAAGTAAAGAAAATAACGAATGCGCAGGTACAAGAATAATAATTACAATACCTTTAAATAATTAAAGTATGAAAATTTTAATAATTGACGATGAAAATAAAGCCAGAAAATTACTAGAAGTTTTGCTTTTAGAATCTTCCAATGAGATTGCTCAAATTCTAGAAGCATCCAATTTAGAGGAAGGAGTTGCGATTATTAAAAGAGAACAACCCAATATTGTTTTTTTAGATATTGAAATGCCAAATCATTCGGGACTTCAAATTTTAGAATTTTTTGAAGATCAAGAAGTGAATTTCCAAATTATATTTACTACAGCTTATAATCAATATGCGGTAGATGCATTTAAATTATCGGCAATTGATTATTTATTAAAACCTATTGATGAAGTAGAATTAAAAATTGCTTTAGAAAAAGCCATTGCAGTAGTTAAGCAAAAAAGTGTAAATTCTAAATTAGAAGATTTAAAAAAGGCATTTCAACAACTTTCATTAAATAAAATAGCCTTAGAAATCCCAAAAGGAATAATCTTTGTTAATCATGATGATATAATTTTCTTTGAAGCAGATGCTATGTACACTCTTGTATATTTACAAAACGGTAAAACCGAACTAATATGTAAGCCACTAAAACATTTTGTTGATCAATTAGAAAACAAAAATATTTTTTACAAACCACACCGTAAATACTTAATTAACTTAAAACATATAAAAGAACTTTCTAAAAAAGACGGTTTCTTTTTAATTATGGAAAACAATAAAACTATTCCAATTGCAAGAGATAAGAAAGAAGAATTTATCAAAATAATTCAAGAAGTTTTTTAGCATTTTACCAATTAGAAAAAAATATCAACCGTTTAGAAAGTAAAACGCAGTATTTTTTTTATTAAAGTAAACTTTGTACTCATAACTATAAAAATATATTTTTTATGAGAGCAATTTTACTTTTATGTTTATTTACTTTTTCATCTGTTTTTTCTCAAATTCCAACGGACGATATCAAACGATATTTATTCACAAACGGAAGTTTGGTTAATGAAGCAACCCCTGGAACTTCAGATTTAGTAGCTGCAGGTAACAGTAGAACTCTAACTCTAGATCCTTTAAGTACTCCAAACAACGCAATTTCTTTAAATGGAGATCAATTAAGTGCTGGAAATAGAATTCCTTCTGGAGGTTCTATTGGTAATGGAGAGGTTTCTATAAGTTTTTGGTTTAAATCTAATACTACAGATAGTTCGCCAAGAATGATAATTTCACAATATGGATTTGAAACTTCTGGCTATTATGGTTGGAGTGTATTGCTACACAACGGTAAAATTAAACTATCTAGTATATCATTAATAAACGGAATAACAATTACACCAGAATTGGTAATTGAAAGTGCATCTTCTTTGGCAGATAATAATTGGCACCATGTAGTATGTATTGTTAATAAAACTACATTTTTCTCTGGCGGATGGACAAATGGTCCGCAAGCTACTTTATATGTAGATAAGGTAATTCAAGGTTCGAATTATTCGGGTGGGGCAACTAGTCAGCCTTTAGTTTATTTAAATCCAAATAACAAAAACATTGTTATTGCAGAGGGTTCTTCGGTTTTTACTGAAAATATTGATAATATTAGAATTTATAATAAAACATTATCAGCAGCAGAAATTCAAGCTCTTTTTTATGAATACACGGGGACTTTCGTAAAATTATTTGTAGATCCAAATGCAACAGGTGCAAATAATGGAGGTTCATGGGCAAACGCATATACAAGCTTGCAGCAAGCTTTAAATGTTACAAATAATCAAGATATATGGGTAAAATCAGGAACATATAAACCACATGTTTCAGATAGAGCAACTTCTTTTGTAGTTCCATCAGGAGTTAATATTTATGGAGGATTTAATGGAACAGAATCACTTTTGTCTGAAAGAGATTGGATAGCTAATCCTACAATTATTTCTGGGGATTTATCTGGTAATGACGATGCTAACGTTTCATTCTCAAATCCATTAAGAAATGATAATTCTTATCACTTGGTTAAAGCAAATGCAAGTAATATTTTATTTGATGGTTTTACTTTTACAGGTGGGCATGCTAATGGCTCTGGAGCAGATAGATCAGGAGCGTCAATTGTTAAGATTAATACTGCTATGGGGCTTTCAATAAAAAACAGCAAATTTGAAAACAATGTTAGTTTAGATGCTGCGGCAGGAATTTTTGCAGATAATTCAGTAACTGGAACTTCTAATTTCACTATCGAAAACACTATTTTTAAAAATAACTTAGCAACATATGGAACCTCTTTCTATTTTTTTACAAGTTCTAACAACGTCTTTAATGTTAATGTTAGTAATTCACTTTTTGAAAACAATAGAACAATAGATAACGGCGCTACAAAGGGATATGCTGGAAGTGCTGGCTGGTTTAGAGCTATTGCTGTTTATTCTTCTATAAATGCAAATTTTGTAAATAATACATATGTTAATAATATTGATTCTGGCACTAATTCTTATCTAGTTAATAGAGCTATTATTGGTTTAGAAAGAGTAGGAGGAGCTAATGTAAATGGTAAAATATATAATTGTATATTTTGGAATAATACTGGAGTAGGAGGAGCAACATCAAAAGCGATGAATAATATTGTTGATTCTTATCCAGTATCTATAATTGCAAATAACTCATTAGATAGTGATAATTTTTCTACAGCATCTTCTAAGTCAAATATTATCATAACAGACCCTCTATTTGTAAGTAGTTCAGATTTTCAAATAGGAATAGATTCGCCAGCAAAAGACATGGGAGATAATACATATGTTAGTTTACCAACCGACTTAAATACCAACCCAAGAATAGATAATGTAACAGTAGATATGGGTGCTTATGAAACGGAAGATTTATGTAATTTTCTGATTAATTCTATTACAGATAATAGTGCAGTAGTAGGTTGGAACTCAAGTATAACTACAGATTTATTATATGTTATTTCTGGCGACCCAATAACAAATGGAGTAACGATGTCTGGAATAGTTTCTAATACAGCTACTTTAACAAGCTTACTGCCAAATACATTGTATAACGTTTACTCAAGTGCAACATGTGCATCTTCTTCAAATGCTGGTTGGTATTTAGTTGGTACATTTATGACAAAAGGAACAATTTATGTTGATAATACCGCTACAGGTGCAAATAACGGTACCTCTTGGACAAATGCTTATACAAGCTTACAACAAGCGCTTAACGCTGCTGTTACTCAAAATGTTTGGGTAAAAACAGGTACTTATAAACCACATGCTACGGATAGAACAGTTTCTTATACAATTCCTACAGGAATTAGTGTTTATGGGGGGTTTAACGGTACTGAAACTCTTTTGTCTCAAAGAAATTGGAGGGCAAATCCAACTATTATTTCTGGAGATTTAGCAGGGAATGACGATGCTACTATTTCGTTTACGAATACTTTACGTAACGATAACTCTTATCATTTAATTAAAGCAAATGCTAATAATATTACAATAGATGGTTTTGTGTTGTCAAATGCTCATGCAAATGGCGCTGCTGGAGATGATAAAATAGGTGCTGCTATTTACAAAGACTTTAATGTAAATAACTTAACAGTTAAAAACTGTGAGTTTAAAGATAATGTGAGTTTAAATGCTGCTGCTGGAATATTTGCTAGATACAATGTTAGTGGTGCTTTATTAGTTGAAAACACTAAGTTTACAAATAACTTATCTACATATGGAACTTCATTTTATTTATATACAGATTTAGCAAGTAGCACTGTAAATGTAGATGTTTCAAATTCTCTTTTTGACGGGAATAAGGCTATTGATAATGGCACTACAAAAGGTTTTGCAGGTAGCGCAGGTTGGTTTAGAGCTTACGCCGCTAATTCAACAATTAATGCAAACTTTATTAATAACACATATGTAAATAATATTGATACAGGAACTTATGCTGGAACATCTCGAAGAACTCTTGGACTTGAGAAAACAAGTACGGCAATTATGAACGGAAAAATTTACAATAGTATTTTTTGGAATAATAGAGAAATATCAAATGCACAAACAAAAGCAGTTGGTTCTGTTTTAGACGCTTTTCCAACTACAATGATTGTAAACAATTCATTAGATAGCGATAATTTTTCTAATGTAACTTCTAAGTTAAATATTGTTACAACAAATCCATTATTTGTAAATAGTTCAGATTATCAATTAACTGCAACTTCACCAGCAATAAATACAGGAGATAATTCAAAAGTTCCGGCTTCAATAACAGAAGATTTATTAGGTGCATTTAGAATATTTGATACAACAGTTGATATGGGAGTTTATGAATTTGGTTCTACTGTTTTAGGTAACACTTCTTTTACTTCATTTAACGAATTTACAGTATATCCAAACCCAACTTCTGGCATTTTAAATATTGATTTAGACGAAGAAATAGAAAAGATAGATATTTATTCTTTATTGGGTAGAAAAGTAGGAACTTCTACAAATACACAAATGGATATTTCAAATTTAGCAAATGGTATTTATTTACTTTCAATTGAAACTAAAGATGGAAAAGTAGGAACAAAAAGAATTGTAAAACAATAGCTTTTTAGATATTTTAAAAATGCTCTCTTTTATAGAGAGCATTTTTTGTTTAAATTAGTTTCGTAACATTTTTTTAAAATTTCCGACCAATAAATAAAAATCAAACAATTATGCAAGCACACGAAATAGATTACCAAATTTTTGGCGAAGAAATGCAATATGTAGAAATAGAACTTGATCCGCAAGAAGTTGTAGTAGCTGAAGCTGGAAGCTTTATGATGATGGATAGCGGTATTAAAATGGAAACTATTTTTGGCGATGGAAGCCAGCAAGAAGGTGGAATTTTCGGAAAGTTACTATCTGCTGGTAAACGTGTTTTAACAGGCGAAAGTTTGTTTATGACGGCTTATCAAAATGTTGAGCATGGAAAGAAGAAAGTTTCATTTGCCTCGCCTTATCCTGGAAAAATTGTACCAATTGATTTAAACAAATATGGCGGAAAATTCGTTTGCCAAAAAGATGCATTTTTATGTGCTGCAAAAGGAGTTTCAGTAGGAATTGATTTCTCTAGGAAACTTGGACGCGGACTTTTTGGTGGTGAAGGTTTCATTATGCAAAAACTTGAAGGAGACGGAATGGCCTTTGTTCATGCAGGTGGAACGTTAGCAAGAAGAGAATTGCAAGCTGGTGAAATTTTAAAAGTAGATACAGGTTGTATAGTTGGTTTTACCAAAGATGTAAACTATGATATTGAATTTGTAGGCGGAATTAAGAACACTATTTTTGGTGGTGAAGGTGTTTTCTTTGCTACACTTCGTGGCCCAGGAATTGCCTATATTCAATCATTACCATTCAGTCGTTTAGCCGATAGAATTATACAATCTGCGCCACAAATGGGCGGAAAAGACCGAGGAGAAGGAAGCTTACTTGGTGGACTCGGCAACCTTTTAGATGGGGATAATAGGTTTTAATTTTATTTGAGTGTAAATCAAAAAAATCCCGTTTCATGGTGAAACGGGATTTTTTAATAATTGTGTTGTAATTTATTTTTTTAATTCTCTAACGCCCATATTATATAGAATAAAAGCTTGAATATCTACCTGCTCATTAATAGTTGCTTCTGTAGATTTTCCTGCTCCGTGACCTGCATTTACGTCAATACGAATTAATGTTGGGTTAGTACCAGTTTGTTTTGCTTGTAATTCTGCAGCAAATTTAAAACTATGTGCAGGAACCACTCTATCGTCATGATCGCCAGTTGTAACCATTGTTGCAGGATATTTTGTTCCTGCTTTTACATTATGTACAGGAGAATATCCTTTAATATATTCAAACATTTCTTTGCTTTGCTCGCTTGTTCCGTAATCGTAAGCCCAACCTGCACCTGCAGTAAAAGTATGATAACGTAACATATCTAAAACGCCAACTTGTGGAATTGCAACTTTCATTAAGTTTGGACGCTGTGTCATCGTTGCACCAACTAATAAACCTCCATTTGAACCTCCTTTTATTGCTAAATAATCGGAAGAAGTATATTTTTCTTTAATTAAATATTCTGCAGCAGCAATAAAATCGTCAAATACATTTTGTTTTTGCATTTGTGTTCCTGCATCGTGCCATTTTTTGCCATATTCACCACCACCGCGTAAATTGGCAACAGCATAAATACCACCGTTTTCCATCCAAACAGCATTTGCAATACTAAAACTTGGTGTTAAACTAATATTAAAACCTCCATAAGCATATAAAATAGTTGGGTTTTTGCCGTTTAATTCTGTTCCTTTTTTATAGGTAATAATCATCGGAACTTTTGTACCGTCTTTTGAAGTGTAGAAAATTTGTTTCGATTCGAAATCTTCTGATTTGAAATCAACTTTTGGTTTATTATAGACTTTAGAATTTCCGGTTTTAGAGTCAAATGCATAAATAGTTCCTGGTGTTACATAATTTGTAAACGAATAATACAAAGTAGTTTCTTCTTTTTTACCACCAAATCCACCAGCAGAACCAATGCCCGGCAACTTAATATCACGGACTAATTTACCTTCGTAATCATATTGTTTTACAAGAGATACAGCATCTTTCATATAATCCGCAAAAATAAATCCACCACCTGTTGCTGTAGATAATACATTTTCAGTTTCAGGAATAAAATCTACCCAATTTTTTTGACTTGAATTTGCTAAATCAAATGTAACCACTTTTTTATTTGGTGCATTGTAGTTTGTTTCAACATAAAATTTAGCGCCAACATTATCAATTACATTATAATCGTTTTTAAAATTATTTACAAGATTAATGATTGCACCATTTTTAGATAAATCTTTATAATACAATTCATTACCAGATGTTGAGGTCGCAGCCGTTATTATTAAATAATTTTCGTCTTCTGTAACTGCCGCACCTACATATCTTCTTTTTTCGTTTAAACCAAAAATCACTTTGTCTTCTTTTTGAGAAGTTCCTAATTTATGGTAATACAATTTATGTTGATCAGTTTTTGCTGAAAGTTCACTTCCTGTTGGTTTATCATAGCTCGAGTAGTAAAAACCATCGTTTTTGTACCAAGACATTCCGCTGAATTTAACATCCACAATAGTGTCGCCAACAATTTCCTTAGTTGCCGTTTTTAAAACAATCACTTTTCTCCAATCGCTTCCGCCTTCAGAAATAGCATAAGCAGCCATGGAGCCATCTTTAGTAAAACTAAGTCCACCTAAAGAAGTTGTTCCATCTTTTGAAAATGTATTTGGATCTAAAAATATTTCTTCTTGTCCAGAAGCATCTTTTCTGTACAAAACCGATTGATTTTGTAAACCATCATTTTTATAAAAATAAGTAAAATCTCCTTCTTTAAAAGGTGCTCCTATTTTTTCGTAATTCCAAAGTTTTTCTAGTCTTTCTTTTAATTGGCTTCTAAAAGGAATTTTTTCTAAATAGCCAAAAGTAACTTCGTTTTGTGCTTTTACCCAAGCTTTGGTTTCTTCGCTATGATCGTCTTCAAGCCAAAAATAAGGGTCTTGAATAGTATCGCCAAAGTAAGTAGCTAAGGTGTCTACTTTTTTAGTTTCAGGATAGGTAACACTCATGTCAATTTCTTTGATTTCTTCTTTTTTACAAGCCACAAAAGCTGCAGCAGTAAATAATAAGATTAATGATTTTTTCATATTCGTTTTTTTCTGTTCCAACAAAAATAAGGATTTGATTTTAACTAGTTGTTAAAAAACACAAAACGACTGAAAATTCAGTCGTTTTGTACTAAATATTGCTGGTTTATTAATCTATTTCTATATTAAAAGACACTTGTGCATCTGTACTTCCTTCTGCATTAGTTATGTCTCCATTTGCTACTCCATTTGCAGACTTTATTGGTTCATGTCTTAAGGTAACTGTTAATGTTCCCGTTGAACCAGAAGTTCCTGCTACTAAAGTAAATTCTAATCCAATTGGATCTCCATTTACATCAGTATCATTATAAGTCACTGTGCCTAAAGAAGCGGCTAGTTGGTAAAATACCTGATGTTCATCTCCTTCTTCTTCCACTTCCATTGTAATATCTTCTGCAGGATTTGCTAATTCATTTGAGAATGTTGTTGAACCTAAATAAGTTCTTCCTGCTACTAAATTTTCTGAAACAGTAATTATTGGAGTATTTGGGCCATCGCCATCTAAGTCTGTTGAAGTTAAAGTAATAACTTGTCCACCACCTGTTAATGTTGTCGTAACAGTTGTAATAACTTCTTCTTCATTTACAACGGTATCTTCGTTAGAGCAAGAAGTTAAAATTAATGTAGGAATTACAAATAAGGCGATAAGTTTTAAATTTTTCATGATGTGATTTTTTAATAATTAAATTTTAATTGAATTTGAATATTTCTACCCATTTCGTCTACAAAAAAACGTTGACGATTTAGGTAATCTCGATACGTTGTGTTAGCAATATTTTGGATACTAAATGAAGTGGTTAAGCTATTTTTTTTATTGATATTAAAAGTCATTTCGCTATACAAATGTAATAAATGATAGCCTTTTGGTGGCGAACTAATATCAACAGTAACAGGTGTTAATACATTATTTACAACAATGTTGGTTTCAAAATTATAATTTGGAAATTGATTTTGACTGAAAACCAATTCACTTTTTATCTCGGACACAAAATGGAACCAAGATTCATTTTTATATTGAATTTTATTATTGATGACAAATGGCGGCATATCTATTAAATACTCATCAGTATTTAGATTTTGTCCATTTACATAGGCTAATCCTAATTCGTGTGAGAAATGATTCGAAATAGTCCATTTGGTATTGACATCAAAACCAGTTAGTAAAGCTTCTGTTTGTTTGTATTCCCAAACTGGAAAAGCCCCGCGAATAGTAGTTTCAAAACCAATAGGTTGCAAATAAATGAAATTCGAAATTCGATTAATAAACGGATTAAGTTGCACTTGAAATAATTTCCAATCTTTCTTAAAAGTGGTATTGAATTTATACGCTTGCTCTTTTTTTAATCGTAAATCACCCAATTCAATTTGACCAGTAGAATGGTGTAATCCATCGCTAAATAATTCAGACGGATTTGGATTTCGAGAAGCCAAACTCATATTCACTAACCATTCCATTTCATGATGAAATTGCTTTCTAAACCCAATGTTTGCTGTAAAATTATGATAATCAAAAGTAGGTTTTGTAAGCCATTGATTGCCTTCGTCACCCACAATAAAATGAGAAAATTCAGCATCATAGCCACGTTCGGTCCATCTTGATTTTAAATAATATTTTGTCGCTTCAATAGTCGAAAAATCATAACGAATTCCCGATTCTAACGAAGTCGCATTGTCAATTTTATAAACGGCAATTCCGTATAAACCGGCATCCAATTTTTGATAACTCGGAATTAATGGTCGAACTCCTGTTTTTGGATTCGCAAAATTATTTTGGTAACCTAAATTTAGACCCGATTTTATTTTCCAGTTTCCAATAGAAGTTTTGTAATCGGTTAAAAAAGTATGCGTAGCCAATTGTAAATCTAAAGCCGCTTTGTCGGTGTTTGCGTTTGTTCTTCTAATATCAAATTCCAAACGGTTGTTAAATTGAAATGCGTATTGAAAATCTAACGAACTATTATCATTTAGCCATCTTTGATAATTAATTTTTGCTAAATGATGTTGCACTTCTTGTTTTGGGGCGTTAATCGAGTAGCTAAAAGGCTCAATTACGCTTGGTTGTTGGTTGTTGATGGAATTGTATAAATCATTTACATTTCCAATATGAGATGCTTTGATGATTCCAATTTGTGCATTGTAAAAACTGTACATCGCATTGAAATTATATTTTTCTTGAGCATAACGAATGCCTCCTGAAAAATTTTGTTCTCGATTTCCAGAATTTGACAACACATAATCTGGTGTTTCGCGATCTCCTAAGTATTTGAAAGTGCCTAAAGCATTCCAACTCCAACCATAACGATTTCCTTTTTGAAGACTTGAACTCAAGCTTCCGCCCATTCCGTTAGAAGCTAAGTTGACAATTGTTTTTCCAACCAATGTATCTTTTTTAATTACTTCGGGTTCGATGACAACAATTCCGCCAATCGCATCACCACCATATTGCAAAGCCGAAGCACCTTTAATCACTGTGATTTTTCCAGCCGAATTAATGTCGAAATTAGGTGCGTGTTCTGTTCCCCATTGTTGGTCTTCTAATCGAACATTATTATTGATTATCGGCACACGATTACTATGTAAACCATTAATTACTGGCTTAACAATAGTACTTCCTGTTTTTAAAATGGAAACTCCAGACACTTCTTTCAAGGCTTCACCCAAGGTTTGATTGCTAAATTTCTCAATAGTGGCACTTTTTAGAACTTGTTCGTTACTACTTTCACTTTTTGAATTAGAAAGTTGTTTTATGGTGATATCTTCTAATTTGGTAACATCTAATTTTAATTGACGATTGATAGTTAAATCGCTTGAAATTTCGATAGTTTCCTCAATAACATGATAGCCTATAAACGAAATATAGAATTTCTGTTTGCCTTTTGGAATGCCAGATAAAACATAAGTTCCGTTTGTATCGGTTGAAGTAGTTTTATTGGCAATGTGTACGTGAGCATCTCTCAATGGTAAGCCATTTTCATCCGAAATAACGCCCGTAATTGTAACTTGAGCGTATCCAAAAAAGCCAACCAAAAAGAAAAATAATATCGATAAGAATCGCATTTCTTTTAGTTTAAATGTAACAACAACGTATCATTATTTTTGGTAATGAAATCGTATTAAATAGTTAAACTAAAACAGGTGGACCTCGAAGGTAGAACGAATTTCCTTCAAACGTAATGCAAGTTTCATTACTGTTGAATTGATAGGGAATTTCGTAAAAAGAAGGAATAAAATTAAAATGTAAAACTTCTGGTGAAAGAAAAGCCACGAATTTGAAATCACAAACAGGGCAATTTTCACTTTCGGTAAACGTTTTTTCAGAAGATTTAAATGTTACATGATGCAAATCATCACAACATTCTGTTTTAACATGGTGTTCGTGAGAAAAAGCATGTATAGATTGATAACAAACAGTAAATAATACTGCCAGCATCAGTCCGATATTTATATAAAGTAGCTTCTTTTTCACAACCACAAATATACAGCTTTTAAGGATAAGCTAAAAAAGAAACCACGAATTAACGATTTTTTAAGTTTTGATGACTTATTTCGTTAGTTCGTGGTTGTTTGTTTTAGCCACGGATTAAAGGATTCAAAAGGATTCAATCCGTGTTAATCTGTGTAATCTGTGGCTAAAATTATACTAAATGATTTGCAACCAAATATTTAGAATTGAGCGCAAAGAAATTCTTCTTGCCACGGATTAAAGGATTCAAAAGGATTCAATCCGTGTTAATCTGTGTAATCTGTGGCTAAAATTATACTAAATGATTTGCAACCAAATATTTAGAATTGAGCGCAAAGAAATTCTTCTTGCCACGGATTAAAGGATTCAAAAGGATTTAATCCGTGTTAATCTATGTAATCTGTGGCTAAAATTATACTAGATTATTTTCAACTAAATATTCCGCAATTTGAATCGTGTTCGTAGCTGCTCCTTTTCTTAAGTTATCCGCTACAATCCACATGTTTAATGTGTTGGGTTGGCTTTCATCTCTTCGGATTCTGCCTACAAAAACATCGTCTTTTCCTTGCGCGTAAATTGGCATTGGATATGAATACGTGTCTAAATTATCTTGAACTGTTACACCTGGCGTGTTGTGTAAAATTTCACGCACTTCGTTTACATCAAAATCATTTTCAAACTGAATATTAACTGCTTCACTGTGTCCGCCAACGACTGGAATACGAATTGCCGTTGCTGTAACCGCAATAGTGTTATCGTTTAAGATTTTTTGTGTTTCACGAACCAATTTCATTTCTTCTTTGGTGTAACCGTTTGCTTCAAAACTATCACATTGTGGAATCGCATTTCTATGAATTGGATATTTATATGCCATTTCATCTTGAATTCCCGCATATTCGTTTTCTAACTGACGCACGGCTTTTACACCAGTTCCAGTAATAGATTGATAAGTAGAAACTACAATACGTTTGATATCATATTTAGCATGCAAAGGCGCTAAAGCCATTACCATTTGAATCGTTGAACAGTTTGGATTTGCAATAATTTTATCTTCTTTAGTTAAGATAGAAGCGTTGATTTCTGGAACTACTAATTTCTTCGTCTCGTCCATTCGCCAAGCGGAAGAATTATCGATTACGGTTGTTCCGGCAGCAGCAAATTTTGGAGCCCATTCTAAAGAAGTTTCTCCACCTGCCGAAAACAAAGCAATCTCGGGTTTCATATCAACAGCGGTTTGTAAACCAACCACTTTATAGGTGTTCCCTTTCCATTCGATTTCTTTCCCAACTGATTTTTCAGAAGCAACTGGAATTAACTCGGTTACAGGAAAATTACGTTCTGCTAATACTTGAAGCATTATTTCGCCTACCATTCCGGTAGCGCCAACTACGGCTACTCTCATTTTGATGTGTGTTATTTAATGATGCAAAAATATAGAATAATCAAATGACTTAGCAAATATTGATGAAATTATAACAAAAGTTTTGATTTGTAACGGGATTTTAAAAATTTATATTTGTAAATCCATTTTAGACAAGACAATAAGTTTGAAATATTACTGAAATTCTTCTGAATCAATTTTTTCCATAATTGTAGCATTGAGAGAATCAACATTAAAACTTGCATTACCCAAGAAAGGAGAAATTGGAAGATCAAAATCAATAAGTTCTTCAGGTAATACAGTACGAATTGAAATTGTAGAAATGTTTTTCAAATGATTTTTATCTTGCTTAATTATTTTTATCAAATAATTTAAATAAGAGGTTTCCAATTGATTAAAAGAATATTTTTTAGATTTTATTAATCTGCAATCATAACTAACTCTTTTATCATTAAAATAAATTGTAAGTTCACATAAATTCATATAAAAATAAACAAAATCGCCTTTTTTATTTTGTAAAAAAGAAGTCTGAGCTTTTAATATTGTTTCATTCAAATTATCAAAAATAAATTTTGTTTTTTTAGCATCTAAATTTAGATCACTTGTTTCTATAAAATCAGCATTATTATAAATGATTCTGTTATTGCTATTTACAATGTCTTGTTTTGTTGTGTATAAACAAAAATAAATTGACACTAAAACACCAATTGTTATTAAAATGATTAAATAAATTTTAAAATTTTTTTTCATTGTTTTTTTTTCTTTGCTCTCACTGGAATCCTTACGCGTGGTTCTACAATTTAAAATATTTAAAAACACAAACATGGTCTAGTAATCCTTTTTCTCCAGCATAGTCAGGAGCACTACTATATTTGTAGTCTTTAGGTCTAAATACTATTCCTTCTTCAACTGGATTATTGTGAATATAATCTATTTTTTGTTGAATAACTTCATTACTCCATAACTCAATTGGTTTATTGTCATGTCTCCAAAATTGAAAATTGGTTGTGTTTGAACTTTTTTCAGCTTCTTTCTTAAAATAGTCTAATAGAAATTCTTTTCTGCTTTCTTTTGGGTTTTCTTGTATGGCTTTGACAACGCTTCTACTTGTAAACCTTTTAAAATCGCCTAATAAAAGTTCTGGTTTTTGATTTTCTATACTTCTAAAAATTAAATGAACATGGTTGGTCATTATGCACCAAGCATGTATTTCCATTCCTTTATTTTTTTGACAAAATTCTAAACTTTCTAAAACTAAATCTTTGTATTCATTTCTTGTAAAGACATCCAACCAACCCACAACAGCAAAACTTACAAAATATAATCCTTCAGGATTATGAAACTTATAATTTCTACTCATTTTTTCTTTTTATCAAAAATAATGAAACCTTTGTTGTTAATCAAGTGCCACGCGAAGGGATTCGCGCGGGAGCGGGGGATAATCTTTCCAAGTTTTCTTAGGTTTTAATTACTAATAATTAAACCAATAAATCCCTGATTCTTCTTCGAATTTTCCTAAATAAAAAACCCCATAATCTAAATTAATCAGAAAACATCTCTTTGAAACAGCATCAGGTATTACCCCAGGAGCAAAATCATCTTTTGTAACTATAGAGTGATAAAATTTATTAAAAAATATTTTATTTATTTTTTTGAAATTTTTATTTTCGACAAGAACATCTGTTCCAACATAGTAATCTCCATAATTACAATTTCTACCTAAATAATATGATTTATTGTTATTATTAATATAAAATTTTAGTTTAACATCACATCCACTTTTATAAGAATTATTTGGAATGAAATATATTGTATCTTTTAAATTTACAGACCAAAATCCATCAGCAACTGTTTTATTATTAGAAATTAATTTAAACCTCTTATATTTAATAGTTTTGATAATTATCTCTTCATCTAAATTAATAAAATAGCTTTTTCCAATTCGATTGTTTTTGTCAACATTTTTAAAGTATAAAACTTCATGGTTGGAATTTAAGTTTTTATTAACTTTATTCAAATTGAAATTAACACAAGAAATTAACATAAAAAAAAAGGAGTAATACAGGTATTTGAAAACTCTAACTTTTATTTTTCTTTTCATTTTTCTTTTTTTCTTTTTGTTCTGTTTTAAACTTTGTTACTGCTCTTTGAACTGCTTGGTATATAATCATTGCTTCCGAACCATTTTTGTATTGGCTTGGTCTAGGAGAATAACCTTTTTTCATTCCATCAAGAATTGTCTGTTCTTCTTCGGAAATTTTATTTGCCAAAGGGTTAAATGCAAAAAATTTATAATGATGAGAATGTTCTACAGATTTGTTTCCATTTATATTTTCTTCAAAATGAGCCTCGACTTCATGTGAAACATCATTCATAAGATTAATGACATTATTTTCATTAATGTTATTTTCATTAACCAATATTAAATGATGTTCATATTCTGTTTCATTTAATATGTCTTCTTTATTCATTCCTAATGCTTCGAAAATTGAAACATATTCATTATATGTTTTTTTAGCTTTCCCTTTTAATTTAAATTTTTTTCCATTTTGTTCTTCTCGAGATTTTCTATCATCAACTCTTTTTATGTTAGACGCCATCACTTTTAAATCCTCAAAATCATATGTTCTTCCACCCCAATTATTATCTTTTTTAAGTTTTTTAGGATTAATATTTACAATATGTAATTTGATATTGCATTTTGTTTCATCTTGAACTTTGTCGTATAATTTAACTAAAATCTCATCTTTAGAAATAATTTCGAAAAAAATTTCTCCAAAATCAGCCATTTTCCCTTGTAAAATTAATTCTTCTAATCCTTCTAATTCAATAGCATCAATAACTCTATTCCCACTAAATGAATATGGCGTATAATGGGGATAAGATTTAGTCAATGGATCCACCGCAAAAAACCTACCCACTCTTGGGTCGTGCATTCTAAAGGTGTAATTTAGAGAGTTTCCTTCCCCTTTTAACTCATCATCTTTTTCTTGTCCTTGGAAGCCGTAACGATAAGCAGGGCTTGATGCGTGGCGGTTAGGCACGAGCATTCCGAAAGCGTAGTAGTTGTGTATAAGAACGTAGGGTAAAAATACTAAAATTTATTTATAAAAATCATCACTAAATCTGCAACACGAGGTTTCATTTTTCATCATTTGCTTCGATTTAAACCCATTAAAAAGCAAAAAAGACGAACTATGTAGCTCATCTTTTTTACAATTATTTTTAATTTTAAATGATTATTAATTGGTTAGTGTTTTGGTTGTGAGTCATCACTAAGTTTGAAACATTAACCCCAAATTACCATTTTATCTCTGGAATATTGTTTCTTAAATAGTTGTTTTGTTTTACAAATGATACAATATCTAAATAATCATAATATATATCTTGCCACTCAGTACCATCAAGCCCATGAGCTAAATAAAATGATGCCTCAAACCACATTTCCTCTTCATGAAGCAAGCTTCTTTTTCTTTTTAAAGAAAACTCCACAAGATTTAACGCTATCTCAACTGTTGAAATATCAGGTGAAATATAATAATCCTTTCTATCACTTCTAAATTTAATAACATTTAATCTTAAAGAATTTATTTTTTTAACAATATCCATTTGAATTTATTTTGGGTTATCAATTTTTTTAAAACTTGAATTAGTCTCATAATTTAAAACATCACTTTTTATCTGAAGACCGCCACCTTCAACTGGATTTCCAAATTTATCATAGTAGGGTGCTAAATTTTTCTGATGAGTGGAAAAAATAACTTTTTGACTACCTTTCGTTGTAACCATATAAGTTTCTCCAATATCATCAAGTCTTAATCCAATTTGCTCAGGTGAGGTACCAGGTAAAGCATAATAAACTCCTTTTGTTCCCTCATATCCTTTAAGCCTATATTGTATAAGTACAGTTCCTTCTTCTAAAGTTTCAGTATAAACTTTTTCATCAAAATTAACATAATCTGTCTGCAATCCCCAACTTTTAGCTAATGTTTTTCTTATTTGGATTTTTTGATTTAAAGGAGAGGATTCTATAATCTTGTATGTGCCGTTTAATGCTCCATTAAAAGTCCCAGCAGTTTTTAAAGCTAACTTAGAATTAGCAATTGTTTTAAAGATTCTTGTGTTTTTAACATAACTAAAAGCACCTTCTGTTGCAATATCTAAAGCTATTTCAGGAACGCCTACTGCAACCCCATGTGATATAATATTTGTTGGGTTTGCGAATAGTAATTTTTGTCTATCATTTTCAACTTTTTGCCATTGAGCAGACTTTCTCTGTCTTTCCCTTTCTTCAGCAGTCCTATTATCTTGTGTAATTGTTGGTCCATCATAATCATTATGTTTTTGTTGCATTTCTTGTAAAGCTTTTTCAGCAGCCTCATAGCTTGTGTAATAATTTACTGCTGGTCCTGCATAAACAATCTGATTATCTTTAATGGCAAAAGTTTCTTCTAATCCTTCCAATTCTCTGAATGCTATTACTTTATTTCCTGAGAATTGATAAGGCGTATACCAAGGATATTTCTTCTCAAGCGGGTCAGTTGCAAAAAACCTACCCACTCTCGGGTCATGCATTCTAAAAGTGTAATTTAAAGAATTTCCTTCTCCTTTTAGCTCATCATCTTTTTCTTGTCCTTGGAAGCCGTATCGATAAGCAGGGCTTGATGCGTGGCGGTTAGGCACGAGCATTCCGAAAGCGTAGTAGTTATATGTAAGAACGTAGGGTAAAAATACTAAAATTTATTTACAAAAAGCCATCACTAAATCTGCAACACAAGGTTTACCATTTCATCATTTTCTTCGATTTAAACCCATTTAAAAGCAAAAAAGGATAAACTATATAGCTTATCCTATTTGTAATTATTTTTAATTTTTAAATGATTATCAATTAGTTAGTGTTTTGATTATGGGTCATCACTAAGTTTGAAACATTACCACTCTATACTAATTTTAATAACTAAACATAAAATTACGATGTTTGGAATAGTCAAAAAAAACGTTATTCAAATTAACGGTCATTGTATCACCCACAGTAATTGTTTCGTTTCGGTCCATAGGATAAAACTTTTTTATAGACAAATTAATAAGTTTAATACGACAAGTAAAATAAAGTGAATCTAAAATAACTTCTTTATCTACAATAATCCCAGATAAATTTATTAATTCCTCATCATTTTTATTAATAAAAGTATTAGGACAATTAATGTCAAAAATATGACCTTCTTTAATAGGTTGAATTAAATGTAAAGTATCTTTTAACTTAAACAAGTTAAATAAATATTGTGCTTTTTCTTTACGTTTTTTTTCACAATAATAAAAATCATTGTATTCCCATTTCTTTTCCTCGATAAGTTCATCTAACTTATATGGCTTTTCATGATATTTTCTGTGAAGGCATATTAACATAATATCAGTCATAAAACTAAAATCTTCTATCCTATTTTTTTGAAAAAAATAAGAAATCTTCTTTCCAATTGAATCATTTCTAAAAAATGACTCATAGGATTTGTTTTTACCCTCTTTAATTGTTATATAAGCTGTTTCTTCTTGATTATTTTTAAAAGTATCTAACTCTTTTTTTGAAAAATACTTTTCAAACTTAATTAAACCGTTTTCAAACTCATCATTGTTTTTACTGCATCTAACAAATAAAAAAAGTAATAAACCTATTCCTAAAAATAATTTCAATATTTTACTTGTTTTCTTTTGTATAATCAATAGGTTTTCCATTTTCATCTCTAATAGGTTTGTTTTTTGACCCAGGTAAATTTTCTTTTACTGTTTTATCTTTTTCTGTTTTAAAATCATAGAACTTTAATTGTCCAATTTTATTAACTAAATACACATTAAGACTATATTCTTCAGCCATCGCTTTATCACCCTCATAACCACCTAAAGGGCTATGATTTTTCCCACTAAAATTTAAACTGCCTTGAGCATGGGAATGAGCTAGCGCTACTGTTATTCCCGGTAAATAAATTGTTGGTCCCCAAATCATATGACTTTGATCTTCAGGCGCAAGTGCATTTATTTTGAAAGGACCATCCCTTCTATTTCCTACATCTAAAGGTGAAACAAAACGCTCTCGACCTTCAACAATTTTGCCTAACAAGTATACTTTTCCTGATACTTTTGTCCCTTCAGCATTGAATAATTGTACCTCATTGATTCCAGCACCATATTCTTTATTTACAATTACGGATTTTGAGTTAATTTTATTCCCAAAATATTCTGCTGCTTCATCTGCGGAATTAAATGTTTGATATGTATTATTTAAAATCTCATCTTTCATATAATTATATAAAAACGAGGCCTCTTTCTTATTTAAAGCATCAATTTTTTCCTTTATTTTTTCAGGAAATTGGTTCGAATGAACTACTCTAATTTCTGTACTATTTCCAATTTTTCCAATAAATTTTCCATCAGCTGCATATATTTCCTCTAATCCTTCTAATTCTCTAAAAGCAATGACTTTATTACCACTAAAAGAATATGGTGTATAATGAGGATATTTATGAGTCAACGGGTCAATTGCAAAAAATCTTCCCACTCTCGGGTCGTGCATTCTAAAGGTATAATTTAAAGAATTCCCTTCCCCTTTTAACTCATCGTCTTTTTCTTGTCCTTGGAAGCCGTATCTATAGCTATTGCTGCTTCCGTGGCGGTTTGGTACGAGCATTCCGAAAGACTGGTAGTTGTGTATAAGAACGTAGGGTAAAAATACTAAAATTTATTTACAAAAAGCCATCACTAAATC
>NZ_WIBH01000116.1:0-220 GCF_009495795.1 Flavobacterium sp. LMO6 | reverse complement strand
CGGCTGGCTGACGCCAGCCCCGTGTTCGCAAGGGGCGCAACTGGCTCGGCCTGTGCCGCCAGCAACGCTGAAGTTTTTAAAGCAACCTGACTCATAATTCTTCCAGCTTACTCAAATCCCGTACCGCGCCTTTGTCGGCGCTGCTTGCCAGCATGGCGTAAGCGTTCAGCGCCGGGCTGACTGAGCGTACACGGTCGACTGGTTTCCAGGCCAATTTGCC
>NZ_WIBH01000115.1:0-220 GCF_009495795.1 Flavobacterium sp. LMO6 | reverse complement strand
GCCAATGGCGGTGCAGCAATAAGTTTGCGCGGTTTTGGCTCGGATGCCACTCTGGTTTTAATTAATGGCCGTCGGGTAGCGGTAAGCGCTTTTGCCGAGAATATTGCCAACTCCTTCGTCGATATTAACTCTATTCCAGTAGCCGCCATTGAACGTGTTGAGATTCTAAAAGACGGCGCTTCGGCGGTATATGGTTCGGACGCAGTGGCTGGTGTGGTTA
>NZ_WIBH01000114.1:0-222 GCF_009495795.1 Flavobacterium sp. LMO6 | reverse complement strand
GAGTGAAACGCATAAAGTTAAAGCCGATCACGAAGTGTTTTACAAAGACGAATTTAAAACCATTCCAGTTGTGAAACAGTTGTTAGACAAAGCGTACAAGCAATTAGGTTCATCTGGTGGAGGGAATCATTTTGTGGAATTCGGAATTGTGAAATTAGACAATCCATTGCCGGAATGGAAATTGGAAGCCAAAGAATACGTAGCGGTTTTATCGCATAGTGG
>NZ_WIBH01000113.1:0-223 GCF_009495795.1 Flavobacterium sp. LMO6 | reverse complement strand
TTATTATTCTCTACTTGTATACTTGTTGGCATATTTTGTATCTTTTCTCCACCGCTTGTAATGTCGGTTTTATCTCCGAATTTCTTTGGTAACATTTTTGATAAAGCCCATTTTCTTGCGTCAATTTGAAGTCGATTTCTTTGTACAATATTATGATTAATTACTTTATTTCCGTTTTCATCTTCCCCAACATCTTCGCTCTGTTTATCGGCTATTTCAATAA
>NZ_WIBH01000112.1:0-224 GCF_009495795.1 Flavobacterium sp. LMO6 | reverse complement strand
TTGTAAGCACAGCGGTGTCGGCACAGGACATGCTGCAATTTGATCATGATAGCCAGCGCGAGCTTTATTCTGAGTTAGCAGCCGAGTTGCGTTGCCCGCAATGCCAAAATCAGAACATTGCCGATTCCAATGCCATAGTTGCAGTTGACATGCGGCAAAAGACTTACCAGTTAGTGCGTGACGGTAAAAACCGCGAGGAAATTCTTGATTACATGATTAACCGC
>NZ_WIBH01000111.1:0-224 GCF_009495795.1 Flavobacterium sp. LMO6 | reverse complement strand
GGCTTGTCGCCTATGGCATGTAATACCCGTTTTACAAAGGCATTAACATGAGCCGGATCAATATTATCCAGTACCAGCAACACTTCCTCGCCGCCCCAGCGAACCACCAGGTCTTTGTCACGGCAGGTGTCTTGTAAGCGGTGGGCAAGTTCCTGCAGCACTACATCGCCACCGGCATGGCCGTAGTTGTCATTAATACGTTTAAAAAAGTCGATATCTAACAG
>NZ_WIBH01000110.1:0-224 GCF_009495795.1 Flavobacterium sp. LMO6 | reverse complement strand
AATGACGACAGAGTCGAAGCCGGCCAGCGCTGCGCTTCAACGTCAAACCGTAACTTTGAAGGCCGTCAGGGCCGTGGCGCCCGTACGCACTTGGTTAGCCCGGCGATGGCCGCGGCGGCAGCCATTGCCGGTAAGTTTGTCAATATTGCAGCTGTGAATGATCAAGGAGACCGGGCATGAGCCAGATATTTGCACAGGGCTTAGTTTGCCCGCTGGATAAAAAC
>NZ_WIBH01000109.1:0-224 GCF_009495795.1 Flavobacterium sp. LMO6 | reverse complement strand
AGACATAGTAATTATATTGAGGCGTTCAAAAAGGAATGTACATCTAATGGTGGGTTTGTATACATCAACAAAGGTGGGAAAGGTTGGTCTAAACCAGAGTGTAGACCAGAGCCTAATATTGAGGTGAATGTATGAGTGATGAGATAGTCTTAGTTGTTGATGGAGATGAATTAGCTTTTGTCCACGCTATCGCAGCAGAACAAAAATTATTGATGTACAAAAAT
>NZ_WIBH01000108.1:0-225 GCF_009495795.1 Flavobacterium sp. LMO6 | reverse complement strand
CAGTAACGGTACAAGTCCAAGTTCCTGCGGTTAAGCCAGTAACAGATGTTGTTCCGTCACCTATTGGGTTACCTGGAGTCCAGTTGTAAGAATATCCACCTGCACCACCTGTTGGTGTATTAATTGCAGCTGCACCATTAGAACCGCCGAAACAACTTACGTTTGTTTGTGATAACGGAGTCGCAACAATTGCACTAGGTTGCGTTATTGTAAAAGTTTGTGTTG
>NZ_WIBH01000010.1:7901-128917 GCF_009495795.1 Flavobacterium sp. LMO6 | reverse complement strand
TTTTATTGACTAAAAACGGTACTAATCAAAATAGTCGATGTTTTTCAGTGCCCTCTGAAAAACAAGGCTTTTTTTTATGTAACAATTGTTGCTGTAGTAAAATCGCTTATGTTCTAATTTTGAATTATTAAACTAATCAAAATGTCAAAAATAGTAATATTAGGTGCAGGAATTTCTGGTCATACAGCAGCTGCACATTTAAGAAGAAAATTAGGTAAGGAACACGAAGTTTTGGTGGTTTCTCCTAATAGAAATTATCAGTGGGTTCCATCAAATATATGGGTAGGAATAGGAAGAATGAAACGTGAAGATGTAATCTTTCCATTAGAGCCTTTGTATAAAAGAAAAGGAATTGGATACAAACAATCTAAAGCCATTTCTTTTCATCCAGAAGGGGATGCTTCAGAATCAAAACCATATGTTTTAGTAGAAGGTGTTTTTGGTGATAATTTAGGAAAACAAGAAAAAGTTACATACGATTATTTAATCAATGCAACTGGACCAAAATTAGCTTTTGATATGACGGAAGGATTGCTTCCTGCAACTAATAAAGTATTCTCAGTTTGTACATATGACCATGCAGAACATGCATCAGAAGCGCTTCATAAGTTAATTGATCAATTAAAAAAATCCGATAAAAAGATTAAAATATTAATAGGTACGGGTCATGCAAAAGCAACTTGTCAAGGTGCTGCTTTCGAATATATTTTGAATGTAGAAAAAGAACTTCAAAAATTTGGTGTTCGAGACAAAGCTGAGATTACCTGGATTTCTAATGAATATGAATTAGGTGATTTTGGAATGGACGGAATGTTAATGGAATACAACGGTTTTAATATGAAATCGAAAGACATGATCGAAATGATTTTTGAAGATCGTGGAATTAAATGGATTTTAGGTGCTGGAGTAAATAAAATTGAAGAAGGAGTTGCGCATTATGAAAATTTAGATGGTGAATATAAGTCAGAAGAATTTGATTTTGCTATGCTTATTCCAGCTTTTTCAGGTCATGGTTTTCAAGCTTATGATAAAGAAGGACAAAATATCACCGATAAATTGTTCAAAGGTTTTATGATTGTGGATGCAGATTACACACCAAGACCTTATGAAGACTGGACGGTTCAAGATTGGCCAGAAACCTATCAAAATCCTAGTTATAATAATATTTTTGCACCCGGAATCGCTTTTGCTCCTCCTCATACTATTTCAAAACCTCGCACTAGTAAAAACGGAACAGATATTTACCCTGCTCCACCAAGAACAGGAATGCCATCTGGTATTACAGCAAGATTAGTAGCCGATAATATTATTGATAGCATCAAAGCAGGTAAAGAATCTTTACATCATAAGGGATCTATGGGAAATATGGGTGCGGCTTGTATTGCATCTGCAGGTTACGGAATGACACAAGGAAGCGGCGTAAGTATTACAACCTATCCAATTGTTCCCGATTATAAAAAATACCCAAATACGGGAGGAAGAGATATAAACAAAACATTTGGCGATATTGGTTTAGCAGGACATTGGGTGAAACTAGCTTTGCATTACGCTTTTATTTGGAAAGCAAAAATGAAACCATTTTGGTGGTTAATTCCAGAGTAGTTCATTCTGTTTAAAAAACCAATTACCAAATACCAAATACTTAAAAAAAATGACACAAAGAATATCTAACGCACAGCGTTCCAAAATGCAAAATCCGATAATACAATTGTTTAAATTCTTTTATTTAAATATTAGAATATTAAAAATAGTTGCGGGTGGACATGGAGGAACAAGAAAGTAACATCATCTACCTTTGTTGATGATTGTTTTAGTTTTATTGGTTAGTCAGAGCGTCTATTGTAGGCGCTCTTTCTATTTGTAACATTTGTAACAGTCCTATGTAACTCTTGTTACCGACAATCGTTTTTTACCGACGTACTTTTGTCCAGGTAATAATCAATAAAATAATGATGAAGAAAATTAATCTATTAGTAGCAATTGGAATTGCATTAGGAACTGCCAATTTATATGCGCAGGATACCTTATCTATTTCCAAAAATGATTTGTTGCAAAAAGTGAGCGATAATAATTTACAAATTAAAGTAGCTGACAAAGCATTTCAATCTGCAAAAGCAGATTATCGACAGTCAAATGCGCTTTTTTTACCAAATGTTAACGTATCTTATACAGGGATTTCTACCACTAATCCGTTAATGGCTTTTGGTTCAAAATTAAATCAAGAAATTTTAACAGCTTCTGACTTTAATCCAACGTTATTAAATAATCCAGATCAAACTCAAAACTTTGCAACTGTTATCGAAGTAAAACAACCTATAATAAATATTGATGGATTGTTAGGAAGACAAGCAGCTAAAGCAAAAATGAATGCATTTGAATTACAAACAGAAAGAACAAAAGAATATTTAGAATTAGAAGTTTCAAAATCGTACATGCAATTACAGTTGGCTTATAAAGCAGTAACAGTTTTAGAAAAGGCTAACGGAACTGCTCAAGGAAACTTAAAAATGGTTGAAAACTATTTTAAAAATGGCATGTTACAAAAAACGGATTTATTAAACGTTCAGGTTCGGGTTAATGAAATTACCAATCAATTGCAATATGCAAAATCTAACGTGCAAAATGCATCTGATTATTTAGCGTTTTTATTGAACGAAGATGTGGCGGGTAAAACATTTAAACCTGCAGAAGAGCTAGATAATGTAATAGCTATTGAAAATATAAATTCGTTATTATCAAATTCAAGAAAAGATATTCAAGCAATGGAAATGTCTTCTGAAGCTTACAAAAAAATGTTCCAATCATCTAAATTTGGATTTTTACCTAGATTAAATGCTTTTGGAAGTTATCAACTATACGATAGTAAATTTTTAAGTGCTAATGCAAACGGATTTTTGGTGGGAGCGCAATTATCTTGGGATATTTTTGATGGATATAAAAACATCGGAAAAACACAAAAAGCTAAAGCTGATTTTCAAAAAGCAGAATTAGAAACAGAGCAATACAAAAAGCAAAGTCAGTTAGAATTAAATAAAACAAATCGTCAATTAAAAGATGCAGAAAATAAAGTAAATCTTTCTCAATTGGCTTTTGAACAATCGCAAGAAGCGTTCAGAATTCGTCAAAATCGATTCACACAAGGATTAGAAAAAACTACCGACTTATTAATGGCTGAAACGCAAATGGCACAAAAAGAATTAGAATATTTACAGGCCGTTTTCGAATATAACTTTACTAAACAATACTTACAATTTTTAACGAAATAAATTTTCTTTATAGGATTGTCCCCTTGAGGGGACTTTAGGGGTGTAAAAAATCTCAAAATTTCTTAAAACAGAGTTCCAAAAAATAAAATCAAAATTTAACAACATGAAAAAAATAATAACAATCATCACACTATCTTCATTAATCTTAACTTCTTGTGGAAGTGATAAAAAAGAAAATGTAGCCGATTTGCCTGCAATTCCTGTAAAAGTGGCGGGTAATATCGAAAATTCTACTAGTCCGTATGTAACGGCAAGTGGGAAAATTGAATCTGAAAATAGTGCAAATCTAAGTACTAGAATGATGGGGTATGTAACTAAAGTAAATGTAAAAGTAGGTCAAAATGTATCTGCCGGACAACTTTTAGTAAGCATCAACAACACCGATTTACAAGCGAAAAAAGCGCAAGTAGACGCATCCATTACACAAGCAACTGCTGGGTATAACAATGCTAAGAAAGATTATGATCGTTTTACTAATTTATTTGCACAACAATCGGCTTCTCAAAAAGAATTAGACGATATGACCGCTCGCTACGAAATGGCAAAAGCAGGTTTAGAAGCAGCAAAACAAATGCGTAACGAAGTTATGGCTCAGTTTTCTTATTCAAACATTACAGCTCCCTTTTCTGGAACGGTAACTAATACGTTTGTTAAAGAGGGCGATATGGCAAATCCAGGAATGCCATTAGTAAGTATAGAAGGCGCTTCAAAATTACAAGTTACTGCAATGGTTTCTGAAAGTGATATTACATCCGTTAAAAACGGAATGCCAGTTAAAATCAACGTGAAATCATTAAATAAAGAAGTTACAGGAAAGGTTTCAGAAGTTAGTTTATCAGCAAAAAACACTGGAGGTCAATACTTAGTAAAAGTTACTTTAGATAAAATGGATAAAGAAATTTTATCGGGAATGTTTGTTAACGTGCAGTTTCCATCAGAGAAAAAAGTATCATCAACTGTTAAGTCGGATTTAGTATTAGTACCTGTATCGGCTTTAGTAAAAGAAGGACAATTAACCGGAGTTTACACAATAGGAAGTGGAAATGTAGCCATTCTAAGATGGTTAAGAATTGGAAAAACATTTGGTAATCAAGTAGAAGTTTTATCAGGATTATCAGCAGACGAACAATACATCGTTTCAGCTGAAGGAAAATTATTTAACGGAGCGAAGGTTAGTGTTCAGTAATTAGTAATCAGTTTTCAGTCGCAGTTTTCAGTTTTAAGCGTTGCCTTTTAAACTTTTAAACTCATAAACATTTAAACTTAAAAAAAATGCAAGAAGGTATATCAGGTAAAATTGCCAATTTTTTCATCAATTCTAAACTAACCATTTTATTAATGGTGGCCTTGATGATTATTGGAGTATATAGTTCGTTCTTAATTCCAAGAGAAGAAGAACCACAAATTAATGTTCCTATGGCCGACGTAATGGTAGGTTACCCAGGAGCAAGCCCAAGTGAAGTAGAAAGTAAAGTGATTAAACCACTTGAAAAAATAATTGGAAATATCAAAGGTGTAGAGCATATTCATAGTATGGCTATGAATGGTCAGGCCATGATGGTAGTTCAGTTTTATGTGGGTCAAAATAGCGAAGATTCATACGTAAAATTATACGATGAGTTAATGAAGCATCAAAACATGTTTCCGCAAGGCGTATATCAACCTATGGTAAAAACACGTTCTATTGACGATGTTCCCATGTTAGGATTAACACTTTGGAGTGAAAAATATGATGATTTTCAACTGCGTCAAATTGCGGAAGAAGTTACTTCGGAAGTAGAAAAAGTAAAAGACGTTGCCATTACTAAAGAAATTGGCGGAAGAACACGTGAACTTAAAGTTGTTTTAGATAAAGATAAAATGGCCGAAAATGGTGTTGATGCTTTAAGTATCATGCAAATGATTCAGGCTAATAACGGAAGTTCACAATCGGGTTCTTTTGTCCAAAATGACACAGAATATTTAGTAACTACAGGTAAATTTTTATCTACTTCTGAAGATGTAGAAAATTTAGTGGTAGGTGTAAATAACAATATGCCAGTTTATTTAAAACAAGTTGCGGCAATTCAAGATGGTCCTCAAACGCCTAAAAATTATGTAACATTTGGATATGGAAAAGCGAATGAAAAATTTGCTAAAAATAATTCCGAATATCCTGCTGTAACCATTTCAATAGCAAAAGTAAAAGGAGCTGATGCGATGAAAATTTCAGAGAAAATTCTGGAAAGAGTCGAAAGTTTAAAGAAAAATATTATTCCTTCAGATGTTCACGTTGAGGTGTCTAGAAACTATGGCGAAACGGCTTCGCACAAAGTAGGAGAGTTGCTTATGCACTTAGGTGTTGCCATTATTGCAGTTACTGTTTTGGTAATGTTAGCTATGGGCTGGAGAGGTGGATTAGTAGTGTTTTTCTCTGTTCCATTAACATTTGCATTGACATTATTTAGTTACTACTTATTAGGCTATACGTTAAATCGAATTACGCTTTTTGCCTTAGTATTTGTGGTTGGTATTGTAGTAGATGATAGTATTATTATTGCCGAAAACATGCACCGTCATTTCAAAATGAAGCGACTGTCTTTTAAACAAGCGGCTATTTATGCCATTAACGAAGTAGGAAACCCAACCATTTTAGCAACATTTACTGTAATTGCTGCTATTTTACCAATGGCTTTCGTATCTGGAATGATGGGACCTTACATGAGTCCAATGCCAATTGGCGCTTCTATTGCAATGATATTGTCGTTGTTTGTAGCTTTAACAGTTACACCTTACTTAGGATATCATTTATTACATGAAAAAGACGAGCAAGAACATAAAGAAGAACAAGGTTTAGAAACCTCATGGATTTATAGAATTTACAAAAAAGTAGAACAACCACTTTTAGATAATTCAAAAAAACGTAATCTGATGTTTTTGATTACAGGAGTTTTGTTAATTGGTTCGGTTTTGATGTTTTTTACTAAATCAGTTGCTGTTAAAATGTTGCCTTTTGATAATAAAAACGAATTCCAAGTCGTAATCGATATGCCAGAAGGAACTACTTTAGAAAGAACTGCAGCGGTTACAAAAGAAATTGCGCAATACCTTTCTACAGTTCCAGAAGTAGTAGATTATCAAAATTATATAGGCGCATCGGCTCCAATTACTTTTAATGGTTTAGTACGTCATTATGATTTACGTGGTGGAAGTAATATGGCGGATATTCAAGTAAATTTACTACACAAAGAAGATAGAGATTTACAGAGTCATGATATCGCAAAAATAGTGCGTCCAGAAGTGCAAAAAATTGCTAAAAAATATGGTGCAAATGTAAAAATTGTAGAAGTGCCACCAGGACCACCGGTTTTATCAACATTGGTTGCTGAGGTTTACGGACCTAATTATGATGACCAAATTAAAGTTGCGAAACAAGTAAAATCTATTTTAGAAAATACTAAAGATGTTGTAGATGCCGATTGGATGGTAGAAGCACCTCAGGTAGAATATAAATTAGAAGTGGATAGAGAAAAAGCCATGTTAAATGGAATCGCTCCGCAACAAGTAGTTGGAAATTTGACTTATTTGTTAAGAGAAATGCCAGTGTCTAATTTGTATGATGAACGTTCTAATAATCCTGTAGGTATTACACTTTCATTAGATGATAAAGATAAAACGTCTATCCAAGATATTCAGAACTTAAAAATTAAAGGCAGTCGTGGTAATGTAGTTCCAGTTAGTGATTTAGTGAAAGTAACTACCGATACCTTACAAAATACCATTTATCGTAAAGATCAAAAGAGAGTAGTGTATGTATTAGCCGATATGGCAGGAGCATTAGAAAGTCCGGTGTATGCCATTTTAGGAATGAATGAGAAGTTAGAAAAAATGCAATTGCCAAAAGGTTACAAAGTAAACGAATTGTACATGGATTCTCCATCAGATGAAAGTGATTTCACTGTAAAATGGGATGGTGAATGGCAAATTACATTAGAAGTATTCCGTGATTTAGGTGCAGCATTTTTAGTTGTAATTATTGTAATTTACATGTTGATTGTAGGTTGGTTCCAAAACTTCAAAACACCTTTAGTTATGATGGTTGCCATTCCACTTTCATTGGTTGGAATTGTATTAGGTCACTGGATTTTAGGCGCTTTCTTTACGGCAACATCTTTTATTGGGATGATTGCCTTAGCCGGAGTCATGGTTCGGAATTCGGTCTTGTTGATTGACTTTATCGAAATCCGTTTAAACGATGGAATACCTATGAAACAAGCCATTATTGAAGCAGGAGCAGTAAGAACAACTCCAATTTTATTAACCACTGGAGCGGTTGTAATTGGAGCATCAATCATCTTGTTTGATCCAATTTTCCAAGGATTAGCGATTTCGTTAGTTGCAGGTGCAATTGTTTCAACCTTATTAACATTAATTGTAGTGCCGTTGATTTACTACATCACGGAACGTAAAAAATGGGAGAAAAATAATTAATAAACATCCTGACAGGTTTTTAAAATCTGTCAGGTTAAAAATAAAAAATCATGAAACTAGTAGTAATCACAGCCATAGCAGAATTTGAAAAAGAAGTCAAAAAAATGCTAAAAAATGCCAAAGTACTTTCTTATTCTTATCGAGATGTAAAAGGATATCGCGACAGTACAGAAGAAGCGATTGAAACCAATTGGTTTGGTTCAGAAATGAATGAAACAGAATCAGTTGTTTTTTATGCATTTGTTTTACAACAAAATTTAGATATTTTGTTTGATGAAGTTAAAGAGTTTAATAACAAACAAGATTCAGTTTCTCATGTACACTTAGCGGTACTTGGAGTTGAAAAATACAATTAAAATTAAATAGATATGATCAATAGAATTATTAGAGCAATTGCAGGAACATTTATCATAATAAGTGTTTTATTAGCCATGTATGTTAATCAAAATTGGCTTTGGTTTACCATTTTTGTAGGAGCTAATTTATTACAATCTTCTTTTACTAAATGGTGTTTGATGGAAGATATATTGAGAAAAGTATTTAAGATTCAAGATTAAAACTAGTAATAAGAATAAAAAAAAAGCACGTTTATCTAAAATTGATAAGCGTGTTTTTTTTAAATAGTAACTTAATTAATTTACCTTTTAATTATACTTACTGCTGTTCCTGTTGTTGTAACTACAACATAATTACTATTGGTTAGTTCAATATCAACATGTATTCCCACTACTGCATTTGCATTTAATTTCATAGCATTTGTTTTAAGTTGCTCAAAAGCTTGGTCTTTAACATCTGAAACATTTTCACTTATTCCATCATAATATTTTTGCATATTAAAAGTCATTTTCATCTTTTGCATATTTACAGATGTTTCTGACACAATACCCTTGTACTCTGCAATTGTAAAGCCATCAACAGAATTGGTTGTTGTTAAAATCATGATTTAAATTTTTATTTCTTTTTAATAATTTTACCCAACGGGTTAAAATAAGTCTATTGAATTGCTGTTTTGTTACAATTGAGTATTAATCTCATATTCAATTTAAAAAGTAAATTTTTTATACAAACTCTCTAATACTACTTTGCGACTTTATAACTTTGTGTTATCTTTGCGACTTATTAAAATCACATCCATTATGTTTGATAATTTAAGCGATAAGTTAGATAAAGCGTTACACCTATTAAAAGGTCACGGTAAAATTACTGATGTAAATGTTGCCGATACTTTAAAAGAAGTACGTAGAGCATTATTAGATGCCGACGTTAACTTTAAAATTGCTAAAGATTTTACCACGAGAGTAAAAGACAAAGCAATAGGTGAAAATGTATTAACTACTTTACAGCCAGGACAATTAATGGTTAAAATCGTTAAAGACGAGTTAACCGAATTAATGGGTGGAGATGTTGCAGGTATTAATTTATCTGGAAATCCATCCGTGATTTTAATGTCGGGTTTACAAGGTTCGGGTAAAACTACCTTTTCTGGTAAACTAGCCAATTTCTTAAAAACTAAAAAGAACAAAAAACCTTTATTGGTAGCTTGTGATATCTATCGTCCTGCGGCAATCAATCAGTTGCACGTAGTTGGTGGACAAATTGGGGTCGAAGTTTATTCGGAACCAGAAAATAAAAATCCGGTTGAAATTGCTCAAAACGCTATCAAACACGCAAAAGCAAATGGTTTCAATGTTGTAATTGTCGATACAGCTGGTCGTTTAGCAGTAGACGAGCAAATGATGAATGAAATTGCTGAAGTTCATAAAGCAATTCAGCCAGAAGAAACTTTGTTTGTAGTAGATGCTATGACAGGGCAAGATGCAGTAAATACAGCAAAAGCATTCAACGATAGATTAAATTTTGACGGAGTTATCTTAACAAAGTTAGATGGTGATACGCGTGGTGGAGCTGCCATTTCTATTAAATCGGTAGTAAACAAACCAATTAAATTCATCGGTACAGGTGAAAAAATGGAAGCTATCGATGTGTTCTATCCAAACCGTATGGCGGATAGAATTTTAGGAATGGGTGATGTTGTTTCCTTAGTAGAAAGAGCTCAGGAACAATACGACGAAGAAGAAGCAAGAAAATTACAAAAGAAAATTGCTAAAAACGAGTTTGGTTTTGACGATTTCTTAGCACAAATTCAGCAGATTAAAAAAATGGGTAACATGAAAGACTTAGTCGGAATGATACCTGGTGCTGGAAAAGCATTAAAAGATGTTGAAATTGAAGATGATGCCTTTAAACATATTGAAGCTATAATTCAATCAATGACGCCAATTGAAAGAAGCAAACCATCTTTAATCGATGTAAAGCGTAAAACCAGAATTGCCAAAGGTTCGGGAACTAAAATTGAGCAAGTGAATCAATTGATGAAACAATTCGACCAAATGAGCAAAATGATGAAAATGATGCAAGGTGGTGGCGGAAAAAATTTAATGAAAGCTATGTCTGGAATGAAAGGCGGAATGCCAAAAATGTAAATTATAGGTAAGGTTTAAAATTTTAAATGATGAAAGTTTTAAACCTTATTTTTTTTGAATATACTAACTATTCGTTTTGGGATACACACAACTATAAACCCAAAGCTATAAACCTGAAACAAGAAAGCAAATGCAATTATTAGACGGAAAAAAAGTATCGGAAGATATTAAAAATGAAATTGCTGCCGAGGTAGCTCAAATGAAAGCCAATGGAGAGAAAGTTCCTCATTTAGCGGCAATTATTGTAGGAAACGATGGTGCAAGTTTAACGTATGTTGGAAGCAAAGTAAAATCGTGTGAGCGAGTTGGTTTTGAATCCACTTTAATTAAAATGCCAAGCACGACTTCAGAAACGGAGCTTTTGAAAAAAATCAAAGAATTGAACGAAAATGATGCTATTGACGGATTCATTGTTCAGTTGCCTTTACCAAAACAAATTGATACACAAAAAATAATTGAAGCTATTGATCCAAGTAAAGATGTAGATGGTTTCCATCCAGAAAACTTTGGAAAAATGGCATTAGATATGTCTACTTTTATTCCGGCAACTCCTTTCGGGATTTTAGAATTATTAGAGCGATATAATGTGCCAACAGACGGTAAACACACTGTAGTCATTGGAAGAAGCCACATTGTAGGTAGACCAATGGGGATTTTAATGGGAAGAAAAGGATTTCCTGGAAATTCGACAGTAACAGTAACACACAGTCATTCTAAAAACATCAACCAAATTACATCTCAAGCGGATATTATTATTTCAGCATTAGGAGTTCCAAATTTCCTTAAAGCAGAAATGGTAAAAGATGATGTAGTGGTTATCGACGTAGGAATCACAAGAGTAGAAGACGAAACTACTGAAAAAGGCTATAGAATTGTTGGCGACGTAGATTTTGAAAATGTATCAAAAAAAGCGTCCTACATTACGCCCGTTCCAGGTGGAGTAGGACCAATGACAATTGCGATGTTGTTGAAAAATACACTTTTAGCAAGAGAGCAAAAAAGAAATAGATAATGCAAGAATAAATACTAAGACCTGAAATTTTTCAGGTCTTTTTTTATGGAATTCTTTATATTTGGAAATGATTCTAAATGGAATAAATTTTATAGACTTAAAAATTAAATATATGAAATATTTACTTCTTATCCTGATTCTAACTTTTTGTTCTTTAGTTCAGTCACAAAATTGTCAAACATTGCCTTTAAAAACTCCAAATTTTGACTGCCCTAATGGTGCTTATAAGAAAGATTTGGATAATGTTTTTCCATTTTGGGTTGATACATGGAAGGGTATAGTAGATAATAAAGAGTATACTTTTGAGTTTGTTTCTTTCACGTATCAAATGGTTTCATTTTCTAATGGAGATAATTTTTATGAAGACATGTTAAAATGTAAATTTAAAGTTGTTGATTTGACAAATAATCAAATACTGTACAATGATTTGCATGTAACTAATATAACAGATTTTAAGATAAAACTAATTTCATATAGGAATAATAGTGATTTCTTTTTTCTGTTTAATGATGATGAAAGCAATTGCTATAATACGGTTGAATTCTTTTTTACAAAAAATCTTTTAAATCCAGATCAATTGTTTTATGAAGGTTTTGAATATAAAGATTTTATTTCCACAGAAAATTGTACATTTTCCAATAGTAGGGATATTCCAATTTTTTTACCAGCAAGAAGTTTAACTTTAATAAGACAATAGTAGTTTTAGTTTTTGTTAGTCATATCACTAATTTTGTATTTGAAAATCAAAAATATTTGTAAAATCACAAAGCCATTTCAAACGAAATGGCTTTTCTTTATTATCTCTTCTGATAATCCGAAGTAAAGAATAACTCTACTGTTGGATATTTCTGTTGTGTCATTTGGATTGAGAAATCGCTATCTGCTAAGAAAACCAATTGTCCGTATTTATCATGACCTAAGAATTTTTGTTTCACACGTTTAAATTCTGCAAATTCTACATTTTTAGGATCTTGTGGTTTTACCCAACACGCCTTAAACGCTGGGAAAGTTTCATACGTACATTTCGCACCGTATTCATGCTCTAAACGGTATTGAATAACTTCGTATTGAAGCGCTCCTACAGTTCCAATTACTTTTCTTCCGTTCATTTCTAGGGTAAACAACTGTGCTACACCCTCGTCCATTAACTGGTCAACTCCTTTTTCTAGTTGTTTCGATTTTAATGGGTCAGCATTATTTATATATCTAAAATGCTCTGGAGAGAAACTTGGAATTCCTTGGAAATTCATTTTTTCTCCTTCCGTTAATGTATCGCCAATTTTAAAGTTCCCAGTATCGTGTAAACCTACAATGTCTCCTGGATAGGAAATGTCAACAATTTCTTTTTTCTCAGCAAAAAAAGCATTCGGACTCGAGAATTTTAAATTCTTTCCTAAACGAACATGCAAATAGGGTTTGTTTTTTTCAAAAGTTCCCGATACAATTTTAATGAATGCCAAACGGTCTCTGTGTTTTGGATCCATGTTAGCATGAATTTTAAATACAAATCCGCTTAATTTTTCTTCTTCCGGATTTACAATACGAGTATCAGATTCTTTAGCTCTTGGTGTGGGTGCAATATCTACAAAACAATCTAACAATTCGCGAACTCCAAAATTATTTAATGCCGAACCAAAAAATACAGGTTGTAAATCTCCAGAAAGGTATTCTTCTCTGCTAAATGCAGGATATACTTCTTCAATTAATTCTAATTCTTCACGTAAGCGATTTGCTGGTTTTTCGCCAATAATTCCTTCTAATTCTTTACTAGCAATATCAGAAAAAGCAATGGTTTCTTCAATATTTTTACGACTATCGCCTTCAAAAAGGTTGATGTTCTTTTCCCAAATATTGTAAATTCCTTGAAAATCGTATCCCATTCCAATTGGAAAACTTAATGGTGTTACGCGAAGTTTTAATTTTTGCTCCACTTCATCCATTAAGTCAAAAGCATCTTTACCTTCACGGTCTAATTTATTGATGAAAACAATCATAGGAATGTTTCGCATTCTACAAACTTCAACCAATTTTTCAGTTTGTTCCTCAACTCCTTTTGCTACGTCGATAACTACGATAACACTGTCAACAGCTGTTAAGGTTCTAAATGTATCTTCGGCAAAGTCTTTGTGACCAGGTGTATCTAAGATGTTTATTTTTTTGTTTTGATAGTTAAAAGCCAATACAGAAGTTGCTACCGAAATTCCTCTTTGTCTTTCAATTTCCATGAAATCGGAAGTGGCTCCTTTTTTAATTTTGTTACTTTTTACGGCTCCAGCTTCTTGAATAGCACCTCCAAACAACAATAATTTTTCAGTTAAAGTTGTTTTTCCAGCATCGGGATGCGAGATAATTCCAAAAGTTCGTCTTCTTGCTATTTCTTCTATAAAACTCATTATTCAAAATTTTGTGCAAAAGTAACTTTTTTTTGCAGAATTTTCTGTTAATACTCGCTTATAAATGTTGTGGAATAGTCTCGAATTGTTATTTTTGTCGATTACAACTTAAAATGTATAAATAATTATGAAAATTAGTCGCCTACTTATTTTTTCTTTTTTGTTCGTGTCTGGCTTTTTATCGGCTCAAACAAAAGAAGTTTTATTTACTATTGATAATCATCCATACTATAACGATGAATTCGTAAGAGTATATAATAAAAACTTAGATTTAGTAAAAGATGATTCTCAGAAAGATTTAGATAAATACCTAGATTTATTTTTAGGATATAAATTGAAAGTTGAAAAAGCAAACAAAATAGGTTTGCAAAATGGATTAAATTATCAAAACGAATTAAAATCATACAGAAATCAATTGTCTAAGAATTATGTAAATGATTCTAAAGTAACAAATGAATTAGTAAAAGAAGCGTATGATAGAATGCAGCAAGAAGTTAGAGCTTCACATATTTTAGTATTAGTAGATGAAGGAGCGCTGCCTCAGGATACATTAAAGGCATATAATAAAGTTATCGAAATTAAAAGAAGATTAGATGCTGGCGAAGATTTTATTACTGTTGCTCAGCAAACTTCTGAAGATCCTTCTGTAAAAGAGAATAACGGAGATTTAGGTTATTTTTCTGCTTTTAGAATGGTATATCCGTTTGAAAATGCTGCATACAATACAAAAGTGGGTCAGGTTTCAAAACCATTTAGAACTCGTTTTGGATATCATATTGTAAAAGTAGTAGATAAACGAGTAAATAGAGGCGAAGTTACTGTAGCTCACATTATGATTGTAAAACAAAATGATGCGGCTCAAAACGAAAAAGCAAAAACAACCATTGATGATATTTATAAAAAAATTCAGCAAGGAGAAGCTTTTGAAAGCTTAGCACAACAATTCTCTGAAGATAAATCATCAGCTCCAAAAGGTGGTGTTTTACAACGTTTTGGTTCAGGTCAATTAAGTTCTGAAGAATTTGAAAATGTGGCTTTTGAATTGAAAGAAAAAGATCAAATTTCTGTACCATTTCAATCGCAATTTGGTTGGCATATTGTTAAATTAATTGAAAAACATCCTGTTCGTTCATTTGATGAAATGAAATTTGAGTTAGAAGAAAAAATCAGAAAAGACGAGCGCTCTTTATTGATTACAAATTCTTTAGCTAAAAAATTAAGAGATAAATACACTATAACTAAAGATGCAAAAATAATTGCTAAAATTAAAGCAGCTGTAAATGATGATTTTTATTCTCAAACTTGGGTAGTTCCAGAGAAATCTAAAGAATTAAATGGTGATGTTTTAGTTATAAATAAAGATAAAAAAATAAACGCTAAATTATTTTTAGATTTTATTGCTGCCAAACAAAAGTCAAACATTAAAACAAAACCTATTGTTAGATTAGTTGATGAATTGTTTGAAAAATTCACGGAAGAACAATTAATTGCCTATTATAATGAAAATTTAGAGAATGAATTTACTGAATTTAAAAACGTAATGGATGAATACCGAGATGGTTTATTGTTGTTTGATTTGATGGAAAAAGAAATTTGGAACAGAGCTAAAAATGATACTATTGGTTTACATAATTATTTTGCAAATAATATTAAAAATTACCAATGGAAAAAGCGTTATAGTGCTGATATTTTGTCTTCAACAGATAAAAAAATAGTAGAAAAAGCGCAAAAGTTTCTTAAAAAAGGTAAATCGTTAGAATATATTAGAGAGCAATTAAATAAAGATGGCAAAGTAAATATCATGTCTAAATCTGGAATGTATGAAGAAGATTATGATGTTCTATCTCAATTTGAAAACTTATCTAAAGGGGTAACTTCTATAGTATCTAAAGATCAGTACTTTTTTGTTGTAAACATTACAGATGAGAAACCAGCTGGAGCAAAAGAGTTGTCTGAATGTAAAGGAAAAGCGATAAGTGATTATCAACAATATTTAGAGAACAATTGGGTTGATGAATTAAAAAGTGAGTTTAGTATTCAAGTAAATCAGGATGTATTTGCTAAAGTAAAAAGTCAATTAAAAAACTAAATGAAGTATTGGTTTCAAATAATTATTCTTTCCCTTATGGTTACTTCGTGCGATTATTTTAAAGCGCCAAAGAAGCCAAAAGCAATTGCGCGTGTAGGAGAAAGTTACCTGTTTGAATCAGATATTTTAAATTTAGTTCCAAAAGGAACATCTAAACAAGATAGTATTTCTATTGTTAATTCTTTTATAGAAAGATGGGCAACACAAAAAATCCTTTTTGAGGCTGCCGAAAAAAATATTAGTAAAGAAAAACTAGATGAATTTACTATTTTAATGGAGCAATATAAAGTAGATTTATATACAAAAGCTTATTTAGAAAATTTGGTAATAAGACAAATAGATACTGTGGTAACCGAAAATCAAATTGTAGATTATTACAATAAAAATAAGCAGTATTTTAAAAATTCTAATGAATTAGTGAAGTTGCGATACATTAATTTAGTTAAAGAAAATCCAAAATTTGCAAAAATTAAATCAAAGTTTAGTTCCTTTACCACGAAAGACAAAAAGGAGTTAGAACAAATGGCTATTCAATTTAAAAGTTATGCTTTTAACGATTCAATTTGGGTAGATATTAATCAAGTATTTGAGAAAATTTCTTTTATCAATTTAGAGAATAAACAAAAATATATAACTAGTGGTATGAATTTCCAGTATCCAGATTCAACTACTGTTTGGTTAGTAAAAGTGAATAAAGTTTTGCCTAAAGATAGTGCAACTCCATTAGAATTTTTAAAACCTACAATTAAGCAAATTATTATCAATAATAGAAAATTAGAATTAATTAACACTTTAGAAAAAGAGATTACGAATGACGCAATCAAAGACAATAATTATGAAATTTATAAATAAGAGAATACTTTTAGCTTTACTATTCATTACATCAACAGCAGTATTTGCGCAACCAAAAAAAGTAAAAGTAGATGGTGTAGTTGGAGTAGTTGGTGATTATGTGGTATTAGATTCTGATATCGATTTAGATTATATTACACTAAAAGCACAAGGAGTAGATGTTAAAAATATTACACGCTGTGAACTTTTTGGAAAGCAATTAGAAGATAGATTATATGCGCACCATGCAATTCAAGATAGTATCATTGTAACTGATGCAGAAGTAAATTCATTTTTAAATGAGCAATTAGATGCAGCCGTTGAGCAGATAGGTTCTATAGATAAGGTTGTTAAATATTATAACAAAAAAAATGTAGAAGAACTTAGAAGTCATTTTTTTGATGCTGTAAAGATGAATAAACTTACAGATCAGATGCAGAAAAAGATTTTAGAATCTGTTGAAATTACTCCAGAAGAAGTTCGTAATTTTTTTAAAGGCATTCCTGCAGATGAGATTCCAACATTTGGAGCAGAAATGGAAGTAGCTCAAATAGTAGTTAATCCTATTGTTGGCGAAGATGAGAAGAAAAGGGTGATTGATAAATTAAATGAAATCCGTCAGGATGTAATTAATGGGTCAAGTTTCTTTAGTAAAGCCGTTTTGTTTTCAGAAGATCCAGGTTCAAGTTCTAATGGTGGTTTTTATAAAATGAATCGTAAAACAGCTTTTGTTAAAGAGTTTAAAGATGTAGCTTTTAGTTTGGCTGAAGGTGAAATATCAGAGCCTTTTGAAACAGAATTTGGATATCACATAATTAAAGTAGAAAAAATTAAAGGACAAGAAGTTGAGTTGCGTCATATTTTAATTTCTCCTAAAGTTTCAATTCAGGCAATGAAAGATGCTAAAGAAAAAATTGAACAAATACGAAATAAGATTATAAACAACGAAATTAGCTTTTCTGATGCTGCAAAATCATCTTCAGATCAAAAAGAAACACGTAATAATGGAGGTGTTTTATTAAATCCAAGAACAATGGAGCCGCGTTTTGAGTTAACTAAAATGGATCCAACCTTATATGCTCAGGTTTCAAGTTTAAAGGATAATGAAATTTCATTGCCTATCCTAGATGAAGAAAGAGGAGCTGGTAAATTTTATAAAATAATTACTGTTAATAATAGAATTGAAGAACATCAGGCAGATTTTTCTAGAGATTATATTAAAATTAAAGAATTAGCACTTAGAGATAAGCAAATCAAAGAAATAGCAAAGTGGACAGAAGAAAAAATCAAAGAAACTTACATTAAAATTTCTGATGATTATAAAGATTGTGATTTTGCCAACAATTGGTTTAAAAAATAAAACAGATGACCCTTTGAATTTTCAGAGGGTTTTTTATAATTTTTTTTCTTAATTTAGTTTTTTAATACTTAAAATAAATTATGTCAGACGTAGCAGCTATTCAGGAATTAGTTCAAAGACAAAAAGCTTTAAAACAAGAGATTGCAAAAGTAATTGTGGGTCAGGATGAAGTAGTACACCAAATTGTATTAAGTATTTTTTCTGGCGGTCATGCTTTATTAGTCGGTGTGCCAGGTTTAGCAAAAACACTAATGGTAAATACGATTTCTAAAGCTTTAGGATTAGATTTTAAACGCATTCAGTTTACACCCGATTTAATGCCTTCTGATATATTAGGAAGTGAGATTTTAGATGAAAATCGTCATTTTAAGTTTATAAAAGGTCCAATTTTCTCTAACATTATCTTGGCAGATGAAATTAACAGAACGCCTCCAAAAACCCAGGCAGCTTTGTTAGAAGCTATGCAAGAACGTGCTGTAACGGTTGCCGGACATCATTATAAATTAGACTTACCTTATTTTGTATTAGCGACTCAAAATCCAATTGAGCAAGAAGGAACGTATCCTTTACCAGAAGCACAATTAGACCGTTTTATGTTTGCTATTAAATTAGATTATCCAAGTTTTCAAGAGGAAGTAGATGTGGTAAAAGCAACAACATCCGATTTAAAACCGGTTGTAAATTCATTATTTTCGGCTCAAGAAATTATCGATTTTCAAAATGTAATTCGTAAAATTCCTGTGGCTGATAATGTGATTGAATATGCAGTTTCGTTAGTAAGCAAAACTCGTCCAGATAATCCATTGTCAAATGAATTTGTAAAAACGTATATCGATTGGGGTGCTGGTCCTCGTGCTTCTCAAAATTTAATTTTAGCGGCTAAAACTAACGCTGCTTTTAATGGAAAATTTTCCCCAGATATTGAAGATGTTCAAGCGGTTGCAACAGGAATTCTCCGACACCGTATGGTGAAAAATTATAAAGCCGATGCTGAAGGAATTTCAGAAGAAGATATTATTAAAAAGCTGTTTTAAACAGCTTTTTTTATTATTTTTATAAATCTATTTTAAATATTAATGGTGAATTCTCAAAATAGAATCTTTGGTTTAGATGTGCTTAGAGCCGCTGCTATTTTAATGGTTGTATGTTCTCATGTACTTTGGATTTATCCTAAAAGCGATAATTTTATATATTTATTATTTGAACTTTTTGGTTTTTGGGGAGTAGAGCTTTTTTTCGTTTTAAGTGGTTTTTTAATTGGTTCAATTCTGTATAAAACATTTGTCAACGAAAATTTCACTTTAAAATCAGTTTTTCATTTCTTAAAAAGACGTTGGTTTAGAACATTACCCAATTATTATTTAGTACTACTTTTAAATATTTTAATTGCTTTTTTTCTTGGATTTTCGATTGAAAATATTGGAAGTTATTTTTTCTTTTTGCAAAATTTTTCATCTAAATCCCCTGATTTTTTTCCAGAATCTTGGAGTTTGTCTATTGAAGAATTTACGTATTTACTATTGCCATTTTCGTTGTTTATCATTGGGTTAACTAAAGTAAAAAACAAGTCAAAATTGTTTTTACTCGTTATTTTAGCTTTAATTTTGGTTTTCTGGACGAATAAGTTTTATTATCATTCTTATCATACAATTTCGAATTTATCAGAATGGAATTTAAATCTAAAATCAGTTTTAATTTATCGAATTGATGCCATTTTAATTGGAGTTTTAGCTGCTTGGGCGTATTTTAATTACTCAGGGATTTGGATTAAATTTAAAAGTTTATTTGCATTAATTGGTTTCGGAATTTTATTCTTTTTAATGTTCGGAATTATTCCATTGAATTTGACAATTGAGCAAAATCCGTTTTTTTGGAATGTTTTGTATTTGCCTATTACTTCAGTAGCTTTTGCGTTTTTACTTCCTTTCTTCTCTGAATGGAAATCTTTTCTAAATCCGTTAAGCAATCCTGTTGAATTAATAAGCAAAATTTCATATTCTGTTTATTTACTTCATTACAGCATCATATTGCAATTGTTGAAGTTTTTTATGGATACTTCTCAAATGTCTATTACAGAACGTCACTTTTTTACTTTACTTTATCTAACTATTACTTTTTTATTGTCTTATATTTTGTACCGATTTTACGAAAAACCGATCATGAATTGGAGAGATAATAAATAATTTTAATCTTTATTTTTAATACTTTTTTAAAATAGTATATTGTTTTTTGATAAATTGATAAAACTTTGCTTTTAAATTACGAATTATCTATTTTTTCTTTATTTAAATCATTTTTATTAAAAAATTATTACTAAAACAGAGTAATTGCAATTAATATTTCTTCGATTACTGATTTTTATTAAAAATTTTTTAATCTCAATCGAAATAGTTAAATTTGCGGCACGTAAAAAAACTAAATCAATTAATCTTTTATAGTTTTATGATTTTCGACATTGAAATGATTAAAAAAATCTGTAATAAATATTCAATAAGAGTAAATAATTTACTCCAATATTTAATTTGTCTATTGTCGTGTACTTTAGGCATTTTTTATTTTTTAGAATTTATGAAAGATGATTTATTACCCGCTTCTAATCAAAATAACTTTTATTAATATAAAGATTTCTATATATGAATTTGTATAACGAGTATATCAACGAGATTGAAGAAAGAAAACAACAAGGTCTTCATCCTAAACCAATTGATGGTGCTGAATTAGTAAGTGAAATTATCGAACTAATTAAAGATGCTAATAGCCCATTTCGTCAAGATTCGCTTAAATTTTTTATCTATAACACTTTGCCAGGAACAACTCCTGCAGCGGGTGCTAAAGCAAAATTCTTAAAAGAGATTATTCTGGGTCAGGAAGCGGTAGCTGAAATTACTCCATCTTTTGCATTTGAGTTATTGTCTCATATGAAAGGTGGTCCTTCAATTGTGGTTTTATTAGATTTAGCTTTAGGAAATGATGCAGCAATTGCAAAACAAGCAGCTGATGTTTTAAAAACACAAGTATATCTTTATGATGCTGACATGGCTCGTATTAAAGAAGCTTTTGAAAAAGGAAATGCTGTTGCAAAGGAAATTCTTGAAAGTTATGCTAAGGCAGAATTTTTCACTAAACTTCCTGAAGTAGCAGAAGAAATTAAAGTAGTTACATTTATAGCTGGTGAAGGTGACATTTCAACCGATTTATTATCTCCAGGCAATCAAGCGCATTCGCGTTCTGACCGTGAATTACACGGAAAATGTATGATTACGCCTCAAGCACAAGAAGAAATTAAAGCATTACAAGCGCAACATCCAGATAAATCGGTAATGTTAATTGCTGAAAAAGGAACAATGGGTGTAGGTTCGTCTCGTATGTCGGGTGTAAATAACGTAGCACTTTGGACAGGAAAACAAGCAAGTCCATATGTACCATTCGTAAATTTTGCACCAATTGTTGCTGGAACAAATGGAATTTCTCCAATTTTCCTAACTACTGTTGACGTAACAGGTGGAATTGGTATTGACTTGAAAAACTGGGTTAAAAAGACAGACGCTAATGGTGAGGTTGTTCGTGATGAAAATGGTGATCCAGTTTTAGAACAAACTTATTCTGTAACTACAGGAACTGTACTTACCATCAATACCAAAACAAAAAAATTATATAATGGTGACAAAGAATTGATTGATATTTCAAGATCTTTTACACCTCAAAAAATGGAATTCATCAAAGCAGGTGGTTCTTATGCTATCGTTTTCGGCAAAAAAATTCAAACTTTCGCAGCTAAGACTTTAGGAATTGAAGCTCCTTTAGTTTATGCGCCTTCAAAAGAGGTTTCAGTTGAAGGGCAAGGTTTAACAGCAGTTGAAAAAATCTTCAATAGAAATTCGGTAGGAACCATCTCTAAAAAAGCATTACATGCCGGTTCTGATGTTCGTGTAACAGTAAATATCGTAGGTTCTCAAGATACTACAGGTTTAATGACGGCTCAAGAATTAGAATCTATGGCAGCAACTGTTATTTCTCCTATTGTTGACGGTGCGTATCAATCAGGTTGTCATACAGCTTCAGTTTGGGATAAAAAAGCACAAGCTAATATTCCGAAGTTAATGAAATTCATGAACGACTTCGGTTTAATTACAGCTCGTGATCCAAAAGGTCAATATCATGCAATGACCGACGTAATTCACAAAGTATTAAATGATATTACAATAGATGAATGGGCTATCATTATTGGTGGTGATTCACATACAAGAATGTCAAAAGGAGTAGCGTTTGGTGCTGACTCTGGAACAGTAGCTCTTGCTTTAGCTACAGGTGAAGCTTCAATGCCAATTCCAGAATCTGTAAAAGTTACTTTCAAAGGGAAAATGGCAAGTTATATGGATTTCCGTGATGTGGTTCATGCTACACAAGCGCAAATGTTGCATAAATTTGGTGGTGAAAATGTATTCCAAGGTAAAATTATTGAAGTGCATTTAGGAACATTAACGGCTGACCAAGCGTTTACTTTTACGGATTGGACAGCTGAAATGAAAGCAAAAGCTTCAATTTGTATTTCTGAAGACGCAACCTTGATTGAATCTCTAGAGATTGCTAAGTCTAGAATCCAAATCATGATTGATAAAGGAATGGATAATAAGTCACAAGTGCTTCAAGGATTAATAGATAAAGCAAATAAGAGAATTGCTGAAATCAGATCAGGTGAAAAACCAGCTTTAACTCCAGATGCTAATGCTAAATATTATGCAGAAGTAGAAGTAGATTTAGATCAAATTGCTGAGCCAATGATTGCTGACCCAGACGTAAACAATAAAGATGTTTCTAAACGTTATACTCACGATACCATCAGACCACTTTCTTTCTACGGAGGTGATAAAAAAGTAGATTTAGGATTCATCGGTTCGTGTATGGTGCATAAAGGCGATATGAAAATCTTAGCTCAGATGTTGAAAAATATCGAAAAACAACAAGGTAAAGTAGAATTTAAAGCGCCTTTAGTGGTTGCTCCTCCAACTTATAACATTGTTGATGAGTTAAAAGCGGAAGGTGATTGGGAAGTATTACAAAAATATTCAGGTTTTGAATTCGATGACAATGCTCCAAAGGGTGCTGCACGTACAGAATATGAAAATATGTTGTATTTAGAGCGTCCAGGATGTAACCTTTGTATGGGGAATCAAGAAAAAGCTTCAAAAGGAGATACAGTTATGGCAACATCAACGCGTTTATTCCAAGGAAGAGTTGTTGAAGATACTGCAGAGAAAAAAGGAGAATCATTATTGTCATCTACTCCAGTAGTAGTTTTATCAACAATCTTAGGTAGAACACCTTCGATTGAAGAGTACAAGCTAGCTGTAGAAGGAATTAATTTAACTAAGTTTGCTCCATCTCACAAATTGCTGGTAGGATAATAAATAAGTTATTATATCATATTAAAAATGCCTAAGTATAACTTAGGCATTTTTTGTTTTTTATCTGTTCATTTTTTTCGTAAATTACGGGGTTCAAAATAAACAACTTAAATAAATACGAATATGGCTTTTGATATAGAAATGATTGAAAAAGTGTACGCTAATATGGTAGCAAGAGTAGATAAAGCTCGCGAACTTGTTGGAAAACCACTTACGTTAACCGAAAAAATATTATATTCTCATTTATGGGATGAAACTTCTACTAATGTTTATAAAAGAGGAGTAGATTATGTTGATTTTGCTCCAGATAGAGTAGCATGTCAAGATGCGACAGCACAAATGGCTTTGTTGCAATTTATGCATGCAGGTAAAAAAACAGTAGCAGTTCCTACAACCGTGCATTGTGATCATTTAATTTTAGCTAAAAATGGTGCTAAACAAGATTTAGAGTTAGCTAATAAACAGTCAAAAGAAGTTTTTGATTTTCTTTCTTCGGTTTCAAATAAATACGGAATTGGATTTTGGAAACCAGGATCTGGAATTATTCACCAAATTGTTTTAGAAAATTATGCCTTTCCGGGTGGAATGATGATTGGAACCGATTCACATACCGTAAATGCTGGTGGTTTAGGCATGTTAGCAATTGGTGTTGGTGGTGCCGATGCGGTAGATGTAATGTCGGGAATGTCTTGGGAATTAAAATTTCCAAAATTAATTGGAGTTAAATTAACAGGAAAATTATCAGGTTGGACGGCTCCCAAAGATGTTATTCTAAAAGTGGCTGACATTCTTACTGTAAAAGGAGGAACAGGTGCAATTGTAGAATATTTTGGAGAAGGAGCAATAGCAATGTCGTGTACTGGAAAAGGTACAATTTGTAACATGGGAGCAGAAATTGGAGCCACAACTTCCACTTTTGGTTACGATGATTCTATGAGAAGATATTTAGCGGCAACAGGTCGTCAAGATGTGGTAAACGCTGCAGATAAAGTGGCATCTTACTTAACAGCAGATGAAGAAGTCTATGCGAATCCAGAACACTATTTTGATCAATTAATCGAAATCAACTTATCGGAATTAGAGCCACACATTAACGGACCCTTTACTCCAGATAGAGGAACTCCGGTTTCTAAAATGAAAACGGAAGCCGAAGCAAACGGTTGGCCATTAAAAGTAGAATGGGGATTAATAGGTTCTTGTACGAACTCTTCTTACGAAGATATGTCAAGAGCAGCTTCTATTGTTAGACAAGCAGTTAAACATGGAATTACTCCAAAAGCTGAATTTGGTATCAATCCAGGTTCAGAGCAAATTCGCTTTACTATTGAAAGAGACGGAATTATAGCTGATTTCGAAAAAATGGGAACTAAAGTATTTACCAATGCTTGCGGACCATGTATTGGACAATGGGATAGAGAAGGAGCTGATAAACAAGAGAAAAATACCATTGTACATTCATTTAATCGTAATTTTTCTAAAAGAGCAGATGGTAATCCAAATACACATGCTTTTGTTACCTCGCCAGAAATGGTAGCGGCTTTAGCAATTTCAGGGCGTTTAGATTTTAATCCAATTACCGATACTTTATTAAATGATAAAGGTGAAGCGGTTAAATTAGAAACTCCTTTTGGTGATGAATTGCCTAAAAGAGGTTTCGATGTAGAAGATGCAGGTTTTCAAGCGCCAGCAGCTGATGGTTCAGGTGTTCAAGTAGTAGTTTCGCCTACTTCTGATCGTTTGCAATTATTAGAACCATTTCAACCTTGGGATGGTAAAAATTATACAGGAGCAAAATTATTAATCAAAGCTTTCGGAAAATGTACCACCGATCACATTTCTATGGCGGGTCCGTGGTTACGTTTCCGTGGTCATTTAGATAATATTTCAAATAACATGTTAATTGGTGCCGAGAATGCTTTCAATGGAAAAGCCAATTCCGTTAAAAATCAATTAACGGGTTCTTATGATGCAGTTCCAGCTGTACAAAGAGCATACAAAGCTGAAGGAATTTCATCAATTGTAGTGGGAGATCATAATTATGGAGAAGGTTCTTCAAGAGAACATGCTGCAATGGAACCTCGATTTTTAGGTGTAAAAGCGGTTTTAGTTAAATCTTTTGCTCGTATTCACGAAACCAATTTGAAAAAACAAGGGATGTTGGCCTTAACGTTTGCTAATGAAGCAGATTACGATAAAATTCAAGAAGACGATACGATTAACTTCTTAGATTTAACTGAATTTGCACCAGGAAAGCCTCTAACATTAGAGTTTGTTCATGCAGATGGATCTAAAGATGTAATTTTAGCAAATCATACGTATAACGACAGTCAAATTAGTTGGTTTGTTGCAGGGTCAGCTCTAAATTTAATTGCTGCTGATAAAGCATAATTAATTTATTTGATTTAAAATATTGTTAAAACTCCCTTATAAACAGGGAGTTTTTTTATCTTGCAAACTTAAATTTATTTTCAATCGATATAAACTAATTTTAAATGAGGTTCGTAACTTTTATTACTTTTTCCCTTTTTTTATTTAGCGTAACTGTTTTTTCACAGAAGACAATTAAGCATACTGTAGTTCAAGGTGAATCAATCTATTCAATTGCTAAAAAATACAATGTTACAGAGTCTGATATTTATGAGTTAAATCCTAAATCAAAAGGAGCAATATTGCAGTTAAATACCGTTTTAATTATTCCAAACGATAAGAAAAATAAGTCTAAATCCGTTGATAAGCCTTCTAAAAAAAATGCTGATATATATGAAATTCAGTCTGGAGATTCCTTTTACAGTATTGCTAAAAACAACAATATTACGGTTAAAGAATTAAAGAAGTTTAATCCAGGTGTAAATCCTAATAAGCTTCAAATTGGAGATATAATAAATTTAAAAAAGAATAAAAAATCTAACAGTAGTAATTCTGAATCATCTCAAGATAATACTAATCAAAACAATAGCGAATATCATATTGTTAGTAAAGGCGAAACATTAAGTAAAATTGCTAAAAAGTATAATTTAAAATTAAATGAACTAATAGCCTTTAATAATTTTACAGATTCAAACATTCAAATTGGTCAAAAAATATATTTAAAAAAAGGATCTGTTTTAAATAATGATAAAACAATTGAAAATACAGACATTACAGTTGTAAGTGATGATGATATTGAAGAAGCCGATGATTCTGGTGAAATAACGCACTTAGTGTTAAAAGGTGAAACATTAAGTAGTGTTGCTCGCTTATATAATATGAAGTTGGGACAAATAAAGGAACTAAATCCAAGAATTGGGGATAATTTATCAATTGGTCATAAATTAATTATAAAAAAAGGAAAAGTTGCCACAATTATAGTAGAAGAAGATAGTATTGAAGAAGCAGCTCCTATGTCTGATGAAAATTTGAGCAAAGCGGATCAATTAATTGCAATTGCTTCTGAAAATATTGGAACTCGATATAGAGGTGGAGGAAAAACACAAGGTGGTTTCGATTGTTCAGGTTTAATGTTCTATACGTTTGAACAATTAGAGATAAATTTACCTAGGAATTCAGCTTCACAATCTGAAATAGGTAAAAAAATTAAAAGAAAAAATGCTCAAAAAGGAGATCTGATTTTCTTTACAACTAATGGAAGAGGAACTATTAACCATGTTGGAATGATTACAGAAGTGTATGATGATGATATAAAGTTTATTCATTCTTCGGTAAGTTCGGGTGTAATTATTTCTTCAATTAATGAAGCCTATTACTCTAAAAGATTTAAAAAAGTTGTTAGAGTATTAAATGATTAAAAAAAAATAAACCGCTTTTTAGCGGTTTATTTTTTAACTATCTTTTAAAAAATTATAAATTTCATCTTTTAAAAACACACGATCTTTTCTTAAATGAGTCAGTTCATCATCCATTGCTAATTCTTCGTCTGTTTCTATTTTGAATATTTTAGTATCTAATTCGCTATACGAATTAAGTAAAACTTGAAACTCATCATTATTATGATAAAGCTCTTTTATCTTGTCAGAGTATTCAGGAAAATCGTTGTAAATAGGATGTTTAGTTATCATAATGCTGGTTTTTAAATTTCTATATTCAAAATTAATAAAAATAAAAAATCGAGTATATGACATTTGTCATTTCAAATAAAAAATCCCTGCTATAAAATAGCAAGGATTTAATTGAAAATTATTTTCTGTTTAATTAAACGGGTTCAGCGTATAAATCAAATTCGGTAGCATCTGTTATTTTTAAATTTACAAAATCGCCTGTTTTTAAATAGAATTTAGCAGCATCAACTAAAACTTCATTATCCACATCCGGACTATCAAATTCTGTTCTTCCAATAAAATATTGCCCTTCTTTTCTATCAATTACACATTTGAACGTTTGTCCGATTTTTTCCTGATTTAAATCCCAAGAAATTTGCGATTGTAAATCCATAATTTCGGCAGCTCGTGCTTGTTTAACTTCTTGAGGCACATCATCTTCTAATACAAAAGCCCCCGTATTTTCTTCATGTGAATAGGTAAAACAGCCTAAACGCTCAAACTTCATTTCTTGTACCCAATCTCTAAGAATTTCAAAATCTTCCTGTGTTTCGCCAGGATAGCCTACAATTAAAGTAGTTCTTATTGCCATTCCTGGAACTCTTTCTCTAAATTCTTGTAATAATTTAGTTGTTTTTTCTTTTGTAGTTCCACGTTTCATAGATTTCAGAATGTTATCTGATATATGTTGCAACGGAATATCAATATAGTTGCAAATTTTTGGCTCGCGTTTCATTAAATCTAAAACATCCATTGGAAAACCACTTGGAAAAGCATAATGTAAACGAATCCATTCAATTCCTTCTACTTTTGCTAAGTTTTCAAGTAATTCGGCAAGGTTACGTTTTTTGTATAAATCTAATCCGTAATAGGTTAAATCTTGAGCAATTAAAATTAATTCTTTAACGCCTTTTTTAGCTAACCCTTCTGCTTCTTTTACTAATTTTTCAATAGGTTGCGAAACGTGTTTTCCTCGCATTAATGGGATGGCACAAAAACTACAAGGTCTATCACAGCCTTCTGCAATTTTTAAATAAGCATAATTTTTTGGAGTAGTTGTTAATCGCTCTCCTAGTAATTCATGTTTATAATCTGCTCCTAAAGCTTTCAATAATAAAGGCAATTCGGTAGTTCCGAAATATTGATCTACATCTGGAATTTCCTTTTCTAAATCAGGACGGTATCTTTCAGATAAGCAGCCAGTAACAAATACTTTATCTACTAATCCTTGATCTTTTTTGTCTACATATTCCAATATCGTATTTACCGATTCTTCTTTTGCATTATCAATAAAACCACAAGTGTTAATTACCACGATATTGCCTTCTTCTTCATGTGCAACATCTTTTCCATTGGCTTTTAGTTGTCCCATTAAAACCTCACTGTCGTAAGTGTTTTTAGAACATCCAAGCGTAATTACATTGATTTTATTTTTCTTTAACGATTTGGTTCTCATGCTATTAATTTTGAAGTGCAAAATTACATAAAATAATTAGTTGAAGCACCAGCGTTTGGTAATTTTTTAAAGATTTGGTCCCGCTGTCCGCTTTATCCGCTAAGGCGGGATATCGCTTCCATCGGGGCTAGTAGCAATGGTTTAGGAATAAAAAAAATCCACTTCATTAACGGAAGTGGATTTAATTTGTAAATATGCTAAACTTAAAAGTTAATAGAATAGGTTACGGTTATGTTATTTTGAATAATTCTTGTTCTAGATGTATCTGTCATTCCTGATGAAATTAAACTTTGATTATAGTTTCGGTGAGAATTTGAATAAGAAAGATCGATTCTATTTTCTCCAAAATTATAGCCTAATCCAGCAGAATATGCAGTTAAATCTCCCATAGCATAATCTACTTTGTATGGGCTTTCTTCAAAACGATAGCCACCACGTATGCTAAATTGTTTAATTTTGTATTCTCCACCAATTCTAATTTCATAAGCATTTTTTAATTCGGTATTCATTTGAGAATTTAAATCTCTAAAATTATTTTGATTTGTGTTTTTAAATTCGGTATTACTGTAATCTTTTTGTGCAACATCTATACTGATTAATCCCTTTTTGTTAAAGATGTAAGTAGCGCTTCCTGTAATTTTACTTGGTGTTCTTAATCTGTAAGTTGGGAAAATAAAAATAGGGCTTCCGTAATAACGATTTTCATCTCCTAAAGCAACATTTACATTGTCATAAGTATATAAATCTTGAACTAATTCGTCGTTTAAATTATACCATGTTGGAGATTCGTATGATGCGCCTAATCGTAATGATTCAGTAGCTTTGTAAATAGCGCCTAAATTAAATGAAAATCCAGAACCATAAGTACTTAATTGATTGTCGAATACAATATTTCTTACTGTAGGTTGTGTGTTTGGATTATCAGGATTATCGTTATTTTCATATAAACTTGTAGTTAACACATAGTCTGTAAAATGCGCGTTAAGGTTTATTCCTAAAAATAATTTGTCTTTATAACTTGTAGCAACATTGGCTGTTAGTTTTCCGTTGTATCCATTGGCCGTTGCAAAATAATCTTGATAATAATTTCCTCCCGGAGACACATTAGAAACATATTGATTTGGTACAGATGGGTGAGGATCTATAATATAGGTGTCAAATGCCATATCATACTGATAATCATTAAATTCTGTATTTGCAACAAAGTTGGCTTGATTAACAAAGTATTGCGAAATTGAATTATAAGGATTTACTCCCGATGTAAACAAACGATTGTCAAAATTATTGGTGTTTTCGTAATTTAAAGCTACCGAAATTTTATTCCAGTCAGAACTTCCAGATTTATCATTAAAGACCAATACAGCCCCAATTTGATTTAAATCTAATGTGCTGTATGATTCTTTGTTTCTTGTTCCAAAATAATTTGAATTATTGTTATTGTTAAAACTAGTAATAGAAGCACTTGCGAAATTATTATTAAAAAATAAGGAACCTGCAGGGTTTATGTTAATAGAAGATAAGTCGCCTCCTACAGCACCAAAAGCGCCACCCATACTTCTAAAACGAGCAGTTCCATTTATGTTTTCAATTGCATATCTAAGTGCGTCATTAGTTGTCATTTCTTGCGCAAAAGACAAGAATGAAAAATGGAGCATAGCAATAAATAATATCTTTTTCATATGTAATTTTTAATTTTAATTAACCTCTTCCTCCTCTAGATCCACCTCCAGAACGACCTCCGCCTCCAGATGAACCACCTCCAAAACTTCCTCCAGACGAACTTCTAGGGCTAGAGTAGTTGCTTCTAGGTGTAGAAGTATTGTTTCTAGGTGTAGAAGTGTTATTTCTAGGAGTAGAGTAATTAGTATTTCTAGGTGTTGATGTTGCGTTTTCTCTTGGTCTTACAGAAGATCTAGTACCATTGTTTTGAGTTCTTATGTTATTTCTAGTTCCATTAAAATTTGGTCTAGGTGTGTCTGATCTTCTATTTGTGTAGTTACCATTTCTTCCAGAAGACGGATTGTAATATCCTGTTCCTCCTCTTCTTCCTCCATTGTAAACAACATCTCTTCCGCGATAACCATTGTATCCCCAGTTGTTGCCGTAATAACCATTCCAACCCCAACCAGCGCCGTACCAAGAATTCCAGCCCCATCCCGGACCATACCAAGAATTCCAACCTGGACCATACCAAGAATTCCAACCTAATCCCCATCCGCCTCCGTACCAAGAATTCCAACCCCATCCAGCGTTAGAATATCCCCAATAAGGAGAATACCAATTATTCCATCCCCAATTTGTCCAACCCCAATCGTTATTGTAGTAATTGATGGATACTTGAGATGAGTTGTTTCCCCATCCAGCGTAATTATTGTTAGATTCGTTTCTATATACTGTTACAACTGTATCTTGTGTAGTAGAATTATAATTGTCAACATCTGTAAAATAAACATAATCATCCTGCATATTTCTAAATTGAGTTGCATACTGATTAGATTTTTCTAGATTTTGTTCTGAATACTTATTTTCAGTTTGTGTATTTGGCCTGTCAGAACCATACACACCATCATTATCATAATAAGAAGAATTTTGATATGAACCACATGAAGTAGTTAAGATTGCCAATAATCCAAATATAGAAAATAGGGCATTTTTTCTGGTAAACGGGTAATAAGTTTTCATAACTCTTATTTTTTATTGTTGCACACTTCAAATTTAACTATTTTTGCCGAACAAATTAGTTAAAATTTATATAAACAATTTTTGTGCCAAAATAATAATAATGAGCAAGAACTTAACAACAAGAGCGGAAGATTACTCTAAATGGTATAATGAATTAGTAGTTAAAGCAGATTTAGCTGAAAATTCAGGTGTTAGAGGATGTATGGTAATTAAACCATATGGTTATGCAATTTGGGAAAAAATGCAAGCCGAATTAGATAGAATGTTTAAAGAAACCGGACATAGTAATGCTTATTTCCCCTTGTTTGTTCCCAAAAGTATGTTTGAGGCAGAAGAGAAAAACGCTGAAGGTTTTGCTAAAGAGTGTGCTATTGTAACACATTACAGGTTAAAAAATGATCCTGAAAAACCTGGAAAGTTAATGGTTGATCCTAATGCTAAGCTTGAAGAGGAATTAATTGTTCGTCCTACTAGTGAGGCTATTATTTGGTCAACTTATAAAGGTTGGGTGCAATCGTATAGAGATTTGCCTTTACTTATTAATCAATGGGCAAATGTGGTGCGTTGGGAAATGAGAACACGTTTGTTTTTGCGTACTGCCGAATTTTTATGGCAAGAAGGACATACAGCTCATGCAACTCGTCAGGCAGCAATTGAAGAATCTGAAAAAATGATGAATGTATATGCTGATTTTGCTCAGAATTTCATGGCAATTCCAGTAATTAAAGGTTTAAAAACAGAAACAGAACGTTTTGCAGGGGCTGATGAAACTTATTGTATTGAAGCTTTAATGCAAGACGGAAAAGCTTTACAAGCAGGAACTTCACATTTTTTAGGTCAAAATTTTGCTAAAGCTTTTGATGTTAAATTTGCTAATAAAGAAGGGAAACAAGAATACGTTTGGGGAACTTCTTGGGGAGTTTCAACACGTTTAATGGGAGCATTAGTAATGACGCATTCAGACGATAAAGGTTTGGTTTTACCTCCAAATTTAGCGCCAATTCAAGTGGTAATTGTTCCTATTTATAAAACAGATGAACAGTTTGGTGCTATTTCTGAACAAGTAAACGCTTTAGCTGCCGAATTAAGAAAATTAGGTATTTCTGTTAAGTATGATAATAGAGATACTCAAAAACCAGGATTCAAATTTGCTGAGTGGGAATTAAAAGGTGTTCCAGTGCGAATTGCTCTTGGACCAAACGATTTAGAAAACGGAACTTACGAAATTGCTCGTAGAGATAATTTGTCAAAAGAAGTAGTTTCTAAAGAAGGAGTAGCATCGTATATTCAAAATTTATTAGAAACTATTCAAAATGATATGTTTGCTAAAGCATTGGATTACAGAGATACTCATATAACTGAAGTGAATTCTTTTGAAGAATTTAAAGAGTTATTAGAAACTAAAGGCGGTTTTTTAGCAGCACATTGGGACGGAACTGCAGAAACAGAAGAAAAAATAAAAGAGCTAACAAAAGCAACTATTCGTTGTATCGCTTTAGATAGGGTGGAAGAGGCAGGAAGTTGTGTCTTTACTGGGGCTCCGTCTAAGGGTAGAGTGCTTTTTGCTAAGGCATACTAAAAAAAAATAAAAATTTTTATTCAAGGTCTTGCAGAAATCAAAATTAGTTGTATTTTTGCACTCGCATTACAAAATTAATGTAATGGCCCGTTCGTCTATCGGTTAGGACGCCAGGTTTTCATCCTGGTAAGAGGGGTTCGATTCCCCTACGGGCTACAAGTATTGAGATTAAAAAGGAATTGGTTAATGGCCCGTTCGTCTATCGGTTAGGACGCCAGGTTTTCATCCTGGTAAGAGGGGTTCGATTCCCCTACGGGCTACAGAATTAGTTGTAAATAAGTTTTGTAAAATAATAATTGGTGTCTCTGTTATTATTTTATTAGTTAAAACCAAAGTGTTCGCCTAGGTGAATGTGGGAGGTTTTTCTTTTTTAACTAGTAGTTTATAACAATTATTACAATTAAAAAAAGAACAAAATGGCAAATCATAAATCTGCTTTAAAAAGAATTAGAAGTAACGAGAAAAGAAGAGTATTAAACAGATACCAACACAAAACAACTCGTAATGCAATTAAAGCTATTCGTTTAGCAACAGACAAAGCTGACGCTTCTGCAAAATTATCATCTGTAATTTCTATGATTGATAAATTAGCTAAGAAAAATATCATTCATGATAATAAAGCTTCAAACTTAAAATCAAAATTAACTAAACACGTAGCTTCTTTATAGTCTACTTTTAGCTAAATATACTAAAGCCCTCATTATGAGGGCTTTTTTTTTATGTTATCTTACTATTATTTTCAACTAAAGTGTTGATTACTATAGTGTTTTTATCAAAATAAAGATTACCTTTGCACTTTCAAAAATAAAATAAATGACTTCTATTAGAAACATCGCAATTATTGCACACGTTGACCACGGTAAAACTACTTTGGTTGATAAAATCATGTACCACTGTCAATTGTTTCGTGAAAACGAGAATACAGGAGACTTAATCTTAGATAATAATGATTTAGAGCGTGAAAGAGGTATTACAATTACTTCAAAAAACGTTTCTGTAACTTACAAAGGAACAAAAATTAATATTATTGACACTCCTGGTCACGCCGATTTTGGTGGAGAAGTTGAACGTGTACTTAATATGGCTGATGGTGTTTGTCTTTTGGTAGATGCATTTGAAGGCCCTATGCCTCAAACGCGTTTTGTTTTACAAAAAGCAATCGACTTAGGTTTAAAACCATGTGTGGTTATTAATAAAGTAGATAAAGAAAACTGTACTCCAGAAGAAGTACATGAAAAAGTTTTCGACTTAATGTTTGAATTAGGTGCTACAGAAGAACAATTAGATTTCCCAACAGTTTATGGTTCGGCTAAAAACAATTGGATGTCTGATGACTTCAGAAATCAAACAGATAATATAGAGCCTTTATTAGATATGGTTTTGGCAAATGTTCCAGCTCCTAAAGTTTCTGAAGGAACGCCTCAAATGTTAATTACATCTTTAGATTTCTCTTCATTCACAGGTCGTATCGCGATTGGTCGTTTAGAAAGAGGAGTTTTAAAAGAAGGTATGCCAATATCTTTAGTTAAAAGAGATGGTAAAGTTATTAAATCAAGAATTAAAGAATTACATACTTTTGAAGGTCTTGGACGTAAAAAAGTAGATGAAGTAATTGCTGGAGATATTTGTGCAATTATCGGAATTGAAGGTTTTGAAATTGGTGATACTATTGCTGATTTTGAAAATCCAGAAGCGTTACAAACTATCGCTATTGATGAGCCAACAATGAGTATGTTGTTTACAATTAACGATTCGCCTTTCTTTGGTAAAGAAGGTAAATTTGTTACTTCTCGTCATATTAGAGATCGTCTAACTAAAGAATTAGAGAAAAACTTAGCTATGAAGTTAGGTGAAACTGATTCTGCTGATAAATTCATGGTTTTTGGTCGTGGTGTATTACATTTATCTGTTCTTATTGAAACTATGAGAAGAGAAGGGTATGAGTTACAAATTGGTCAGCCACAAGTAATCATCAAAGAAATTGATGGTCAAAAATGTGAGCCAATTGAAGAATTAACTATCGATTTACCAGAAAATCTTTCAGGTAGAGCAGTAGAATTTGTAACTATCCGTAAAGGTGAAATGTTATCAATGGAAGCTAAAGGAGAACGTATGATTGTTAAATTTAATATTCCATCTCGTGGAATTATCGGTTTAAGAAATCAATTGTTAACAGCTACTGCTGGTGAGGCAATTATGTCGCACCGTTATATTGGATACGAGCCTTTCAAAGGTGCAATTCCAGGACGTAACAATGGTTCGCTAATTTCTATGGAAAATGGAAAAGCTATTCCTTATTCTATTGATAAATTACAAGATCGTGGTAAATTCTTCGTGGAACCAAATGCTGAAATTTATGAAGGTCAGGTTATTGGTGAAAACTCTCGTGGCGATGATATGTGTATCAATGTAACGAAAGCGAAGAAACAATCTAACGTTCGTTCTTCTGGAAATGATGAAAAAGCAAGAATTATTCCACCAATTATTTTCTCATTAGAAGAAGCATTAGAATACATTCAAAAAGATGAATATGTTGAGGTTACTCCAAAATCTATTCGTTTAAGAAAAATTTATTTGACAGAAAACGACAGAAAACGTTTTAAAGTATAATTAATTTGAATCCCGATGAAAATCGGGATTTTTTAGCATAAATCAGCATGGAAATTAAATTGAAATATGGAATTGACAATTTGCTTTTTGGAATGAAAGAGCAAGATGTTACTAAAATTTTAGGCAAACCTGATACCCAATATAAAGATGAAGAAGAAAACGTGGTGTTTATGTATAATGCTAGAAAACTACGTTTAATTTTTTATAAAGAAGAATCATTCAAATTAGGTTATATGACAACAACAAATCCAATTGTGAAGTTGTTTAACACGACTATAATTGGAAAGAATTGGAGTGATGTACAACCTATTTTAGAAAAAAATAAAGTAAAATCATTTGAAACAGATACTGTTGAAGGAATGATGAGTTATTTTAATGAAGAAAACTGGTTGTTTGTTCATGTAGATTATAATGAAATTGTTAAAATTGAAGTTGGAGCGGTTTTTAGTGATAAAGACGAATTTGACTGGAAATTTTAATTACTTTTAAAGCATAAAAAAACCGCTAATTAGCGGTTTTTTTATGCTTATTGATTAATTTTTATCAATTCTATTTCAAATATCAAATCGGTATTTGGAGGAATAACACCGCCAGCACCTCTTTCTCCGTATGCTAAATTTGAAGGAATGTAAAATTTATATTTAGACCCTTCAGGCATTAATTGAACCCCTTCTGTCCAGCCTTTAATAACTTGATTTAGTCCAAAATCGATAGTTTCACCTCTTTGAACACTGCTGTCAAAAACTTTTCCGTCTAAAAACATTCCAGTATAATGTACTTTTACATTACTAGTTGCAACTGGTTTATTTCCTGTTCCTTCTTGTAATACAATATATTTTAAGCCACTTGCTGTAGTTCCTGCGTTTGCAAATTCTGCTATCGCTTTTTCTTTAGCTTCTTTTTGTTTTTGAGCTTCTAATTCAGCTTGCTTTTTTTGTTTTTCTGCTGCAATTTCTGTTAAAGCTTTTCTTGCTGCATCATTTTTAGTTGCTTGAATTTTATCGTTTTCAGCTTTGTTTTCAAAATAATCTTGGAAAACTTTTTCTGCTTTGAATTTTTTAGCTTCTTTTCCTTTTCTAATGATTACAATTGAGTTAATAACATCATTTTTAGCAATAGTATTCACAATATCTTGACCAGAAACTACATGACCAAAAACAGTATGTTTTCCATCTAAATGTGGTGTTTGGTTGTGTGTGATAAAAAACTGACTTCCATTGGTAGCAGGTCCTGCATTAGCCATTGATAAAATTCCAGCACCATTGTGAGTTAAATCCGTGATTTCATCTGTGAATTTATAACCTGGATCTCCCGTTCCGTCTCCTTTTGGACAACCACCTTGAATCATGAAATCTGCAATTACTCTATGGAATTTAAGTCCGTTGTAATAAGGTTTTCCTTTTAATTTTTCTGAAACCTGTGAGTTGTTTCCTTCAGCTAAACTAATGAAATTTGCAACAGTTATTGGTGTTTTTTTGTATTCTAGTAGTACAACTATTTTTCCTTTTGTTGTATTAAATTCAGCAAAAATGCCTTCTTCTGATTTATTTTGTGCTACAGCAAATGATATGCTACTTAATACAATTACGACTATTTTAAATATGTTTTTCATTTTATAATTATTTAGTTGGATTGTTTTCTAATAGTTCTACTTCAAATATAATATTTGCATTTGGCGGAATAGCATCTCCAGCTCCTTGTGGTCCATATGCTAAATTTGAAGGAATGTAAAGCATTACTTTTTCTCCGTAGCTCATTAATTCTACTGCTTCATTAAAACCAGCAATAAAAGGTAAATTTCCGAAAGTAGCCGGGTAACCAGCATATCCGTTCTGGTTGGCTCTATTCTGATCAAACTTACAATATAGTTTAGCTACTTCTTCATAACTTGTATCAAAAAGTTGACCATTTTCTAAATAACCTGCATAATGAATGATTACTTTAGTTCCATTTGATGGTTTTTTACCGTTTCCTTTTGTGATGATTTGGTAAATTAAACCTGATTCGGTTTTTGTACCAGTAGCTTTTAAAGTAGTAATTTCTTTTACTTTATTTTCGATAATTTTTTGAGATTTTTCTTCTGCTTCTTTAATTTCTTTAGCAACTGTTGAATAGTAATTTTTAAATATTTTTACAGCATCAAACTTTTTAGCAGCATTTCCGATTCTAAGAATTGTAACTTTTTCAATAACATCATTGGCTTCAATAGTGTTAATTATGTCTAATCCTTCAACTACTTCTCCAAATACACTATGCATATTGTCTAACCAAGGTGTTTCTTTGTGTGTAATAAAAAATTGACTACCATTTGTGCTTGGTCCAGCATTAGCCATTGAAATAATTCCTGCTTTTGAATGTTTTAAATCAGGATGAAATTCATCTTTAAATTTGTAGCCAGGTCCTCCAGAACCATCTCCCATTGGATCACCTCCTTGTATCATAAAATCTGAAATAACACGGTGAAATTTTAATCCGTCATAAAAAGGTTTTACTTTGTATTCCTGACTAACGAATGGGTTTTTTCCTTCTGCTAAAGTTACAAAGTTAGCAACGGTATTAGGTACTTTTTCAAATTCTAGTTTTACAATGATATTTCCTTTTGTAGTTTCCATTTCGGCATATAAGCCTTCCTTTAGATTATCATATGATTTTGTACATGATATAAATAAAGTTACAATACTAATTAGTAAAATGTTAATGATTTTCATTTCAGTTTTAATTTTTTGCTTGAGTATCTACTTTAATTTCTTTTAAACTTACAGTGCAAATTAATGGTTCGTTTGTGCCAATTTTTTTCTCGTCGCCATGATATCCATAGGCCATGTGAGATGGAAATAAGAATGTAACTGTTTCTCCTTTTTTCATTAATTTAATGCCATCACGTAATCCCATCATTATATTTTCTTTATCAACATAATACCTTTGTGGTTTGGTTTCGGTCATGGTGTAAATGATTTTATTTTTCAAATCTTTAATTTCATAATCAAAAAAAGCAATATCACCTCTTTTTGGAGATGGCGTATTTTCTTCAATTTTGGTTTCGTATTTGTACCAATAGCCTTTGTTTGATGAAATATAAGATTTAAGCGAATCTTTTTTTATGATTTCTTCAATTAAGTCTTCTTCGTCTGCAATTAAAATTTTATTGCGCTCTATAGATTCTTTTATAAATGTTCCTGAAGTATGCGATATTGGTTTTCTTGCTTGTTGCTGTTGAGAGCAACTCATAAAAAAGAACACGCCACCAATAAGAAGTATGATTTTAATTCTCATGATTATTTTTTTTCTTTTGCTAAAATAGCAATAAATTGTTTTATCGTTTCGTCTAAATTTAAAAAAGATTTACCGCCAGCAGCATTAATATGTCCTCCACCATTAAAATAATTTCTAGCAAATTGATTCACATCAAAATCGCCTTGTGAACGGAATGAAATTTTAATTATACCTTCTTCTTTATTTTCAATAAAAATAGCTGTAAAATCAATACCTTTGATGCTTAATCCGTAATTTACAATACCTTCTGTATCTCCTTTTTTATATCCAAATTCATTTAATTCATCTTGAGATAAAGTAATATAAGTTGTTTTGTATTCTGGTAATACTTTTAAATTTTGTAATGCTTTTCCAAGAAGTAACAATCGATTATAGGAAGAATTATCAAAAAGTAAGTTATGAATTTCACTATTATCAATGCCTCTTTCAATTAAATCGGCTACACATTTATGAGTGGCACCTGTGGTTTTTGGAAATCGAAAACTTCCAGAATCAGTAACAATTCCAGTATATAAACAAGTTGCGACTGATTTGTTGATTAATTTTTCAAATCCTAATTGATAAATAAAATCATATATCATTTGGCAAGTAGAACCATAAGCTGTATCAGAAAAAGTAAAGGTTGCATAACCGTCTGGAGCTTGATGATGATCTATCATTATACTTGTAGCTGTTAATGATTTTAAAGCATTTTCCATTTGGTCTCCCGTTCTGTGAAGTGCATTGAAATCTAACGTAAAAATTACTTCAGATTTTTCTAATATACTTTTACATTTATCAAAACTTCGTTCAAAAATTAGTACTTTTTCGCTTTCGGGAAGCCATGCTAAAAAATCAGGAAATTCGTTTGGTGCCATTACAACCACATCGTGATGTAATTGCTTAAGGATGTGATATAATCCTAAGGTAGAGCCCATAGCGTCTCCGTCAGGATTTCTATGAGGAATAATTGTAATTTTTTTAGGTGTCGCTAAGATTGATTGTATAGCTTCGATTTCTTGTATTTGCATCATAGTGCGAATATATTATTTTGTAAGCTATTCTGCAATAATTATGCCTAACGTTTTAACGAAAAATGACCTTTAATTGTTTTTTCGTTGGTAAGTTTAATTTCAAACCAATAGTCGGTACTTGGTAAATTAGTTTCATTAAAAGTACCATTCCATCCTTCGCCTGAGCCATTAATTTGTTTTAATAATTTACCATAACGATCAAAAATAGAAATAATACTATTTTCGAGATTTCGTTTGTCTAAATTATCAATGAACCATGTATCGTTATATCCGTCGCCGTTTGGTGTGAAATATTTAGGATAATCTAAGATGTAAAATTTTTCAAATACAATGCCACATCCATTTTTGTCTTGCACATAAACGATGTATTCTCCTGCATTAAGATTACTAAAAACATTAGAATCTTGATAATTAATTCCGTCCAATGAGAATTCATAATCACCTACGCTTGAACTCGATATTTGAATTGTTGCTGTATTGTTTTCCTGAAAATCATTAATAATGATATCTTCAATTATTGCAATTGATGATGCAATAATAGTAAAGGTTTTTATTTTGGAACAATTATTTGCATTAGTTAGTGTTACATGATATGTTCCTGCCGAAGCAATTAAAATTTGTTGCGAATTTTGAGGCGGGTTCGTGTCCCATAAATAAGAAGAAAAGCCTGGTCCAGCATTTAAAATCAACACATCATTTTCACACAAACCTATTTCTTCGTCTAAAATAATTTCATCAAAAGTAGTAACATTTAGAAATATTGGATAATTAGTATAACATCCTTGAATATTAATTACTCTAGCATAAATGGTATGATTGTAAGCTATTGTATTTGTGTAGTTTGAAGATAAGGCTGAAGTACTTGTCGTTGTTTCAAAAAACGAAACTACATAATTGGTTGGCAGATTGGTAAAAAGTTGATTTTTTATGACGTCTAAATCAAAAAGTGTTATTCCATCTTGATTTGTATCTGCATCGCATAGTGTAAATGTATCTTCGTTAATAATTAAATCTTCAGCATATTCAATTTTAATACTACCTGTTGTTTGACACGTTGGTCCGTAATTAATTTCAACCAAATAGTCTCCCGCTGAAGTAATGTTGTAAGTTGCATTAGTAGCGCCTGGAATTGCAATAGAATTTTGAAACCATTGGTAGCCTGTTGCGCCAGTTTGTGAAGCATCAACTACTAAATTTTCGCCTTGGCATAAAGGATTGCCATTCGCAATTAATCTGTCGTCTCCAATATCTATTGTAAAATTAAAACTACCACCTCCTAAAAATATGGCAGAATCGTAACGGTAATTTCCTTCATCAGCAATAACTAATTTAATATGATAAGTTACTCCAGGTGTTACGTCTGATTCGGCTGTTAAAACTTTGGTTTGTCCGTTATAGTTTGTTGGATGATTAACATCGTTAAAGGCATCAAAGTAGGCTGCATTTGCTGGAGGGCAAATTGTGCCAGAACCACGAACCGTATTTACTTTTACAGGAGTATTTGTACCAGGTACAACAGCCAGGTTTTGATAAGTTGTACTACTAGCTTCTTTTAATAAAAAAGCAAATCCGTCGGTAAAGTTGCATTGATTTGCAGAAGGATTAGTTAAATATTGTTCAGAAGAAAAAATATAATCAAAACTAATTCTGTTTCCAAGCGGAATAAAATCGAACTCAAGTATGGTTGCGTTATAAGAATTGCTTAATCCTAATGCAGTATTTAAATCGTTATCTCCATTCCAGCCCATGCTTCCACCATCATCTGATAAATAAGAATTGGGTCCTGGCGCATTATTAATTTTTCCTGTAGAAAGTATAATTCCATTTTGAAAAGGAAATGAAGTACCAACTCCATCAAAAAATCCGTAACTTTTTTCGCCAGAGGCAAAATTTCCTCCAGAAACCGTTATATTAAATACATTGGCGCAAGTGCTGTTTATTAAAACATCATTTACTAAATATTCAGGGGTATAGCCTTCGTCTACAGAAATATTCTGTGCGTTTCCAAATTGAAAAATCGAAACGAAAAGAGCTAAAATAAGTTTGTTTTTAATAGCATTCATAGCATCGGCAAAGATACTACAAATCGCGCTTTTTTAAGATGTAATAGGATGTTAAAATAAATATAAATGTCCAAACTAAAACTATTGCTATTTCAGAGAAGTGTATGCTGTAATCTCTAATAACTTCTTTTCCTCCAATTGTAGTTTCTAATGTTTTTGCAACACTTAATCTTGTAAAAGGTTCTTTAATTAAATTACTCATTGATTCTAAAGGAAAAAACTTATAAAGTTTGTCAGCAAAATCAATAGTTTTATTATTTCCATTTAAAATTTCAAACTTTAAAATTCCATAAGATATTTTCTCAAAACCAAACCAAATAAATAAAAATCCTAAAGCAAAAGCACTTCTTTTAATTAATATTCCTAAAAACAGACAGAATGAGAAGAAACCTATTAGTTTTATAAAAAAGGCTAGTAAGTATTCTAAATCAGAAAAAACAATGAATAGTTCATTGTAAGAGGAAAATGAATACCCTAAAATTAAGGACATTATAAAAATAAATAAGGTAGTAGCCATTGCAAAACTAACAACTACTAAAAATTTTGATAATATAAATTCTTTTTTGCTTAGACCGTCAATAAGGTTTTGTTTTAATGTGCCATAAGTATATTCATTAGCCATCATGGAAACAATGACTACAGCTAAGAATATTTTAAATAAAGCAGCGATATAAGTGTTAAAGTGCCATATGTAAGGAAAATTAAAAATCCCTTGATCTGCAATTCTTATTTCACGTCCAAAAAATGTAAATTCTATAGAAGCAATTAATGCAATAGAACTTAATAAAATGAAATATGAAATAATTAAAATACGACTAGCTTTGTTTTTCCAAATTTTTTGAAATTCTATTGAAAGTAATCTTTTCATGATTAGTTTATTTGTTTTTGGTTAATTCTAAAAATTGTTCTTCTAAACTGTTTTTTCTTTTAACAAGATGTTCTAAAACAATTTTATGCTCAAATGCATATGAATTTAATTCTTTAGCTGAAATTTCATTGTTTAAATAAACTAATAATTTTCCTTCTTCTTCAACAGTATTTTTAACAGATTCGTGATTTTCAAGAACAGATTTTAATTGTGCCATATTTTCGGCTTTTACTTCAAAGAAGCTGTCGTTTGCAATCATGTTATGAACCGAACCTTGGTATAACATTACGCCTTTTTGTAAAACAACCACATGACTACATACTTTTTCAACTTCATCTAATAAATGAGAAGCTAATAAAATGGTTGTGCCTTGAGATGCAATTATTCGAATAATATCTCTAATTTGACGAATTCCCTGCGGATCTAAACCGTTTGTTGGTTCATCAAGAATTAAAATTTCGGGATCATTCAGTAGGGCAGAAGCAATAGCTAAACGTTGTTTCATTCCTAATGAATAGGTTCTAAATTTATCGTTTTTACGTTCTAAAAGTCCAACTAATTCTAGTTTTTCGTCTACTTTAGAAAAGTTAGTTCCTTTAATTTTACAAACCAATTCTAAATTTTCTTTAGCTGTCATGTAAGGATAAAAATTTGGACGCTCTATAATAGCTCCCACTTTTTTTAAAGCTTCATGAGTATTTAACTTTCCTCCAAACCACTCAAAATCGCCAGAAGTTTTATTAACAACATTAAGCACAATTCCTAATGTTGTTGATTTTCCAGATCCGTTTGGACCAAGAATGCCATAAACATTTCCTTTCTTGATCTCAAATGACACATTTTTTACAGCGTGTAATTTTTTGTTGAAAATCTTGTTTAGATTGGTGATTTTTAAAATGGTTTCCAATTTGTTCGTTTTTTGATTTATAGGTAAGACGAACAGTTGCGACTTTTGTTACGAAGTAAAAAATAAAAAAACTCTCAACTATGGCGAGTTGAGAGTTTTGAAATAGTAGATTTGGAAAAATTTAATAATTTAAAAAGTTGTTTATTTTAACTTTTTCGGCTTTTAAATCATGCATTAAATTGTATAAACCAAAGAAGGTTCTGTTGATATAGATGAAATGTTTTGAACCTCTATTTCCATTCATGTTTTTCAATTCTGTACTTTTTGAATAACGTTCGCCTAAATCGGCAATTTGTCCAAAAAATTCATCATCAGAAAAATCAAATTCTTCCACATGAAATGGTCTTGCGAATAAGCTTAACAACTCGTGAAACATCGCAGTAAAAAACTCAACTTCTTCTTTTGAATCGTCTTTTCTTAAAATTTCTAATTCGTATAGTTTCGATTTGAAAAATTCAGGATTTGCTAAATTTTCTTTCTTCGCTAATTCAAAATAAGGTATATAAAAATCATTCGGAACTTCTTTAATACAACCAAAATCTAAAGCAATAAGTTGATTTTCTTTGTTGATTAAGAAATTTCCAGGATGAGGATCGGCATGAACTTTTCTTAAGTTGTGCATTTGAAACATATAAAAATCCCAAAGCGTTTGCCCCAATAAATTGGAAACTTCTTTGTTTGTATTGTGCGCAGTAAATTCAGATAAATGCTCGCCCGTCATCCAATCCATTGTTATGATTTTCTCTGAAGAAAATTCAGGATAGTATTTTGGGAAGAGTAAATTCGGAATAGTTGCACAAGCTTCCGCCATTTCAATGCTTTGCTTAACTTCGTTTATATAATTGGTTTCCTCAACTAATTTATCTTCAACTTCTTTAAAATATTTATCAGAATCTTTTCCTTTAATGTTAAACATTTTAATTGCAATTGGCTTTACCATTGCTAAATCAGAACTTATACTCTCTGCCACTCCTGGATATTGAATTTTCACAGCAAGATTTTTCCCATCCTTGCTAGCTTGGTGTACTTGACCAATACTAGCGGCATTTATTGAAGTGGCATTAAAAGTATCGAATATGTCTTGTGGTTGTTTACCAAAATAATTTTTAAAGGTTTTGTTTACTAATGGCGCAGATAAAGGTGGAACCGAAAATTGAGCTAAAGAAAATTTTTCAACGTATGCGCGAGGCAAAATACTTTTGTCCATGCTTAACATTTGAGCCACTTTTAAAGCGCTACCTTTTAATTGTTTTAAACCATCGTAAATGTCAGAAGCATTATTAATATTTAAGTTTTCTTTTGCTTCTTCTTCTGTTTTGGTAATTTTATCTCCGTAATATTTAATGTAATTTACACCCACTTTTGCTCCAGTTTGAATCAGTTTTGATGCTCTCTGAATTTTTGACGTAGGAATACTATCTATAGTTTTCATTTTGTTTGACTTTTTTTAGCGGTAAAAAAGGGTATCGCTTTTTTTGTTAAAGGATTTTGCTCGAGTAAATATTTTTTTAGAGCAATTTCATATGATTACATTTTAAATGAAGCTTTTTCTTGCCACATGAATTTTCCAAAGTCAATTAAACTTTTTAAAGGAGCAATATCCATTAAGTCAAAACTTGTATTGACAGATTTTTCAATAAAAATATCAGTTTTTTCAAACGATAATGAAGTGTCTTCTAGCCAAAATTTTAATGTAAATAAGAATTGAAGCCAAGCCATTTCACTCATACTTTTTTCTTGAATTTCAACAAGCTTATCTTGTTTTAAATCAATTTTTTCAATTTCTAATTCGTTATAAAATGATTTAAAATGAATTCTTAATTCTGATAATTTAGATAAACTTTTTAGTTTGTTACTGCTTTCTTTTAATTGTGCTACAACAAAACTTCTATTGGCAGATAACATTTCAAAATACGTAAAGTAAAAACTTAATAATTGTGTTCTGGCGTCGTAAGAACTAAATTCATCACTTTTATGAAGTAATGTTTTAGTATTTGTGAATAATGAATTAAAGAAGTCTTTTTCTATTTGATCAAATGATGCGTAATTCTTATAGAATAATGATTCATCAAAAGTATAATGCTTGGCAAATAAATAAACAGATGTAGGTTGTTTATTATGTTCTAAAAAATAATCGATGTAAAAACTCAATATTTCTTGCTTGGTAATTTCTTTCTTTTTTGCCATGATGTTTAAATTTTATCAAAGGTAATTAATGTTTAATTAATTATCAAAAAAGTTAAACAAAAATTTTGTTAAAGTTCTTTCAAAAAAAACCTCAAGTACAAGATTGTAATTGAGGTTTAATATTTTGTTAATAAATAGCTTAGGATTTTTGTTCCTTGTTAAAGTAAACCAAGTAATAATACATTTGTTTTTCTTCGTCCCAACCTTTTTCAACGAATTTCTCAGCGCTTTCAGGGTTGATGAAATCCAATTTGATTTGGATATTGGTATCTAATTGAATCGTGTTTTTTAACGTACGACGCACATCAGTCACGGCAGCATTCGCAATTGGAAAACTTGAAACGTCTTCGATACTATATTTGGCACCTTTATCTACTTTATAATTTTTGAATTCTGGAATAAATTCAGGATTCTGCATTACTTCATTTAAGAAAGCCGTTTCTTCAAACTCATCATTTTTTGCAAAGTGATTGATTGCACGATTCATAAACAATACTTCTTGTTGCTTGTCTTCGGCTGGTAAAACTACTTCTTTAGCAAACTCTTGACAGAATTTCAAGTATTTCTTAGTCATGAAGTTTTCATCCTGAAAAGCATCAACTGATAAGAAATGTTCTAACCAATAACGCGCATCGTAACGGTTGCTATCTACGGTTAAAATTTTGTAACCTTCATCTTTTTTATAATTGAAAATGATACAACCTTTATCTAACTTATTCAAGTTGATTCCTTGTTGTAAAATCATTTCTAAGTTACTTTCTTTTTCTTCAAATTGTAAGAAATCGGTTTGTACTTCACTTTTGAAAACACCAATAGCATCAACTACATTATTATCAATAGAAACATGTGTAAAATAAGCTACATATACTTCTCCGTTTTTAATGTGTGGATGGTTTGATTGCTCAAAAAGATGTTTTGTAATTTTTTTCGAAACGTTATGAATTTCATTTGGGTTATTAAAAACTTCGGTAGCAAAATTGAACATGTCATTATATTCTAAATCAACTTCATGAGCAAACTGAAAATAATTTTCTTCTTTTTCACGAAAAGGTTTAAAGAAATATTCTTTTAATAAAGGCATAATTTCGTCATTTAACCCATACGGATTATCCGATAAAAAAATAGCTTCGTTTCTACTTTTATTTCCTACTCTATGAATCGATAGGTTTTCAATATGTGCGTTAAATAAGTTTATCATTTTTTAATTTTAGTTTAAAAGTTTAGAAGTTTATGGGTTTAAAAGTAGTTTTCAGGAGTTTTTTTCCTTTTAAACTTTTAACCTATCAACTTTTAACCTGTTTTTTAATTCCAGTTTTCTTCAAATCCCATGTCTTCAAAGCTATCGTCTCCGTCAAACATGTCTAAGTCTTCGTCATCTAAATCATCTTCAAATTCACCAAACATATCTTCGTCAGACAAATCACCTCTGAATCCACTTTGAAGTGCTTCGGCAGGAAGTTCGCCGTGTGAAAATAACAAAGCAGGATAAGTTTCTCCAATTTGTTTGTCATTATCTATTGCAGCTAATTCTAAGAAAAATGTCCACATTGAAAACAAATCATAAACATAAACCAATTTAGTATTTTGTTCATGAACTAAATCGTCTAATTTATATTCAGCCATTGTTTTGATTTCGCCCGGAATATCACCAGTGTCAAACAAAGGAATTCCGTCTTCTTCATGCCAAGACCAATCATTTGCACACGTATAAAAAGCACCAACTTCTGTTCCATCAAACCCGAAAGCATTGATTAAAGCATTGTGTAAATCTTCTAATGTATTGTCGCTTTCTATCGCAATATCTCTAAAAATATCTTCTTCGGCATCTAGAATAGCTCTGAATTTATAAATCATAATCTTTGAAATTTTAAGAAAAGCAAAAGTAAGGATTATTTAAGAAACAAATTTTAACAATTTAGAATTGTTAATAAGATTTTAAAATATTGAAGTTTCTGTTATTGTTGTTAGTCGCTCAAGGGTTTCTAGGCCATAAAATGAGTTTCCTTTTTTGTTTAATTTCGGACTCCAAACAGCTACTGTATATTGATTTGGAAAAATAGCAACTACACCACCGCCAACTCCACTTTTTCCGGGAAGTCCAACTTTAAAAGTAAATTCACCCGCTTGATCATAAAAACCACACATTTGCATTAAAGCATTCATGCGTTTGCATTGACTGGAAGTTAGGAATTTAGAATTGCTTTTTGGAATTATCCCGTTATTAGCAAAAACTTGAAAACATTTTGCTAAATCTACACAACTCATTTCAACCGAACACTGATGGTAATAAAAATCTAAAACTTCTTCTGGTTGGTGTTTAATATTGTCAAAAGATTTTATAAAGTTAACTAAAGCGGCATTTCTATACCCATTTTCTAATTCAGATTGAACTACTTTTTGGTTGTAATTAATTGTTGGATTTTCTGAAAGTTCTCTGACAAATTCTAAGAAATATTCTTTTGGGTTTTCAAAATGATCCAACATCAGATCAGCAATTACTAGAGCTCCAGCATTTATGAAAGGATTTCTAGGAATACCTTTTTCATATTCTAATTGAATTAAGGAATTGAAAGCATTTCCAGAAGGTTCATAGCCAACACGTTTCCATAAATCGTTTCCAATTTTAGAAAAAATAAGGGAAGTGGTAATGACTTTTGAAATACTTTGAATCGAAAAACTTTCTAAAGCATCGCCTTTTGAAAACACATTTTGATGTTTGTCAATCAATGCTATTCCGTATTTATTTTCGTCAATTTTAGCTAATTCAGGAATATAATCTGCTATTTTTCCTGTGTTTTCAATTTGAGAAACTTCGTTGTAAATTCCGTCTAAAATATCTTGATAGGGCATAAGTCTAATTTTGGTAAAAGTAAATAAAATCGGGAAAGTTACAATTCATCCTCAAAAAATGACAGTTGGGTTATTTTCAATTTTATTCAAGGTTTTTCAGTTGCAACTTTGCTTCATCAAAATAAGATAGTTCAAGCGCAAGAACAAAAACAAATTCAAGATCAAGTTTAAAACCAATAACAAGATCAAAGTCAAAAAACGAACATTAATCAATTAAAAAAGCGAAGCAACTGTGAGAATCTTTATTCAACGCAATCAAAATTAAAAATCTCGGTGAAGCTCTGTGTAAAAACAATTAAAACAATAAAAATTATGAGTACAAAATTAATCACTATCATCGCAATGTTTGTAGTTTCAGTAGTAACAGCACAAACACAATTCGACCAAGGAATGAAAAAAGCCTTACAAACTTGGAAGGAAGGAAATTCAAAAGAAGCATTAGTCCAGTTAGAGCAAATTGCTTCGGTTGAAAAAACAAATTGGTTACCAAATTATTACATCGCATTAATAAACACAACTCAAGCTTTTGTAGAAAAAGACAAAACAAAAGTAGTCGCTTTATTAGAAACCGCTCAAAAAGCACAAGATTTTTGTAATAATTTGGCTTTAGAAAATCCGGAAGTATTAGTAATGCAAGCTATGATTCACACCGCTTGGATTGTTTATGATCCAATGACAAACGGGCAAAAATTATCGGGAGATGTAATGTATATTTACAATAAAGCGTATAAAATTGCTCCTGAAAACCCAAGAGTTGTGTTTCAAAAAGCCTCTTTTGAGAAAGGAATGGCAGCTTATTTTAGTCAAGATACCCAACCAATGTGTGCCCAAATTGAAAAAGCAATCGAACTTTTTGCTACTTTTAAGCCTGAATCGGTTTTTCATCCAAGTTGGGGATTAGATAGAGCACAAGAGGAAATTAAGGCTTGTAAATAAAATTTTTAAAATGAAGTATTCAAGAGAAATAGTTAAAGCAATAGTAATTGGGTTTGTAATTTTTGCAATACTTCAAGGTGTGAATTTACTAATCAGTAGAAGTTTACCAAGTCTTGTAACATTAAAATGGAATTTCATTTTTACGATGTTGTATAGTGTGGTACTTTATTTTGCTAATGCTTTAATATTTATCCAATTAGATAAATATTTTGAAAAGAATCGATTTCATTTAAAGCGATTGGTAATCGGATTTTTAGCTTCGTTTTTTGTTTCGGGATTTGCGATATTTCTTTTGCGAATGTTGGAAGATGTTGGGTTTGAAAACAAAACGGTTCAAGAGTTTATCCAAAATGAAATACCAGCTAATTATGTTGTGGCAATGGTGATTACAATTATAGTTTCGTTAGTAATTCACTTAGTTTATTTCTACAAATCGTATCAGGAAAACAAGTTAAAAGAACAAAAAATCATTGCTGGAACAGCTTCGGCGCAGTTTGAAAGTTTAAAAAATCAAATCGATCCACATTTTCTTTTTAATAGTTTGAATGTATTGAGTTCGCTGATTGAAGAAAATCCCGAAAATGCTCAAAAATTCACGACATCGCTTTCAAAGATTTATCGTTATGTTTTGGAGCAAAAAGATAAAGAATTGGTTTCGGTTGCGGAAGAATTACAATTTGCTAAAACGTACATGAATTTGCTAAAAATGCGATTTGAAAATAGCATCACATTTGAAATTCCAGAAGGTTTTGATATTGCTTCGAACCTCGCAATGACAGAAGAAACAAAAGTAGTTCCGTTATCGTTGCAATTATTATTAGAAAACTGTATAAAACACAATGTTGTTAGCGAAGCAAAACCGCTACACATTAAAATTAGTATTGAAAATGGTCAGTTGGTAATTACTAACAATCTTCAAAAGAAAGAAGTTTTATCAGACCGAAAAGGCGTAGGGTTACAAAATATTGTCAATCGCTACGGAATTTTAACCAAAAGAAAAGTATTGGTAGAAGAAAACGAGAAAGAGTTTAAAGTATTTCTACCAATTTTAACCAAACAAATAAGTATTATGGAAACAACATATAATTATAATGAACAAACGGCTTATGAAAGAGCGTCAAGAAGAGTCAAAGAAATCAAAGAATTTTACGGAAGTTTAATTTCTTATTGTATCGTAATTCCGGTTTTAGTGTTTATCAATTTTAGAACCTTTTCAGGATTTCAATGGTTTTGGTTTCCGATGTTAGGTTGGGGAATGGGATTGGTTTTTCATGCTTTTCGAGTTTTTGGTTATGGAAGTTCTTGGGAAGAACGAAAAATTCAAGAGATTTTGAAAAAAGATCAAGAGAAAAACAACAAATGGGAATAATTAAATTTAAAAAAAATAAGAAATCATGAGTTTACAAGATAGAATCAATAGTAGAATGGATAAAGAAGCGTTTAAAAACTTTATTCCATCAAATGCAGAAGAAGTAAGATATTATCAGGCGGTTAAAAGAGTAAAGAAAATCAAAGGATTTTACACACACGCTGTCGTTTATTTAGTCATCAATATTATGATCGTGATTATTAATATTCAAAATTTAAAAGATGGCGAAAGTTATTTTCAAGCACATAATTTTTTCACCGCTTTCTTTTGGGGATTAGGATTGTTAGCACATGGATTATCGGTATTTTTGCCTGATTTTATCATGGGACAAAACTGGGAAGAGCGTAAGATTAAAGAATTTATGGAGAAAGAGAAGGCGAATAAGTGGGAATAATTCGTCGCAGTTTTCAGTCGCAGTTGACAGACAACACAAGAACCTGAAACCTGAAACCTGAAACAAAAATAACAATGAATATATTAATAATCGAAGACGAAAAACCAGCAGCACGATTGTTGCAACGCAAGGTTGAGAAATTAGGTTTGCAAGTAAATACCATGTTGCATTCTGTTGAAGAAGCTATTTCATGGTTTCAAAACAATCCGCATCCTGATTTGATTTTTTTGGACATTCAATTGTCTGATGGTTTGTCGTTTGAAATATTTGAGCAAATTGATATTAAAAGTGCCGTGATTTTTACAACTGCTTATGATGAATATGCATTGCGAGCTTTCAAATTGAATAGCATTGATTATTTGTTGAAACCAATTGATGAAGACGAACTTTCAATTGCAATTTCTAAGTTCAAAAATCAATTTCAAAAAAACACGATTTCAAGTTTAGATTTTGAAGCGATTAAGCGCATGTTAGTCAATCCGGTGGAAAAGGAATATAAAAAGCGATATTCAGTAAAAATTGGGCAACAATTAAAAGTGATTTCCATTGAAGAAGTAGAATGTTTTTACAGCGAAAACAAAGGAACATATATTCACACCTTGGATAATCGTGATTATTTAATCGATTCCACTTTAGAAGTTGTAGAAACCGAAATCAATCCAAAAGATTTTTATCGCGTAAGCCGAAAATTCATTGTTCCGTTGAAGGCCGTTAAAGAAATTCAGGTGTATTCAAATTCGAGATTAAAAATCATTTTACCCACTTACAAAGCCGATGAAGTCATTGTAGCTAGAGAACGTGTTGCTGATTTTAAAGAGTGGATAGGATAATTAAAAATTAAAATAAAAGCGCCAATACACAAAAAAGCCTATTAAAATTAAATAAAGTAAATTATTTAAACTTAATAGTATAGTAGCTAATTTATTCCAATATTTTTCATAAATTATTTTATAATTAATAGCTAGCAACGGCAATATAAGAATAAGTAAAACAAACGGAATATAGGAAGTAAGGCTTATTAATAAACGATGTGAATCTTTGTAAGGAGCAGGGAAATAGAAGATGTTAATATTTGTATTTAATACAAACATATAGAAGAATAGTATGAATCCAAATGGTACTAGCAATAGCTTAATAAAATTATATTTATTTATGTTTTTTGTTTTAAAATAATTGATAAAAAAGTAGCAAGAACTCATTAAAAAAAACAAACCACTAAAAAGAAGAAAAAATCGAATTGAATCGTTGTTTTGAGGTATTTTATAAGAAGCTAATTTTTCAAATTCTTTATTTTTTGGAAATAATGAATCTACTTTTATAATGTGATTTCCTTTAGCAAGTTCCTCTTTTATATTAAATTGAATTGTTTTGTCATATTTATGATAGAAGTATAAATTGACAGTTCCATTAGTATTATCCCAAATAGAAGTTAAGAGCGTTCCATCACCAATTTTATCACGACAAACGTGCATGGTATCCGAAACCTTTTTACAAAATTCTAGATTTGATTCATAATTGTTTTTTAGAAAATCAACACCATTTTTGTAGCGATCAAGTCTTTTTGCATCTTCTTTTGAGGTTATAGACGGACAAAAATTAGACAAAACATAACTAGCATCGTTACCTTCAATAATTTTATAAGGTTCCACTACGATATATTTCCCAGATTTTTCAATATAAATGAATACATCTTCTATGAAATAACTTTGGTCATATTTTTCAATATACTTTTTAACATCTTCTACAGTTTTACAAGTATGAAGAATGTCTTTTAAGTAAAAAGTAGGATTTGTTATTTTAAGTTTATTGTTTAAATTTTTTATTTCTGGATGATAGGAGGAAAGTCTTGAGAAGACTAATCCATATTCATTCATTCCAGATTGTGGGGCATAACCGTTTTTACCATCGTATCTTGCACCTGTAAATGCTGCTCCATAAGGTGCATTTAATGAGCCAATTTCAAACCAAATATGAGGTGTTGTTAGCCAAGCATCATGATTACAGCCAACGAAAGTTTTACCATTTTTGGTAATTTTGTACATACTGCATGCATTTCCAATATTTCCCGAAAGGTGTAATAAAACAATAATAATAATTTTAACGCTTTTCATATTAGGATATGTTTTATTATTAAAACGATTACACAACTGAAATGTTACAAAACATTAGAATTAATAACAAATATCTATTAAATGATGAAACTTTTTCTAATACCAATTAAAGCAATTATTAAAATTGAATAATAAATTAAAATCGGAATAATAAATTCAATCCAACCCATGGTAAGCATAAAAGCAATAAGTAATAACTGAAACCCTAATCCATAAAGGGATAATAGCGTCATGAACCAATTAGGAAAGGTTTTTACTTTATGAGCATTTTGATCTAAAAAGTGAATTATTTTATCAAATCCTCCATAAACAACTGTGTAAATTTTAAACAAAATAGTAACTGACTTTTGCGATTCACCAGGTAAAGCTTTAGGTGTTTTGTATTCGAAAACTTTACTAGTAGTGTCGCCTCCAACCGATTTGTTTCTTAAAATTACATAGTAATAATTATATAAAGTACCCTGGAGTTGAATACAAAAAAAAGCAAGTAGCATCATCCAAAATGATGTATTCGTTACTTTCCAGATGGCTAATAGGAAAAAGAAATTTAAAAAAATATCAAAAATACTATCTAAATAGCGTCCAGAATAAGAGGGCGTTTTTTTTAATCGAGCTAACTCGCCATCTGCGGCATCAATACCTGATTTTAAAAGTATAAAAAACGAAGCAGTAATGTAATAATGATTTAAAATACAATAAATTGCAATTAAGCCAGATATACCAAATAACAAGGTAACATGAATAGGAGTAAAACGTGTTTCTTTTAATTGAAGCGCTAAGAATCTTCCAAACGACCTTCCGTAGTCAGATAAGTCTAAAAATTTATCTGAAGCATTTAATTTTGACATTTAAAGTTAATAACAAGGAACTGTGACAATATAGTCGGCAATATTATTTTGAAAATCGATGTAACGTAAATGTCATGGCAGTTAATAAAAAGAATGCCATGATTTGATGAGCTAATCCTAACCAAAGTGGCACATGGAATAACAAGGTAAAAATACCTAATAAGAACTGAATAAAAACAAAAACCAACAAGGTTTTAACTCCGTTATCTTGCGTTTTGTCCAACACAAATTTTCTGCTTTTTATAAATAAGAAAATAATCATTCCAACTACAAAATAGGCAAAAGTTCGGTGAATGAATTGCACGCCGCTTTTTCCTTCAGTAAATGCTAATAGTAAATTCGATTGTTCTAATTGAATACTTTCATGGAAAAATTGACCATCACTCATCAAAGGCCAATGATTGTGAATTAATCCGGCATTTAAACCTGCAACAAAACCACCATAAATAATTTGAATGATAAGAATTACCAGAGCAATTCGGGCGATTTTTTTCAATTCTAAAACGGGTAATTTTCTTTCTGGATAAATCAAATCCAAAGCTACCCATAGCGTATAAGCAAATGTGATAAAAGCAAACGTTAAGTGAATTGCCAGTCTGAAATGACTTACATCTGGCATGTCTTTTAAACCACTAGCTACCATGAACCATCCTAAGAATCCTTGAAAAGCGCCCATTCCTAAAAGAATGAAACATTTTTTGATGGTTGTTGCATTTAATTGTTTTTTGATTAAAAAATAAACGAATGGAATAATGAAAACAACACCAATAATTCGACCAATAAAACGGTGAAACCATTCCCAAAAAAAGATAAACTTATAATCATCTAATTGAAAATTATTGTATTGATTGATTTTTTGATATTCAGGAAACTTCTTGTATTCTTCAAAGGCATCTACCCATTTTTCTTCGCTCATAGGCGGAAAAGTGTCGTTTATTAAATGCCAATCGGTCATAGATAAACCCGAGTTTGTTAAACGAGTAATACCACCAACAGTTACCATAACAAAAAGTAGTATACAACCAGAAAGTAGCCAGTAAATAACCGATTTATTTGTTTTCATTTTTTTGATTTTCAAAAAGTGCTACAAATTTACTTAAAGACAATTTTAAAAGCACTTTAACAAATTATAAAATTTATACTTTTTTTAATCCAATTTTGGAAGCTTTATTTATAACAAACTCTTTTGCAGCTTCATATTCATTTGGAATTTCGCCTTCTAAAATGGCTTCTTTAACCGCTTCTTTTAGTTGGCCAATTTCTCTACCAGGTTTTAAACCAAACAATTCCATGATTTCTTCACCAGAAATTGGCGGTTGAAAAACCCTAACTCTATCTTTTTCTTCAACTTCAACTATTTTAGTACGTACAATTTTAAAATTGTTATGATACTTATTGAACTTTTTAGGGTTTTTAGTTGTAATGTCAGCTTCGCAAAGCGTCATTAGATTTTCAACATCTTCTCCTGCATCAAAAACCAAACGTCTTACTGCCGAATCTGTAACAATATCTTCTGCCAAAACAATTGGTCGAGAACTCATCATGACCATTTTTTGAACAAATTTCATTTTATGATTTAAAGGCATGTGCAAACGTTCAAATATTTTTTTGACCATTTTTCCACCTAAAAATTCATGTCCGTGAAACGTCCAACCTTGTTTTTTATTGAATCTTTTTGTCGGAGCTTTGCCAATATCGTGTAATAATGCCGACCAACGCAACCAAACGTCATCGGTATTTGGGCAAATATTATCAACTACTTCTAGCGTGTGGTAAAAATTGTTTTTGTGCGTATGACCTTCTACTTCTTCTACATTGTTTAAATCCGTTAATTCCGGAAGAATTATTTCTAATAATCCGGTTTGAAATAAATGCAAAAAGCCAATAGAAGGTTTTTCAGAAGCCAAAATTTTATGCAATTCATCTACAATTCGTTCTCCTGAAATAATATTGATTCGGTCTTTATTTTTAGAAATTGCTTTTAAAGATTCCGATTCAATTTCGAAATTTAGTTGCGTAGCAAAACGAATCGCACGCATCATTCGCAACGGATCGTCGGAATAGGTGATATCAGGATTTAAAGGCGTTTTTATGATTTTGTTTTTCAAATCTTCCACACCATTAAAAGGATCTACTAAATTGCCAAAATTTTCAGCATTTAAAGAAAAAGCTAGCGCATTTATCGTAAAATCTCTTCGTTCCTGATCATCTTTAAGCGTTCCGTTTTCCACTAATGGATTTCGACTATCGTGTGTGTATGATTCTTTACGAGCTCCCACAAACTCCACGTCAATGTCATCATAGCGCAACATGGCAGTTCCGTAGTTTTTAAAAACTTGTACTTTTGGATGAAATGGAATGAGTTGAGATACTTTTAAAGCTAATTCAATTCCACTACCAACTGCAACAATGTCAATGTCTTTTTTGTGGTCTCGTTCAAGTAAAATATCGCGAACAAAACCACCAATTACATAGCATTCCAAGTTAAGTTCTTGTGCTGCTTGCGAGATGATTTTGAAAATTTTATGTTCTAAATGTTGTTTGTAATTCATTTTCTTAATTAGTCAATTTGACAATTAGTCAATGTGTCAATAATTTATCAAACAATTTCATTGGCTTATTGACAAATCGAAATATTGACACATTTTTATTTGCGAATCACTTTTACCTGACTATCTAAACCTAATTTAATAATCGTAGAAGGATTTTTGCAAACTTTATCGTGGTGCAAATTTACTACATAGTCAACACCTTTTATAATTTCTGGAGTAATTTCTTTGAAAGTTTTAGGAGTAAACATTCCGGAAACATTAGCAGAAGTAGAAACTAAAGGTTTTTTCATTCTCTCCATTAATTTAAAACAAAAAGGTTCGGTAACCATTCTAACGGCTAATGTATTGTCTTCTGCAATTATATTTTTTGCCACATTGCGTGGTTTATCTAAAATTAAAGTGGTTGGTCGCTCTGACAAATCTAAAATTTGCCAAGCTACTTCAGGAATATCTTTAAACACATTGTACATCATTCGTTCGCCGTTTAGTAAAACAATCATGCTTTTAGATTCTTCACGTTGTTTTAAGGCATATATTTTTTTTATTGCATCTTCATTTGTGGCATCGCAGCCAATACCCCAAACGGTATCTGTTGGATATAAAATGATGCCTCCGTTTTTGATGATTTCGAATGCGTTATGAACTTCTGTATTGATTTCCAAGATGGTAGTTTTAGCTTTAAAGAATTATATTTTATATGATAAAAAAGAGAATAATTTACCTTACAAAATTTTATTTTTAAAAATTTATCAAATATAATGTATATATGTTAAACTAAAAAAAATGTATTTTTGAAAAAAATATCAATTCTTTCTTTGTAACCCTGAATTTTAAAAATGAAAATACTTTTTCACGAAAATCAACTTTCATATAGAGGTACCTCAAATGCAGTTTATAATTATGCATTATTTAATCAAGAATACTTGAATAATGAATCAATTATAATTCATCAAAAAAACAATAAGAATAATTTTGGACCTGCAATTGAGAAGTTTAAGAAAAAATTTGAAGTTCATTCTTATTCTAATTTGAATGAAATAGATAAAATTGTTTCCGATACTAAATCAGATCTTTTTTATGCCATTAAAGCCGGTAAAATTGATGGTGTTGAATCTAAAAATTGTAAAACAGCAATTCATTCTGTGTTTAAATATTACGAGCCTCATGGAGATGTTTATGCTTATGTGTCAGAATGGTTGTCAAAAGAGATGACTAACGGAGTTGCTCCATTTGTACCTCATATGATTGCAATTGAAAAAACAGATTTAGATTTGAGAGCCGAATTAAATATTCCTAAAGATGCCATTGTTTTTGGAAGACACGGAGGCGATACTACTTTTGACTTACCATTTGTTAAAAAATTAATTATTGAAATTTCAAAAAAGAGAAAAGATATTTATTTTGTTTTTATGGGTACCAACAGTTTTGTTTTTAAAAGTATTTTTACTCCTTATAAAAACATTATTTTTCTGCCAAAATCTCAAGACGAAATTTATAAATCTAAATTCATTAACACTTGCGATGCCTATTTACATGCAAGACAGCAAGGAGAGAGTTTTGGTATTGCTGTAGGAGAGTTTTCAATAGCAAACAAACCTATTATAACATGGGCTAATTCAGAAGAAAAGTCACATATTGATATTTTAGGAGATAAAGCTGTTTTATATACTAACGAAATAGATTTAAATGATATTATTCAAAATTTTAAAGTTGATAAAGATAAAAACTGGGATGCTTATTCAAATGAATTTTCTTCAGAACGAGTAATGGATAAATTCAAAAGTGTTTTTATTGATTAACTTAATAATGAATTAACTCATCAAAAAAAATAAATTTATCGTTGTGTGTTTTGCTTTCAATAGTATTAAACAAAACCAAGCAAATACAAATAAAAAAAAAATATTCTATTCAGTAACGAATTTTTTGCACAAAATCTAGTATTAGTCATTGAAGTAAACCGCGGTTACCAGCCGTATTTACTTCGTGCTGCTTTAAATTTCTTCTCCGAAGTCTGTAAAATAATAACGCCATTTAAACCTCTAAAGCCATAGATACTTGTTGATTTTTCTATTGTTAGAATTTCAATTCTATAAGTTTCTGCTAAAAGTATATCTTTTAGTATTTCTTTATTTTTTAAAGGGTATCCATTAATAACTATTAATGGTTCGAGATTTCTATTTGCACCATCCTTAATACGTATTTTTACATTTTGGTTGCCGTCAGAAATTTTAACACCATAATTAGTTAAGTTTTCATCTGAATCAGGATTGTATTTCAAAACGTTAAATATTAATGAATCAACATATTTATAAAGTTTTTGATCAATTAATTTATCGAAACGTATTACTGTAAATTGTTTGGAACCATTATTTTGAAGTCGAATAATTCTAAATTTATCAATTTCTTTTTTGTCTTGATAATATTCTATTATTTGCCCAAAGTCAGTTTTATTTATTTTAATCTTTTCTTTTGCAAAATGTGAAGTAACTTTAACTTTGGATAAACATAAATTGACTTCACTTAATTTAAAATTTTTATTTTCAATTTCCCATTTAATAAATTCACAATGTTCATTATCAATTATTTTTGGGTTTTGATTAAATATAATCGTGTCATTAAATTTACTTTGAGTCAATTCATTTTCTGCATACCATTTTCCAATTAAATCTTTTACTTTAATTTGAGAAAAAGAAATAATTGAAAACACTAGAAAACATAATGTAAAAATATTTCTTTTCATTTTTAGTAGTATTCAAGTTTATATTACTGCTTTTGTTTTAAAGAATCTGAAAGATGCGCTCCCTTTAAAAGTACGTAAAATAAACTCCAATATTTTGGTTTAAAAATCGAAGAAAAAAAGTACTTAATTTGAAAAAAAGTTAGTAAAATTTTAAATTTGAAGTATCCATAATGTTTTCTAATGACATATAACTGAGATATTTTTAATTCCGTTTTAATTGCAATAGACTTTGGAGTACTAGCTCCGTGGTAATGAATAAATTCGGCTTCAGGAATTAAATAAGAATGTTTGTTTAATTTGTTTATTCTTTTGCATAAATCAGTTTCTTCGTGATATAAAAAAATATTTGTATCAAAACCGCCAACTTTCCAAAAATCAATTGATTTTACCATCATAAAACTTCCAGATACAAATTGTCCTTTTTGATGATTAAAATACTCTTTTTTACGATTTGGATATTTATTTGGATTTATTTTTTCAAGAATAGATCTACCTAAAAACTCTTTTGATAAGGATGTGTAATGGTCTAAAGTTGGTAAAATTGATCCATCTTCTTTGTAAGCTTTTGGCCCACAAACTCCATAATTTTCATTTGCTTCCATTGCATTATGTAAAAGAGATAAACAATCATTTTTAAAAATAGAATCGTTATTTACAAAAGCAAAATATTTAGCGTTTGCAACTTGCGCTCCTATCATATTACCACCACCAAAGCCTGTGTTAATTTTACTTTTAATTAATTTTAGATTGTTTCTTTTTTCATTTTGTACAAATGAATCAACCAAATTCAAATCCTCTATTTTTGAATTATTATCAACTACAATAATTTCATAATCAAGATTTGAAGATGTTTTATCCCATATGCTTTTTATACAATTTATTGTATATTCAGCGGAGTTGTAGTTTATTAAAATAATTGCAATTGTATTCATTTATAAGTATTGATTTACACCTTTTTCAATAAAGGATATTTTTTTTTCTGTTGTTTCTTTTTCAATAATATGATTTATTTCAATATGACTTTTGTCTTGCTCTTTATGATAAATATGATAAGCAATAGCCGTGTTTTTTAGTCTTTTTCCTTGAATACCAATGTTGTGTAGCCTTTGAATCATTTCAGAATCATCTATTCCCCAACCCACTAGGCCTTCGTTAAAACCATTTATTTTTATGAAATCTTCTCTCCAAAAAGACATATTGCAACCTCTTAATTTAGAAGAACGAATGGCTATTTTTTTGGCAAAATTCATTAAAAAAGGAATACGTAAAGTTCTCCCTCTCTTTTTTATTCCTTTTGAAAAAAAATGAAAATATGTAGTTTTATCTTTAAATATTGTTTCTAATTTTTTTTTCTGGATATTTACTCTGGAACCAAATAAATAAGTTCCTTTTTGTGCATATTTTAAATGATCTTCAATAAAATTAGGATGCATAATAATATCACCATCAATTTCAATAATGTACTCGTTTTTAGCTAATGCTATGGCTTTGTTCATTATTTTTGGTTTTTGATTGCCATTATCTTCGTGCCAAACATGAATTAAAGGAACTGGAAAATCTTTTTGAAATTTTTTGATTAATTCAGTTGTTTCAGGCCTCGAACCATCATCCGCAATTATTACTTCATTGGGTAATACGGTCTGATTTTTTACACTCAAAAGTAATAGCTCTAGTGCATTTGGCCAATTATATGTTGGTGTAACTAAACTAGAAGTTGGTTTTTTATTCATCATCTATAAATATAGTGCAAATTAATATAAATATTTATATTTGTAAAAAAAAGATTATGGTATATGATTGTTTTATTTTTTTTAATGAACTAGATTTATTAGAAATAAGATTAAACGAGTTAAATAATGTGGTAGATAAGTTTGTTATTATTGAAGCAAACAAGACATTCCAAAACAACCATAAGCCTTATTATTTCGAAGAAAACAAAGAACGTTTTGCGCAATTTTCTTCAAAAATAATTCATATAAAACTAGATAAATACCCGCTTTTTATTCCGATTATTAATCCATTTACACCTTGGAAATTAGAATTTTTTCAACGAAATTCTATTGTAAAAGGATTGGTAAATTGCAAACCTGATGATATTGTTTTAATTTCTGATGTGGATGAAATACCAAATCCTTCCGTTTTACAAAATTTATTAGATAAAGGTATAAATGAAATTTACGGGTTAAAAATGGACATGTATATGTACTTTTTAAATAACCAGTTAATATATGATGGAGGTAGTTCTATGTCTATTGAAGAGGCAAAAGATGGAATTTGGCATTGTACCGCAGTTTTACCTTATAAATTACTAAAGAAGACTCCAAATCGAATTAGAAAAATTATAATGAGAACCAAACGTAGAGGAGAAGTATATAAAATTATTCCAAACGCAGGCTGGCATTTTACTTATCTAGGCGGAGTTAAAAAAATTATTCAAAAATTAGAAGCTTTTTCACATACAGAATATAACAACGAAAACTTTAAGAGTAAAGAACAAATTGAAAGTTTTATTACTTCAGGAAAAGATTTGTTTGGACGTGATTTGCAATTTAAAATGCTTGATGACTTAGATACACTTCCTAAATATCTTCAAGAAAATGCTACTAATCCTAAATTTAAGGATTATCTTTTTACAAAGTAAATTATGAATAATTTTAAAATTAATAATAAATTTCAATCAATTAAAGATTTATTACTTGATAATATTATACACTTTAATTCTTCTGGAAAGTTTTTTATTGAAGGTCAAAGAAATGCAATTAAGTTGTTTGATATTGATGGATTTGTGGTGAATGTAAAATCTTTTAAAAAGCCTAATTTAATTAACAAAATTGCTTATCGCTATTTTAGAAAATCTAAAGCATCTCGTTCTTTTGAATATGCTTCAAAATTGATGGAATTTCAAATTGGAACGCCTCAGCCAGTTGCTTTTTTTGAAAGTTTTGATCTTATTGGATTAAATGAAAGCTATTATGTTTGCGAACATTTAGAAAATGTATTTGAGTTTAGAGCAATTGTGCAAAATGAAGATTTTAAAAATAGAGAAGAAATTATAAGAGAATTTACAAGATTTTCTTTTCAAATGCATCAAAAAGGAGTGGAGTTTTTAGATCATTCGCCAGGAAATACACTAATAAAAGATAATAAAGATGGCTCATATTCATTTTTTCTAGTGGATTTGAATCGGATGAAGTTTCATTCAACTATTGATTTTCAAACTCGAATGAAAAATCTTTCTAAAATTACTCACAAAAAAGATATGATTGAAGTGATGAGTAACGAATATGCAAAACTTTCAGGGGAAAACGAAACTTTAGTTTTTGAAACCATGTGGAAACAAACAGCCGATTTTCAATTTCGATTCCACAGAAAAAAAAGAATCAAAAAGAAATTAAAGTTCTGGAAAAAGTAGTATTTTCACTTTTTATTTCTTTACATGCTATTATCAGTTATTATAACTACTTACAATTCGGAAGTATGGCTTCAAAAAGTACTCGAAGGTTATTGCAACCAAACCGAGACTAATTTTGAAGTGGTTATTGCTGATGATGGTTCTACTGAAAACACAAAGTTAATTATAGAATCTTTTAGTCATAAATTTCAATTTCCTATTCAACATATTTGGCAAGAAGATAATGGTTTTCAGAAATGTAAAATTTTAAATAAAGCTATTTTAAAAACAAATTCTGAATATTTACTTTTCACTGATGGCGATTGTATTCCAAGAAAAGATTTTGTTGCCCAACATTTAAAGTACCAAGAAGAAGGCTATTTTTTGTCGGGTGGTTACTTTAAATTACCAATGGAAACTTCCAATATAATTTCATTAGAAAATATTAAACACCAACATTGTTTTTCTATTTCTTGGTTAATAAAAAATGGAGTATCAAAGAGTTTTAAATTGTCTAAACTTACAAAATTTAAACCTTTTGCTGTTTTTATGAATTGGTTAACACCCACAAAACGAACTTTTAACGGACATAATACGTCTTGTTTTAAAAACGATCTAATTGCTGTAAATGGTTTTAACGAAGAAATGCAATATGGCGGTTTGGATAGAGAAGTAGGCGAACGTCTTTTTAATTTAGGAATACTTTCAAAACAAATTCGATATTCTGCAATTTGCTTGCATTTAGATCATAAAAGAGGCTATGCAACAACTGAGACTTGGGAAAAGAATAATGCCATTAGAAGCTACAATAAAAAACACAATGTAACTTTTATTGAAAATGGTTTGTCTAAATATATTAGCGAATAATCTGAAAAAAATCTTTCAATTTTTCTTTAATTAAAGCTATTGGATATTCATCAAAATACTTGAAAGTGTGTTCTTTAATGTATTTCTCGTCAAATTCCTTGTAAATTTCAGGTTTCAAATCTTTTAAATGAATAGAGATATTTTTCTCATCTTCAAAAATTTGCCAAGTTTCTTTATCTACACTTGGCGAAAACAATGAAAATGTTGGAATAAATAATGCTTTTGCCATATTTACACTTCCACCTTCGTTGCCAATTAAAGCATCACATTGAGAGAGTAAACCTAAAAACGAACGCAAATCGTTAGCATACAAATCAAAATAAATGCGTTGTTGTGTTTCGGGTTGGCACAAATCAAAGATTTTTTGAGCATCTTCTTTTTGTTTCGGAATGTAGTTGAAAAGTAAATTTGCATCAGTAGTTTGAACCGTGTAATCTAATAATTCTGCCATTTTTTCAAACGGATACGTTTTGTACCATTCGCTTCCTAAAATCCCAACCATAAAAGTTGGTTTGTCGGTTTTTATAGGAAATGAATGTAGTAGTTTTTTTGCTGATTCAATTTCAGAATCTGTTAAAAACACTTTAGGCTTATAATCGGTAATTTCTTCTTCTATTAAAGGTTGCAATAAACGCAATCTATTAATAATTGCCAAACCAATTTTAGACTGTGTTCCGTTCTTTAAACGTTCAATATTGTAATTATAAAACAATGCCGAATAGCCTTTTTTATATGAAATTTTATACTTAGCTCCAGAAAATAATGTTATTAAATTGGTTTCCAACTTACTGTAAGCGTCAATCACAGCGTCATATTTGGTACTTCTAATTTTGAAAATAAATTGAAAAAGGGAAAGATAGTTTTTACGCACTTTTTCTTCTAAAACAATTATATTAGTTATGTTAGGATTGTTTTTTAAAACATCAACACAATTGGCATAACACATATAGTCAATCTCAGCATTTGGATATTTTGTTTTTAAATTATTGGATAAAATAGTTGAGGTTAATACATCTCCAATTCGTTTTTGCTGAATAACTAAAATTTTCATATAATTTGTTTTGAAGTTGCTAAAATACATAACTATCTATTATTTTTGGATTATTGAGAATAAATAAATTAATTACATTTGTAAAAAATAATTAAAAATGGCAATTAGCGGTTTAGTAATCACTTTTAACGAAGAAAAGAATATAGGTAAATGTATTGATGCACTTTTTAAAGTGTGTAATGAAGTCATTGTAGTAGATTCGTTAAGTTCTGATAATACTGTTAAAATTGCCGAAGAGAAAGGTGCAAAGGTAATTTTTCAAAAATTTCTTGGCGATGGTCCACAACGTACGCATGGATTACCTTATTGCACAAACGATTGGATATTAAATTTAGATGCGGATGAGTTTTTGGATACCGATGCAACTGAATTTATTTTGAAAGAAAAATATTTAGTGGGTAATTATGATGCTTTTTCTTTCCGTGTAAAGAACTTTTTAAAAGACGAATTAATCGATTTTTCTGGTTGGTATCCAGATCATAAAGTTCGTTTTTTTAATAAAATATCTGCCCATCCATCATCGTCTAAAGTGCATCAAAAAATTATTACTACAAATGAAAAAAAGGTGGCTGTTCATATTTTACATTATGGATGGGAGTCTTTTGAGCAAATAGTAGCTAAAAAAAATCAATATTCTACTTGGCATGCCCAACAGCTTTTTGATCAAGGAAAAAGAGTAAGTGCAATAAAACCTGTAATTAATGGTTTAACTGCCTTTATAAGATGTTATTTTTTGAAGAAAGGAATTTTTAACGGTATTGACGGTATTACAATTGCATTAATTCAAGGATTTTTCTCGCACATGAAATACGCAAAATTATTAAAACTACAACGAGAAGAAAAACTATTGAATCGTTAATTTATTTCCTATCATTCTCTCATTAAATGACTGAATGTAAGCTTTTATAAACTTTTCCATTTCAGCAGCTTTAAAATTATTAGTCTTTAAAAGATTTGATTTTAAAAGTTCATCTTTTTTGAAATTATACAATCCCAAAGATTTAGTTCCGTCAAAAGCTAAATAATAGTCGCCTGAAATATAGTGGTAAATATTATCTAAATAATACACTACAAAATCTTTATCTGATTGATATGATTTTCCGTAGGTTACCATTTTACTTTCAATATTTAAATAATCTAATATAGAGGGCATTATATCTATTTGCTGTAGATTTTTATAGTTTTTTCCAATCATTTCCGGATTCGAAGGGTCAAAAAATAAAATAGGAACTCTAAACTTGCCCACATTTGTTTTAAATTTTTTCTCTGTTGGTTCAGATGAAGTATGATCAGCAGTTATTACAAATAACGTATTTTTATACCAATCGTATTTTGAAGCTGTTTTAAAAAATTGTTCTAAGGCATAATCAGAATATGCAATACTTTCCTGAATTTTTGTAGTTCCTTTTGGAAATTTACCTTTATATTTTTCTGGAATAATGTAGGGATTATGAGATGAAATCGTAAAAAGTGTTGTAAAAAATGGTTCTTTAAATTTAGACATTTTACCTGCGAAAAATTGTAAAAATTCTTCATCAAAAATACCCCATTTGCCATCAAAGGCTTCTGGACCTATATATTCGTTTTTACCAAAATAATCATCAAAACCTGCTACTTTGCAATATTGATCAAAATTTTGACTTCCATTAAAAGCTCCATGAAAAAAAGCTGTTTTATAACCATTTTCTTTCAGAATTTTAGGTAATCCGTATACTTCGTTAATTGAATAACTCGAAGTAATTAAAGACGTATTCATTAAATTAGGAATACTCGAAAGGGTTGACGGAACAGCATCTATAGATAGTTTTCCATTAGCAAAACCATTTTCAAAAAACAACGATTTGTTTATTAAGTTATCTAAAAAAGGCGTTTGTCCGCGTTGCAAATTTTCTCTACCAAAACTTTCCAAAATAAGTATTACAACATTTTTTTTTGAAGATTTCTCGGTTTCTTTTATAATTGTAATAGGATTAAAAATCGCATTTAATTCTGTTTCATTATAAAATTTTGGAGATTCTAATGTCTCTTTTTTCCCCATTGTCGTTAAAATACAAAAAGGTGTATTTAAAACCAATGCAGATTGATTTATAGAACCATAATTTATTGCGTCAACAATTTTAATTGGTTTCTTTTGAAAACCACCTCTGCCAGTTACAATTAAAACTCCTGTAAATAAAACAAATAAAACACTTTGTTTCAGTATTGTTTTTGAACCTACGGTAACATTTACTAATTTAATATTAGGAAGTGCTTTCCAAAATGCTAAACCTAATAGAAATGCAATTAGTGGTAAATACCAAAACTCAGTTAAGAATGAAAATATCAAACCGCCAATTTCATTTTCCATCCCAGTTGCTGTAATCATTCCAAATGTACTTCTTCTTCCAGTAAATTTATAATATTCAAAATCTACAAAGTTGGTTAGTATAAATATTAAATTTACAAAGTAGAATCCAATTTTTAAAACCTTTTGATATGTTGGTTTGTATTTAAATTCTCCCGGAATAAAATGAAATAAAGCAAAAATTAAATTGATGTATGCTATTGCTGATACATCAAAGTGAATTCCTCCTAAAAAGCCTTTTACTGAAATATTTTCAAACGAATTTCTATTAAAAAAGTAAAACAATATTCTACAAATTTGATAGATAAAAATAACAATAAAAATACGTTTAAAAAACAGTTTTACACTGTTTAAATAATTTGACATAGAAAGGTAATTTTAAGCAAATTTAACTATTCATGTAAAATTTACAATTTATTTACCTTTATTTTACTTCTAAAAGAAAATAAAAATTCCAATTCACAACAATATTGTTACGAATTGGAATTCTGTTTATGTTTTTAATTTTGACTACACAGCAACGTTATATTCTCTCAGTGCATCATTTAGAGAAGTTTTTAAGTCGGTTGAAGGTTTTCTTTGTCCAATGATGATTGCACAAGGTACTTGATAATCCCCAGCAGGAAATTTCTTAGTATAACTTCCTGGAATTACTACCGAACGAGCCGGAACTACTCCTTTATATTCAATAGGTTCATCACCTGTAACATCGATAATCTTTGTTGAACTAGTCAAACAAACATTCGCGCCTAAAACCGCTTCTTTTCCTACATGAACACCTTCAACTACAATACATCTTGAACCAATGAAGGCACCATCTTCAATAATAACTGGAGCGGCTTGTAAAGGTTCTAAAACACCACCAATTCCAACACCACCAGAAAGGTGAACATGCTTTCCAATTTGTGCACAACTTCCTACGGTTGCCCATGTATCTACCATAGTACCTTCATCTACATAAGCACCAATGTTTACATAACTCGGCATTAAAATTACTCCAGAAGAAATATAAGCACCGTATCTTGCCACCGCATTTGGAACTACACGAATTCCTTTTTCTGCATAATTACGTTTCAACAACATTTTATCGTGATATTCAAAAATACCCGATTCCCAAGTTTCCATTTTTTGAATTGGAAAATACATTACCACCGCTTTTTTAACCCATTCGTTTACTTGCCAACCTCCCGAAACTTCGGGATCAACAGGTTCAGCTACACGAAGTTTGCCGCTATCCAATAATTCGATAACTTCTCTAATGGCTTTTTGAGTAGGTTCTTCTTGTAATAAAGCACGATTTTCCCATGCTTGTTCTATTGTTGCTTGTAAATTATTCATTAGTGTGATTTTTGTATTGCAAAGATAATTTATTTAAGTAAATGCAAAAGCCAATATTTTAAAATCAATTTTATTAAACAAATCACTTATTTTTGTAAAAAAAAAGATGCCACGAATTTTAGCGATAGATTACGGAATCAAACGAACAGGAATTGCCGTTACTGATGAAATGCAAATGATTGCTTTTGGATTAACTACAATTCCATCTGAAACTGCTATAACTTTTCTTAAAGACTATTTTTCAAAAGAAAAAGTAGAAAGTGTTATTATTGGAGAACCTAAACAAATGAATGGAGAACCTTCGCAAAGTGCTGAAATTATTAATGCTTTTGTGGTGAAATTTCAAGAAGCTTTCCCTGAAATGCCTGTGAATAGAGTAGATGAACGATTTACATCAAAAATGGCGTTTCAAACGATGATTGATAGCGGCTTAAATAAAAAACAACGCCAAAATAAAGCGTTGGTTGACGAAATTGCCGCAACAATTATACTTCAAGATTATTTACGTTATAAAAAATAGTACTTTTGCACGGAATTTGATGTAACAATTCCGATTTTAAGTTTACAAATAATAAAATTTACAAGATGATTTTACCAATATACGGATACGGAGAACCAGTTTTACGTAAAGTAGGAGAGGACATTTCTCCAGAATATCCGAATCTTAAAGAAACAATTGCTAATATGTATGAAACCATGTATCATGCGCATGGCGTTGGTTTGGCGGCTCCACAAGTTGGGTTACCAATTCGTTTGTTCATTGTAGATACCGAACCTTTTAGCGATAGTGATGATGTTTCTAAAGAAGAAGCGGCTTTAATGAAAGATTTCAAAAAAACATTTATTAACGCTAAAATTATTAAAGAAGAAGGAGATGTTTGGGGCTTTAATGAAGGTTGTTTAAGTATTCCAGATGTTCGTGAAGATGTTTTTAGACATGATACTATTACTATTGAATATTTTGATGAAGATTTCAATAAGAAAACAGAAGTATATGACGGTTTAATTGCACGTGTTATTCAACATGAATACGATCATATTGAAGGTATTTTATTTACTGACCACATTTCTTCTCTAAAAAAGAAATTGGTTGCTAAGAAATTACAAAACATCATGGATGGCAAAGCACGTCCTGATTATAAAATGAAATTTGTAAACAAAAAGGGAAGATAACATAGTAATCAGTAATTAGCTATTTTAACTAAACTTTTTACTTTTTACTTTTCACTTTTTACTTTAAAATAATATATTTGCCAACCTTAATTAATAAGAAACATGAGCATTCAAAAAATATTAGCTATTTCTGGGAAACCAGGTTTATATGAATTAAAAATTCAAACACGTACTGGTTTTGTTGCCGAGTCTTTATTAGACGGAAAAAAGATTACTGTAGGAATGAGAGCTAACGTAAGTTTGTTGTCAGAAATTGCAGTATATACGTATTCAGAAGAGGTGCGTTTAGCAGAAGTTTTAAAAGCAATTGCTACGAAAGAAAATGACGGACCTGCAATTTCTCATAAAGAAGATGATGCTACTTTAAAAGCTTATTTTAGAGAAATTTTACCAGAATTTGACGAAGACCGAGTATATACATCTGACATCAAGAAAATACTAAACTGGTATAATTTGTTGCAACCCAAAGGTTTCGTTTCATTAGAGGCGTTATCTAAAGAAGTAAAAGAAGAAGACACGAGCGATAGCGAATTGGCGACGCAAACTCCAGCTGCTGAATAAGTAGTGGAAAACTATATTTTAAAATCCTGCGTTTTCCACGTGGGATTTTTTATTTTTACAACTACTTTGTCATGCTGAACTCGTTTAACTACGTTGAATCTTCGATTTCAGCATCTCAATTCAACAATTCAACAATTTAACAATTCAACTCCAAAATGAACACACGCCAACAACAATTACAAGCTTTCAATCGACTTTTAGATATCATGGACGATTTACGCGAAAAATGTCCGTGGGATAAGAAGCAAACACTTGAAAGTCTACGTCATTTGACAATTGAAGAAACCTACGAATTAGGCGACGCTATTTTAGACAACGATTTGCAGGAAATCAAGAAAGAGTTGGGCGATGTATTGTTACACATTGTATTTTATGCGAAAATTGGAAGTGAAACCAATGCTTTTGATATTGCTGATGTTTGTAATTCGATTTGTGATAAATTAATCGATCGTCATCCGCATATTTATGGCGATGTGGTGGTGGCTGACGAAGAAGAAGTAAAACGAAATTGGGAAAAACTAAAACTAAAAGAAGGTAAGAAATCAGTATTAGAAGGTGTACCAAAAAGTTTACCTGCGTTAGTGAAAGCAAGTCGCATTCAAGATAAGGTAAAAGGTGTTGGATTTGATTGGGAAGAGCCACATCAAGTTTGGGATAAAGTACAAGAAGAACTAAACGAACTCCAAGTTGAGGTACAATCTGGAAATCAAGATAAAATAGAAGCCGAATTTGGCGATGTTTTGTTCTCGATGATAAATTACGCAAGATTCTTAAAAGTAAACCCAGAAGACGCTTTAGAACGCACGAACAAAAAATTCATTAAACGTTTCCAATATTTAGAAAGTAAAGCCACCGAATTAGGTAAACCTTTAATGGATATGACCTTGGCAGAAATGGATGTTTTTTGGGAAGAAGCAAAGAAGTTGTAGTATTCAGTGGTCAGTCTCAGTGTTCAGTTTCAGTGGTCAGTCCCAGTGTTCAGTCGCAGTAGTCAGTTCGAGTGATTTCGTAGAAATCGTATCGAGAACTATTCGTAATTCATAATTTTTAATTCGTAATTTTCATGTACTACGCAGTAATTTTTACATCTACCAGAACCGAAGTGGAAGCAGGTTATGCCGAAATGGCAATTAAAATGGTGGAACTAGCCAAAGCCCAACCTGGATTTATAGATATGGAAAGCGCTCGAAGCGAAATTGGAATTACCGTTTCCTATTGGAAAAGCTTGGAAGCCATAAAAAACTGGAAAGCTAATATGGAACATTTAGAAGCGCAAGAAAAAGGCAGAACTACTTGGTACAAAAATTACAAAGTAAGAATTGCTAAAGTGGAAAGGGAATATGAGTTTTAAGTAATTTTAACGTTCTGAGGCTTGAATTAATGGCGAGCCAAAGCACCAAACCATTACAAATATACACAAACCTTTAAATTAAACAACTGTGCCATTGCGTATTTTCCGCAAGCCCAGCCATTAATGCAAACCGCTGTTAGCAAACGGTTTTTACATCCCTACATAATCAGTTTTAGTTTTTCTATATTTTCAAACTTATTGTTTTTTATTTTTATAGAATACCAAACTCTCCACTGATTATCTGTGTCAGGAATATTTAAGTCAGAAGTTAGGAATATTTCATTTCCAACAATATTATCAATTTTGGTCGAGAAAAGATTACAGTCAGCGTAAAATTCGGAATCAAGAATTTTTTTGAATTTAGTTTTGTCAATTCTTTTAATATCAAAATTTGAATCTGTAAAAAGTTTAATATCAGTAACCATTGTATGTGAATAATCTATATAAATTTGATTTTCTACTTTTCCTAAATTTCTAACTATTAAGCTGTCATTAAGGCTAAAAGTTTTTAATTCCAATTTACTATTACCAATATTTTTAAATTCTTTTTGTTCAGTAATTGTATCAAGTATTATTTCCCAATAGTTTAAGATTGTATCTTGTTTTTTTACGTCTTTTTCGTCTTCATTTTTTTTAATTATAACATTTTCGGATTTTATTATATCCGATTTTATTTTGTCACAACTTGATAAGATTAAAAACGTGAAAATTAAAAATAGAATTTGTTTCATAGTTCGGTTTTAAACTGTTTGCTAACTATTAAATTACATCAAGTAATTATACAAAAATAACAAATTTCTTATAGTGCTTGCTGTAGTTTTTCTGCAGTTTCTGTTAAAGTTATAAAAAAGCAAAAAAAAATCCCGAGCTTTCACTCAGGATTCTATCTTACATCTTTTTAATTTGCTGTAGCTTTTCTTTCCACAATTTTAAGTCGTCTTTGTGGCGTTCAATACTTTTTTGAACTTCTTTAATAAAAGGATTTTCTCCTTTAGAACTACTACTAATAAACTGAATGTTATTTTCTAGTTGGAAAATTTCACCTTGTACTTCGTCAATTTTCTTTCTAATAAAGTATTGTTCTTGTTCTAAAGCACGTTTGTCATCGTTATCGCTCATTTGTTCTAAACGATTATTAAAACGCATCATTTCAGTATCTTTTTTAGATAGACTAAGTTTTTCAAATAAGGCATCTAAAATTTTATTGAATTTTCCTTCAATGTGTCTTCTGTTAAAAGGAACTTTCCCAAAAGTTTTCCAAGTAGCAATATGGGATTTAATCGATTCTAAATCTGTTTTGTGTTCGCCACTTAAAGTAAAATCTTTTAACTCTTCTAAAAATGCTTTCTTCTTTTCAAAAGCTTCTACTTCTTCGCCTGTTTCGGCATTTTTAGCTTCATGCATTCTATCAAAATAAGCATTACATGCTTCTTTAAATTCTTTCCAAATGCTATCTGAATATTTACGAGGTACATGTCCAATTTTTTTCCAATCGTCCTGAATTTTCTTCATAATTGGAGTAGTAGCAGCAAAATCAGAACTCTCTTTCAACGATTTTGCTTTTTCAACTAATTCTAATTTTTTAGTTAAATTCTCGTGTTGCTCATTTTTAATATCTTTATAAAAAACGTTTTTGTGTGCATTAAAAGCTCTAACCGCATTTTTAAATTTAGCCCAAGTTTCCTCTGTCACTTCAGCAGGAACTTTACCCGCTTTAAAGAAGGCTTCACGCAAGGCTTCCATCTTCTTAATTTGAGTTTGCCATCCACTATGTGCATCAATTTTTTCAGTACCTAATGCCTCAATTTGACGAATAATTTCATTTTTGATGGCTAAAGTTTCTGTTTCTTTTTCTCTGGCAATCGCATACAAACCTTCACGTTTATCGTGCATTTGTTTTGTAATTTCGCTAAATTCATTCCAAATTACTTCACGATGTTCTCTGTCTACTGGACCAATTTCTTCTTTCCAAATGCGGTGTAATAGTTGCAATTCTCTAAAAGCTTTTAAAACATCTTCTTCAGTTAATAATTCTTTAGCTTTAGTAATGATATGTTGCTTTTGTTCTAAATTATTTTTCAAATCTAAATCACGCGCTTCTTTATCTAAATGCATAATGTCGTAAAAACGCTCAATATGAAAATGATAATTGTTCCACAAGATATTGTATTTGTCTCTTGGAATTGCACCAGCATTTTTCCAACGATCACGAATATCGTTTACTTTTTTAAACATATCGCCAATACTAGAATCGCCAGAATCGATTAAGTTTTTCAACTCTTCGATTAAGCCTTCACGAGTCGCGAAATTTTGTTCTAAATTATTTTGTAATTGTTTAAAATGTTTGGCTTTACTTGATTTGTAAGAATTGTAAATACCGTCAAATTTATTTTTTAAAGGAAAATGGTATTCAGAATCCAATCCTTCTTCATTATTTTGAGCTGAAAATTCTTCTTTTTTCTCTTCTATGAAATGGTGGTATTTGTCCGAAAAAGCTTTTCTTATGCCTTCTACATGGTCTTTAATGGCCATTACTTTTTCGTTTTCAACTAATTTTTCAAGTTCATCAGTTAGCTCTTCCATAGATAAAACATCATAATCCAATACCGGAATTTCGTGTTTTTCTTTTATCGAATCGTCTTCATTTTCTTCTGCATTAGAGTTGTCTATCTCATCTAATACCGATTGACTAATTAGAGTAACATTCTCTGTTTGATCAATTTGTTCTTGTCCGTCTGCGTTTTGCAGGTTATCATGTTGTGCTTCTGACATTTTGTAAATGCTTAAGGTTACTAAAATAATATGGTGTGAAGGTAGTAAAGCACTGCGAAAATTCAAAAAAAAAACGACTAATTATCCTTTATTTTCTTTGAAACGAATGTTTTAGGCATTCTTGCCATCCATTTTCCCGCTATCCGCTATATCCGCCAAGACGGGATGTCGCTTCTATCGGGGTTAGATAGCCGTTAAAAGGCTTTCTTGGGATTGGTTTTTTTGCAGCTATTTTAGTTTTGTATTTTTTTTATCAGACTAACTTAAAATGCTATTTGGCAGACATCTTGGTGAAAATTACGAAGAACAGAAAAAATCCTTAACACCCCTAAAGTCCCCTCAAGGGGACAATTCCTTCTACATATTTTACTATTAATCAGTTTTTAAAAAAAATCTACGACTATCTGTAAAATCTGGATTATTCAGCTTTACTATCAATGTGTAACGTCTCTGTGAAACTCTTTCAATACAATCCACTTCCAAAAAAACTCCGTGAAGCTCTGTGTAAAAACTATTAATCATGTGTTTAAAATAGTGTACATTGTGACTTCCTTGTGTTCTTTGTGGTTAAATCTTACTCATTCCAAATCTTCCAAGCCTTTTCCGCCTGTAAAACCAACATTTCGTAACCGTTTTTAGTCACGGCGCCTTTTGCTTTAGCCATTCTTAAAAACGCGGTTTCTTCTGGATTATAAATTAAGTCAAAAGCAATATGTTTTTTGGTAAACAAACTGTAATCTAAATTTAGGCAATCATCCACATTAGGATGTGTTCCTACAGGAGTGGTGTTAATGATAATCGTATATTCTTCAAAAATAGCAGCGTCTAATTCTTCGTATTTGAATTGAAATTCATCTGCTGTTCTAGAAACGAAATCATATTCGATTTTTAAGTTTCGTAAGGCATAAGCGATTGCTTTACTAGCGCCACCAGTTCCTAAAATCAAAGCTTTTTTGTGATGGTCTTTCAATAAAGGTTTTATCGATTTTTTGAATCCGTGATAATCGGTATTGTAGCCTTTTAGGTTTTTCTTTTTGGAAATCGTAACGCAATTTACCGCACCAATTTTCTTAGCTGTTTTAGATAATTTATCCAAATACGGAATAATCTCTTCTTTGTACGGAATGGTAACATTTAAACCCCGTAAACCTTTAATTTCAGTAATTACTTTTGGAAACTCTTTGATGCTTTCAATATCGTAATTCTTGTATTCGCAATTGTCAAAATGACCAATTTCAAACTTCTCATTGAAATATTTTTTTGAAAAAGAATAGCTAATGTTTCGGCCAATTAAGCCAAATTTCAACTGTTTTTTTGTTTTCTTTTTCATTATTGAAGTTTTAAAATAGTATGCAGTTATTCTGTAAATTTATGATAAAAGATTGCATCTACAAAATACACTTTGAATTTTAATAAAAAAATCAAATTAACTTAACATGAACAAATAGCAGAAAAGCAGTTTTAATAAATTATTTTTTTAGTAGTTTTAATACTATCATCAAGTACTACAATATTTCTAATTCTTAATTCAGATTTGAATTCTTTCCAATTTTTATTCAATAAATTATCAGATGAATAAGTTCTATTTTCAAACTTTTTTGTTTTGATTAATACTGATTTTCCAAATTGTCTGAAATGACGATGAATGTTAATAGATTCAACTTGATCTAATTCAAAATATTTTTTCTCCCAAAAACGGATAGAGTTTTTTACAATTAGATAGTTATCTGTTATTATAAAATAGTTCATGTCGTTTGAGAATAATAGAATTAAAAGAGTGATTAAAACTGGTATTTGTAAAGTGGTATAAATATTCAAGGATTCTATTGGAAAAAAAGAGTATAGAATCATTAAAATAAAACTATAAAAAATTATTCCTGTTGGAGATAAAACATGAGAAAAATTAAATGTCTTAGTTTTGTCATAAGAACTTATTTTGAAAGTCTTTTTTTGAGGTAAAATGAAGTCTAAATTTAGTTTTACAATTTTTATATTCTCACTTTTTATAGTTTCATTAATGAAGCTTAATATGATTTTTAATTTAAAAAAATCTTGATATCTAAATGAATACAGGTTAATGATTTCGTTGTTTGTTAATTGTATTCTTGTTCTATCTACTAATATTTCATATGAATCATTAATTTCTGAAAGAATTATATTTTTTATGTTTTCAATTCGTATTACTTTTTTGGAAAAAACATTTTTTATGATTATTTCTTTTTCATTGACTTCAATGTTTGAAAAAAAATTGGTTACAAATAAAGTAGTTGTAACAAGAAGAAGAATAAAGAAAGAAAGAACTAAGAAAGTAGGAATATCAAATTTTGTTCTTGATTCTTCCATAAATCTATTAAACATATGAAATGAAAGTAATCCAAAAAGAAATACACTAAAAAAACTAGAGGCTAAAATTAGTTTAATGTTGGTTTTTATTTTTACAGATTTGGACATTTCTTAGTTATGCTTACTATATTGTAAATTAATTTTTTATGTTTTATAAATTTTAGTTCTCACCCAATTTACTAGCCACTTTCTCCATTCCAAAAATCACGAAAAATCCTAAAATGGCTAAAACTATTGCCATCATAAATTGTGGTTGGCCATCAAAATTTTGTGGAGAGATACTTTTTTCTAAAAAAGGAACGACTTCTCCATGACTGTTGATTCTTGTTTCTAGAACTTGTTTCCAAGGCCAAACTTTGTTTAATGAACCTACCATGAAACCTATTAATAAAGTAAGTGTTGTGTTTTTATGATGACTAAACATCCAATGTAATATTTTAGAAAAGGATTTTAATCCAATGATTGCTCCAATTGCAAAAATGCCTAATTTTAATAACGCTTGTGTTAAGATTTCAGAATTGGCTGTCGTTAAACCTTCTCTAAATTGATTAATTGTACCAATTACAGTTTCATAAGAACCCATTAAAAGCAAGATAAAAGCGCCAGATATTCCAGGTAAAATCATAGCAATAATGGCAATAAATCCAGACAGAAAAATATACCAATAACTGTCAGGAGAACTCACTGGCCGTGCAATAGTAATGTAATACGAAACCGTAATTCCGATTAATAAAAATAAGATATCAACTAATTTCCATTTTGTAATTTCTTTCCAAATTAATGTAATACTGGCAATAATTAATCCAAAGAAAAACGACCAAATTAAAATAGGTTGGGTTTCCAGTAAGTGCGTTATGACTTTAGAAAAAGTTAAAACGCTTATTCCAATTCCTGTTAATAACGCTAATAAAAAACTTCCGTTTATTTGATTCCAAGTTGCTTTTATTCCTTCTTTTTTTAAGGTTTTAATTGCAGAAAGATTGACATTATTAATACTATCGATTAATTCTTGATAAATTCCAGATATAAAAGCTATTGTTCCTCCAGAAACACCAGGAACAACATCTGCCGCTCCCATAGCTAATCCTTTAAGCATAATAATAAGATAATCGGGGAATATTTTTCTCATGATATTAAATATTAAATTTTCAAAAGTTACAGTTGTCATTCTGACTAGAAGTTTCGGGATTGTTTAACTTCGTTGAATCTTCGATTTCAGAATCTTTATTTATTTCATAAAAGAAGCTGAAACGAGTTCAGCTTGACAATTGGTTTTTGAATATAGTTTTCAAATAGATTTAATTGTTGAATTTTTTTATTATTTTTTGAACTTCTTTTCTTTCCCAAACAACCGGAAATAATTCTTTGAATAAATCTAAGTGTTTGTTTTCCAATTTCATTGCGTTATTTAGATGAACAGTACCTTTTTTAATATTGTCTGTTAAGAAATACAATCCCGCTAAGCGATATTCCATTTCATATTCATTTGGGATAACAGTACTTGCTTCTAATAAAATTTCAATTGCAGTTTTAAATTCACCTAAAAATTGTAAAACATCTGTCCATAACGTAAACGTGTCTAAATTAACATCGCCATTTTCAAATGCTTTACGATAACCATATTCGGCTTCTTCGTATAAATGTAGCGCCGTATTTACTGCAGCAAAACGTTTCCAGTATAACGAATTATCTCCGTCAATTCCTATCGCTTTATTAACGTAATACAATGCTTTTGCAAAGTTTTTTTGACGAATATAAAAATCGGTAATAGCAATCCAACCTTTGTCTAACAATGGATCTTCGTGAACTGTTTTTAAATAATAATTTAATGCAAATTCAATATTTCCAAGACGTTCGTAACATTTTGCTACACGAAGCAATACAAAAGAAGAAGGATCATCTAATTCTAATGTAATGTTGTAGCAATCAATTGCATCTTGATATTTTTTTAGTTTTTCATACGATTTTGCTTTTTCCATGTACGCACCTAAGAAGGTTTCGTCTATTAAAGTAGCATACTCGAAAGCCCAAACTGCTTTTTCGTAGTTTTTTAAAGCATAATATTGTCTGCCTAATTGATGCCAAGCTACTTCGCTATATGGATTTTTATCTATGAATTTATTTAGATAAACAATGGCTTGCTCATTTTGGTCTAGAAAATCAAAGCAATATACAACGTTATAAAGAGCTGAGTAATCTTCAGTATCTTCATCTAAACACTTGATAAAATTTTCTTTTGCTAATTCTAAATCATCCATAAAAAGATACTCCATTCCAATCATCGAATACACATCGGCATAATCTTCTGTATATTTTAAAGCAATTTGTAAAAAAGAGATTGCTTTTTCGTGTTCGTCTCTTTTTGAATGTATGTTGGCTTTTTGAATGTAGATTTCTTCGTTAGTTGGTTCAATTGCATATAACTCGTTTAGGAGTTTTTCAGCAATATCAAGTTTGTCTTCGTAAACCAACATTTCAACGTGGACTAATTTTAATCCGGTAGATTTTGGATGTTGTTCTAATCCTAATTTTAGCGCTTTTTTAGCCAAATTTAATCGACCTGTATCCATGTAATGAAGAATAATATCTTCAAATTCCTCAGAATCAAAGAAAAAAACTTTATTAGTTTTTAGCATCGATTCAAATTTAGATAAGGACAAGCTGTTTTCTTCTTCTTCGTGACTCAAATTCATAGCGCTCAGTTTTATGATTTTATCCTATTTAAAATTAAGGAAATATAATGTAAGAATGGTTTGGTTATGTAATTGTTGTAAACAATTTAATTAACAATTTACAAGGGCAAAATCAATATCAAAAATCAATAACAACTTAAACCTAAACTGATAAAATCATCCATCATTTACTTCATTTCTTTTTCTATCTCATTTAACACCTCAATAATAATGCCACAACCTTTTGTAATTTCTTCGTTACTAATGGTTAATGGTGGTGTAATTCGGATAGCGCAGCCTTCGAAAAGTAACCAAAATAAAATAACTCCTCTTTTATGACAACGTAAAATAACTTCATTTGTTATTTCTGGAGTTTCTGTCATAGCAGCTATCATTAGGCCACGACCCCGAATTTCTTTAATTAACGGATGCACTAAAAGACTTCGGAACAATTGCTCTTTTTCTAAGGTTTCACTCATTAAGTTGGTTTCTGTTACTTCTTGTAAAGTAGCTAAACTTGCTGCCGCAATGACAGGATGTCCGCCAAAAGTAGTAATATGACCTAATTTAGGATTGTGACTTAATAAATCCATCATTTGCTCAGAGGCTGTAAAAGCACCAACCGGCATTCCTCCGCCCATACCTTTTCCCATGACAACTACATCAGGAACTACATCGTAGTTTTGAAATCCAAATAATTTCCCTGTGCGACCAAATCCAGGTTGAATTTCGTCTAATATCATAATAGCACCCACTTCGTCACAACGTTGGCGTACTTTTTTTAAAAAATCATTTTGAGGTTCAATAAAACCGGCGCCACCTTGAATCGTTTCTAATAAAATACCTGCTGTTTTTGTAGTAATTTTTTCTAAATCAGCTTCATTATTGAAAGTGATAAAATCTACATCCGGAATTAAAGGGCGAAAAATTTGTTTACGTTCTTCAAATCCCATCACACTCAAACTTCCCATTGTATTACCATGATAGGCATTGTGACATGAAATTAATTGGCTTCTTCCAGTAACTCTTCGGGCTAATTTTAAAGCGCCTTCTATGGCTTCAGTCCCAGAATTAACCAAATAGGTTTTTGTAAGTGGATAGGGTAGGTGTGATGCTAATAATTTACACAATTCCGTTGCTGGATGTTGGGCATATTCGCCATATACCATTACGTGAGAATAGGTGTCAAGTTGTTTTTTGATGGCATCATTTACGCGTTGCGGTTGATGTCCTAATGTGCAAGCCGAAACTCCAGCAACCATATCTAAATACGCATTGCCTTCAGTATCATAAATATAAGAGCCTTTAGCATGAGAAATTTCCATGGCTAAAGGATAAGGTGAAGTTTGTGCTTGATATTTAAAAAAATCTTCAATCATGTTTTTAGTCATTAGTGAAAAGTAAATAGTGATTAGTTGATTTGGCTAACTACTTCTATTTAGTACTTTTTACTTTTTTTACTTCTAGTTTTTTTACTTCTATTTTTTTATCCGATTTCTTTTCTTCTTTTTTGTTTTCGTCGAAATCTAAAGTTTCAGGAAGAATTTTCATAGGCATTTCAGCTTCAATTGCTTTCTTTTTTGCTTCAATTTGAATTTTATCGTCTAAAGCAATTTCTTCTGCTGGGAAAATATCGTCTTTGCTTAAAATTCTTTCGTCGCCTCGCCATAGAAAACCTTTTAATTTTCGAGCATTTTCTGGAAACTCTTTTTCAGGATATATATTACTATCGGTTTTGGTAAAAAAAGTAATCGAATTTATTTTGTTTTCTTCTAATTCTAAATTGATTTTACTACATAATGTTTTGTTAATTCCGATGAATTCATTGGCATCGTTGTACATGTAATAAATAACTTCGGCATTTTTTACGACATCAACTTCTTTTAGTTTACTATCAACAAATTTTCCGTACAAATTTTGTCCTTTTATTTGGTTGTAACCATTTTTACTAAGACTATCTTTTTGAATAATAAAAGCATTATTGAGTACTTTTAATGAATCTAATTTTTGTGTTTTGTTATTGCCAATTAAATGCATAACATCTCCAGTCATTTGGTTTTCGTTGTTCCAAAGAATTGGTTTTCCAATTAATTTGGTTAATTGTGTTTTATTATTGGAATGAAGCGAATCACATTTTCCACTCATATCGGTTTTATAAAAACGAACATTATTAAATGCACGAATAACACGATCGTCTTGCGGACCCGAAACGATGATTTTTTTACCATGCATATACATAGTGTCTTTTTCAACTAAAGTTTTTACCAACGCTCTTTTAGTTAAAATCATAGAGTCTTTTTTGGTAGCGGCATTTCTGTACAATTCTGCGTAATGACCTGTAGCGATTACGTTATTTATAGTGTCTGTGATTTTAACATTATTAATTCCTCTTGAAAAATTCTTCTTTCTATCATAATACAAATCATCACCTTCAATAATTTTGTTATCTAGTGTGATTTTGGAGTTTTTGGAAAGTTTTCCTATGTCGTTTGTAGTGTCGTAAAATCCGTTTTCAGTATAAATAACATTTTCTTTACTTGTAATGGTTGAAGGACCAAAAACATAAGCATGACCCGAATTCTCGTAATAATCTAAATTGTTAGTTTTGATGGTACTTTCCGGATTTTTAACGGTTACAGCAGTAGTAAACTTGTATTTCTTTTGGTCTACATAATAGCGACCCGATTTACTTGTTAAAGTGTTTTCTTTATTGCGAATGGTTCCGTACGTATTGTAAGATGCTACTTGATTTTTCTTATCAAAATAAACGGTATCTGTTGTAAGTATTGATTCTGGCGAACGTAAAACCACATCTCCAGTAGCAAAAGCTAATTCTTTATCGCCATTGTATTCTGCATAACGGCTGTTCATGGTAATGGTGTCGCCTTGATTCATTTGAACGTTTCCAAATGCTTTTATGTAGTTTTCATCTTTAAAATGATACGCTTTATTACAAAACATTTTTACTCCATTGTGAATGATGCGAACATTTCCAGTAAACACAATAGCGCCTGGAATTTCGGTCTGATTCATATCTACAAAATCAGAGTTTTCAATGATGATTTTTTTCTTTTCCTGAGCTACCGAAAAGGTAACTGAAAGTAGTAAAAAGGCTATATAAAAAAAAGTGTTTTTCAAGTCGGATTTATTTTGAGTCAAATTTAAGTAAAAACTCGAAAAGCCATTGATAATTAAGTTTTTTTTATCAGTTTTTAAATAAAAAAAGCGCTTTCAGAGGAAAGCGCTTTTTTTTTTTATCAGTTTTTAAATAAAAAAAGCGCTTTCAGAGGAAAGCGCTTTTAGTAATTATTTTGTTATTGTTTGTTTTCTGTCTGGTCCAACCGAGATTACTTTGATTGGTACTTCCACTTCTTTTTCAATAAATTCAATGTATTCTTTTAACTCTTGTGGTAATTCAGCATATGTTGTCATACCTGTTAAATCAGCTTTCCAACCTTTCATTTCGGTTAAAATTGGTGTAACGTTTTCTGGTTCGATATTGTAAGGTAAATGATTGATTTCTTGTCCTTTGTAGTTGTAGCCAGTACACACTTGTAAAGTTTCGAATCCAGAAAGAACATCGCCTTTCATCATATATAATTGAGTAACGCCATTTACTTGAACGGCATATTTTAAAGCTACTAAATCTAACCAGCCACAACGACGTGCACGACCTGTAACTGAACCAAATTCATTTCCTACTTTAGCCATAGTTTGTCCTGCTTCCTCAAAATCTTCTGTTGGGAAAGGTCCGCTGCCCACACGAGTGGTGTATGCTTTGAAAATTCCGAAAACGTCTTTTACTTTGTTAGGGGCAATTCCTAAACCTGTACAAGCTCCAGCTGCTGTTGTATTTGAAGAAGTTACAAAAGGATACGTTCCAAAATCAACATCTAATAAAGAACCTTGTGCTCCTTCTGCTAATATTGATTTTCCTTCTTTTAAGGCTTTGTTTAAATATTCTTCGCTATCAATGAAAGTTAATTTTTTTAAGTCTTTTACTGCTGCAAAAAACTCATCTTCCATTTCTTTAAGATTGTATTGTAATTCTACATCGTAGAATTTTATCATTGCTTCATGTTTGTCTGCTAAAGAACGGTAACGAGCCTCAAAATCTTCTAATTCTAAATCACCAACACGTAATCCATTTCTACCTGTTTTGTCCATGTAAGTTGGTCCAATTCCTTTAAGAGTAGAGCCAATTTTTGCTTTTCCTTTTGAAGCTTCAGATGCCGCATCTAATAAGCGATGTGTTGGTAAAATTAAATGGGCTTTTCTAGAAATAAATAATTTAGAAACTACGTCCATGTTGAACTTTGCTAAACCTTCAATTTCTTTTTGAAAAACTACAGGGTCGATTACAACTCCGTTTCCTATGATGTTAATTGCATTTTTATGAAAAATTCCAGAAGGAATGGTTCTTAATACGTGTTTAATTCCATCAAATTCTAATGTGTGTCCAGCATTTGGTCCACCTTGAAAACGAGCAATAATATCATATTTTGAGGTAAGAACGTCAACGATTTTTCCTTTTCCTTCATCGCCCCATTGTAATCCAAGTAGTAAATCTACAGTCATTGTGTTGTGTTGTTTGTTGTTGTTGAGACATTGCATTGCAACGTCTGTACTTAATTAATTTATATTCTATTGTTGTTTTTTTGTACCATAAAAGTAAAGTGAGTGGGTTGAAATATCAATCCCAAACATTTCTTCCATGGTTTGTTTAATTTGCTGAATTCTTGGATCACAAAATTCTATAACCTCACCAGTATCGGTTAATATAATATGATCGTGTTGTTTGTCGAAATATGATTTTTCGTAATGTGCTTGATTTTGTCCAAATTGATGGCGACGTACAAGACCACATTCTAATAAAAGTTCTATAGTATTGTAAAGGGTTGCTCTACTTACTCTATAATTTTTATTTTTCATTTTGATGTACAACGATTCAATATCAAAATGTTCGGCAGTATTGTAAATTTCCTGAAGAATAGCAAATCGCTCCGGTGTTTTGCGATGTGTTTTTTCTTCTAAATATTTAGTAAAAACGTTCTTTACAATTTCCTGATTTTTGTTTTCCATCGATTTTATTAATCAAATATTGGCAAAGATAGTGTTATTTTTGCTTTGTGTAAAATACTAAATTTAATTGCTTGGGTATTAGTTATTAACTTTTGTTAATTATTATAAACACGAGTTACTTTATCAATACCATCCACTTTTTTGATATTATCGATTAGTTTTTTCAAAATGGTATTGTTTTGAACTACAACTGTAACTTGTCCGTTAAAAATTCCTGCTTCACTATTTAAAGAAATGCTCTGAATGTTTACATTCATTTGGCTTGAAATAACTTTTGTTAAATTATTAGTTAAACCTAATATATCCATTCCTTTGATTTTTAAAATTGCTTTGAATTCTTCTTGAGAAGAATCTATCCATTTTGCTTGAATAATTCTATAAGCATAATTAGATTGCATGCTAATTGCATTTGGACAATCTTTTCTATGTACTTTAATTCCTTCATTAATAGAAACAAATCCAAACACTTCGTCACCTGGAATTGGATTGCAACAGCTTGATAATTTATAGTCTAATTTGTCTTGCTCGGTTCCAAAAACCAACATGTCAAATTTTTTGCTTATTTCATTTTTTTGAACTTGCTCAGTTTGATTCGATGGAGATCGTTTTATTGTTTTCTTAAAGAAATTGACTAACGTATTACTTTTTTGTGCTACATATTCTTTTAGCTGTTGATTTTCTATTGCACCAATTCCTGCACGATAATATAAATCTAGACTAGTTTGTAATTTAAAGAAATTAACTAATTCATTTGTTGTAGTTTCGTTAAGCGTAATTTTTAAGTGGCGCAATTTACGGGTAAGAATTTCTTTTCCGTCTTCAGCAATTTTTTTGGTATTTTCGTTTAGAACATTTTTAATTTTATTTTTTGCTCTAGAAGTGGTAACATAATCTAACCATTGTGATGTTGGTTTTTGATTTACCGATGTAATAATTTCTACTTGATCGCCGCTGTTTAAAACATGATTTAGAGGCACTAACTTGCCATTTACTCTTGTTCCTCTAGTTTTTACACCAATTTCTGAGTGAATACTGAAAGCGAAATCTAGTGAAGTAGCTCCTTTTGGTAATGATTTAATTTCGCCTTTAGGAGTAAAAACATAAATTTCTTTAGCATATAAATTCAGTTTAAAATCTTCAACAAAATCTACTGCGTTGCTTGCCGAATTTTCTAGTGCTTCTTTTAATTGATTTAGCCAAATTTCCAAACCGTGTTCTTCAGTTGCTCCGTTTTTGTATTTGTAATGGGCTGCATAACCTTTTTCAGCAATTTCATCCATTCTTTCGCTTCGAACTTGAATTTCTACCCAGCGACCTTTTGGTCCCATAACAGTTATATGTAAAGCTTCATAACCTGTAGATTTTGGAGATGAAATCCAATCGCGTAATCTACTTGGCGAAGGGCGATAGTGATCTGTAACAACGGAGTAAATTTTCCAAGCAATGAATTTTTCATCATGTGGATTGGATTTGTATATTATTCGAAGTGCAAATTTATCGTAGACTTCATCAAAAGTTACGTTTTGCGCTTTCATTTTTCTACGAATGGAATAAATTGATTTTGGACGACCTTTTATAGTAAATTCAATTCCTTCGTTTACCATAGATGTACTTAAAACTTCAGAAATACTTTTGATATATTCATCTTGTTCTTCTTTTGTTTCTTTAATCTTACTTACAATGTCATTGTAAATTTCTGGTTCGGTATATTTTAAACCTAAATCTTCTAATTGTGTTTTTATGTTATATAAACCTAAACGATGCGCAAGCGGTGCATAAATATACAAGGTTTCAGAAGCTATTTTGGCTTGTTTGTAATCCACCATACTTCCCATAGTTTGCATATTATGCAATCTATCGGCAATTTTTATCAAAATTACTCTAACATCATCATTTAATGTTAAAAGCATTTTTCTGAAATTTTCTGCTTGTACGGAGATTTCCTGATCAGTTTTAACTTTTGCAATTTTAGTAAGACCTTCAACTAATTGTGCAATTTTAGGATTGAACATTTTTTCAATATCCTGAACTGTAATGTCGGTATCTTCTACAACATCATGCATTAATGCAGCAGCAATTGAGGTAGCGCCAAGTCCAATATCGCGAGCAACAATTTTTGCTACCGCAATAGGGTGAAAAATGTAGGCTTCTCCAGACTTTCTTCTTTGGTCTTTATGTGCATCAACAGCTACGTCAAATGCTTTACGAATGATTTTTTTATCTTCATCTGTAAGGGTTTGATAACTGATGCGAAGTAGTTCTTTATATTCTTGCGCAATGGCTTTGTTTTCTGCTTCTAATTCTATCTCTGTCATACATTTTCTTTAACCAACTAAAAGTATAGTAATTTTTCTAATTGTGCAAGTTTAGAAAATAGAAAAAAGAGAAAAGAAAATAGACTATAAATTTGATTCTTAAGATTGTCCCGAAGCTTCGAGATTGCTATTGAAATTGTCTTTGTCTTTTAGCTTCAAATAGTAAAATTGCAGCTGCAACGGAAACATTCATAGAATCGATTTCTCCTTGCATTGGAATAATGATGTTTTTTGTGCTCTCAGTACGCCATTTTTCAGATAAACCAGTGGCTTCTGTTCCTACAACTAAAGCAGTAGGAGTGGTGTAGTTTTGGGAATGATATTCGGTTGAATCTTGTAAAGTTGCCGAATAAATACTGATGTTATTTGCTTTTAAATAAGCAATAACTTCTTCTGTAGTTCCAACAGCAATTTGTCTAGTAAATAAACAACCTACGCTCGAGCGAACGATATTAGGATTGTATAAATCACTTTTTGGATTGGCAATGATTACGGCATCAATATTAGCAGCATCGGCTGTTCTTAGAATGGCACCAATATTCCCTGGTTTTTCTAATGATTCTCCCACTAAAATTAATGGATTTTTAGAAAGTTTTAAATCGGATAATGCTAACGATTTTGTTTTGGCAATCGCTAAAATGCCTTCTGTTGTATCACGATAGGCTAGTTTTTGGTAGACTTCTTTAGATATTTCAATTATGTTTAACGGTTTATTTGTTAAATCGTTTAATTGTTTTTCTGAAATGATTTCAGATAAAAATAGAATGGTTTCTAATTCATAACCTCCTTTTAGTGCCAATTCAATTTCGCGTTTTCCTTCAATTAAAAAAGTGCCCGTTTGCTTACGAACTTTTGCTTTTTCTTGTAATTGAACTAACGATTTAATAAACGGATTTTGAACTGAAGTGATTTGTTTCATATTTTAGGCACAAGTTTAGCCGCGAAGGCATTATGGTGCAAAGTTATTATTTAGTTATGAATTATCAGATATGTTATTAAAATTTACGGAAATAAAAAAACTAATACATATGTTACTAAAATAATAAGAAAGAAAGCGAAAATGAATATTATTTTAGAAAGAAAGTTGATAATTGTATTTTTTTTAATAATAATAATTGAGATGATTGTTATAAAAGATGTAATCAACATTAAAATAAAAAATAAAGATGCCCATGGGTTTCCACTCGAATAAATTGGAATTTCTCCAAGAATCCTAATAAGAATTTCGTTTAGCAATATTAATGCAAATGCTACTGAAATTTTAAAATTGAAGTTTTCATTGTTTAGATTTTTCAATAAAATAAACATACAAATAGGCATGTAAATATATGAAAACGCTCCAATCATATTTTGAAATTCTATTGATAAGATTCCAAATATTAAAACTATTAAAATAGATATTACAGTATTCAAATGTTCTTTAATCATAAAAGTGTCGATATTATAAAGCCACAAAGTTGTTTAATTCTTTGTGGCTTTGAGTCTTTGTGGCTATAAATTATTTTTTTTGTTGTTCAAATTTTCCTTTGTAGCGTTGGTACAATTCGGTGTGGTGACTTTCTAAACTAATCTGTCTTCCATCGATAAAAGCGAATGAAATAATATTAGTTTTCATATCTAAAGCATCGCCTTCAGAAATAAATAAAGTAGCGCTTTTACCAGTTTCTAACGTTCCATATTGCTTGTCAATTCCTAATATTTTAGCCGAGTTTCCTGTAATTAATTGTAATGCTTGTTCTTTAGTTAATCCCCAAGCAGCACAAGTTCCAGCATAAAAAGGAAGGTTTCTAGTTTGCATACGCTCCATGTCGCCAGCATTTTGTAAACCAACTAAAACACCAGCATCAACTAATAATTTTGCATTTTTATAAGGTAAATTTACATCTTCATCTTCTAATAAAGGCAAGTCGTGCACTCGTTTTAATAAAACTGAAACTTCGTTTTCTTTTAATAAATTGGCGACTTTAAATGCATAATAACCGCCAACAATTACCATTTTAGTAATGTTGTTTTTCTTTTTAAATAAAACAGCATCAATAATTTCCTTTTCGCCATTTGCATTTATATACAACGTTTTTTCGCCCGATTGTAAACCTTTCATAGCTTCAAATGGAATGTCTTTTTTAGCATTTTTACTTCCTAAATAAGCAAAAGCATTATCAAAATATTCCTGTATAGCTTTTATTTGTGGTTCGTAATTTTTGTTAAGTTCTATTCCTCCTGGTTCTGCCCACCAGCCTGCTCTTGAGTAGCTTCTTGGCCAGTTCAAATGAATTCCGTCGTTAGTTTTTACAGTTGCGTCTTCCCAATTCCAAGCATCTAATTGAACGATTGAAGATGTTCCTGGAATTCTTCCGCCTCTTGGTGTAATTTGAGCTAATAACACTCCATTTGGACGCGTAGTTTCAACCAATTTAGATTCAGCATTATAAGCAATAATACTTCTAACATGCGGATTAAATTCACCAATTTCACTTTCGTCATCAGAAGCTCTAACAGCATCTATTTCTACTAAACCAAGAGTTGAGTTTGGTGCTATAAAACCAGGGTAAACATGCTTTCCAGAAGCATCAATCATGATGTCATGTTTAGCGGGTTTCATTACAGTTGCATCGCCAATGTTTGCGATTTTTCCATCAATAATTGAAATTAAACTATTTTCAATTACTTGTCCGTTTCCTAAATGCGCTTTTGCACCTAAGATTAAAATCGATTTACTTTGTTTTGGAGCTGGAGTTTGTTGGGCAAACCCAAACAAAGAAATAAATAAAAGAACTATATATTTTTTCATCATTAATTGTATTTGTAGTGAGACTCTTTGCAATATTCTCCTAAAGTATCACAGTGGTAGTGACCGTTTTCTTTTTTCTTAGGTAATTGCGTTTTCATTCCTTTGTTTTTAGCATCTAACATCAAATTGATTAATTCTGCTCGCTCTTTTTGAATAGTTGCTAAAGTTGCTGTTTCTGTTTCTAAGTCATAGAAAATGATTCCGTCTACTAATGTTTTTTCAGCTCTTGTGTATATTGATAATGGACTTTCTGACCATAATACAACATCGGCATCTTTTCCTACTTTAATACTTCCTACTTTGTTGTCAATTTGAAGAATTTTTGCAGGATTTAAGGTTACAAAGTTCCAAGCTTGTTCTTCAGTAACGTTTCCGTATTTAACTGTTTTAGCTGCTTCTTGATTTAAACGACGCGACATTTCGGCATCATCAGAATTGATAGAAACTTGCACGCCTTCGTTTTGCATAATTGCTGCGTTATAAGGAATGGCATCGTTTACTTCGTATTTATACGCCCACCAGTCAGCAAAAGTAGATCCGGCTACTCCATGAGCCGTCATTTTATCTGCTAATTTATAACCTTCTAAAATGTGAGTAAAAGTTTGAATTTTAAATCCATAACGTTCTGCTAATTTCATTAACATGTTAATTTCTGATTGCACATAAGAGTGACATGTGATGAAACGTTTCTTAGCCAAAATTTCGCCTAAAACCTCCATTTCAATATCAAATCTTGGCATAATTTTGTTTTTACCTTTTCCAGATTTATAGGCATCCCATTCGTTTTTGTATTCGATAGCTCTTGTGAAATAATCTTCATAAACTTGTTCAACTCCCATACGAGATTGTGGGAAACGGTTACGTGAAAAATCGCCCCAGTTGGATTGTTTTACGTTTTCTCCTAAAGCAAATTTGATATATTTTGGAGCATCTTGAACGATCATTTCGTCTGGAGAATAACCCCATTTTAATTTAATAAAAGCAGCACGACCACCAATAGGATTTGCTGAACCATGTAATAAGTTAGCCGAGGTAACGCCACCGGCTAAATTTCTATAAATGTTGATATCATCTGAATTTACTACGTCTTCAATGGTAACTTCTGCAGATGAATTTTGACCTCCTTCATTAACTCCATTAGAAATTGCAATATGAGAATGCTCGTCTATGATTCCGGCAGTTAAGTGTTTACCGGTTCCATCAACAACTTTTGCTCCAGTTGTAGGAAGGTTTTTTCCAATTTTGGCAATTTTACCGTTTTGGATTAAAACATCTGTATCTTTTAAAACACCTTCTTTTTCCCCAGTCCAAACGGTTACATTTTTAAACAAAATAGTTTCCTGCTTTGGTTTTGTAACTGTTCCAAAAGAAATATTAGGATAGGTTACTTCATACATTGACGGTACTTTTGGTTCGTCTTTTTTATCCTCTTTCTTTTTATCTTCTTTAACTTCTGCTGCTCTTTTAGTCGCTGTCCAAGTTGTTTCGTTTCCGTTTTCTAAAACGGCTTTTCCTTGCATCATATCTTTAACAAAAGTTCCAGAAAGTCTAACGAAATTAGCTTTTGTAGTATCTTGATTTTTAATAACTAAATTTACCCAAGGATCATTAAACTGAATTTTTGTTCCAAAGTTAATACTGTCTTTAACTGCTTTTGCTTCAAATTTTGAAGTTTCGCCTTCGATTTTTAATTCAAATTTATGGTTATCGAAAACTAAATCATAAGTACCTCTAATGTCAGTAGGGTTAATTTTATCAATGATGTTTCGATTTCCTTGTACCCAGTTTTCTAAGATGTTGCTTTTGTCTTCAAAAATATCACCAGAAACAATGATGAAGTTTGCTAATTTGCCTTTTGAAATCGAACCTACTTTATCAAATTGATTGACCAATTTTGCAGGTGTTTCAGTTAAAGCTAATAATGCCTTATCTTTTGGTAAGCCATATAAAACAGCTTTTCTTATATTAGATAAAAATGATTTAGTTTCTTTTAAATCAGTTGTAGAAAGTACAAAAGAAACATTATTATCTACTAATATTTTTAAGTTGAAAGGTGCTTGATTCCAAAACTTCATATCGCTCAAGCTTACTTGTTGCGCTAAATATGGGTCAGATACATCATATACGTCTGGGAAATTTAATGGAATAATATAAGTGGCTCCTGTTTTTTTGATTTCGTTTATACGTTCAAATTCGTTTCCACTTCCTTTAATTAAATATTTTATTCCAAACTCATTTCCAATTTTTGCTGCTCTCAATGCATTTAATTTATCTCCAGCATTAAAAATTTGTAATAATGATTTATTAGAATTGAATGCTTCTAACGATAAATCTTTGTTACTTGCATTTCCTTGTGCGTACCATTTTGCATCGTGAAATACTTGACGAATTAAAGCCATGCTTCCCATCATAGAGGATGGGTAACTTTGTTTCGTAAATTTACTTCTACTAAATGTGAAATGTTGTGAAACTTTTTCTTTTAACATTCTATCGGCATTTGAGCCAAAGTCGTTTAATGTCCAAAGTAGTCCAGTACCAGCAATAACTCCATCATTATGATGACTTAAAATGGTTCCAAAACCAACTTCTCTTAAGTTTCCAGCTGCTTTAGAATCATAGTTTAAATTTTCGTAAGCATTGTATTCTGGTTTAATATGGTCGTTCCAGTAATATCCTTCACGATTGGTGTCGTACTGTGGTGTAAAATTTCCGTTTGGTCTTGGAGATGGTTTGCTAATTCCGAATTCGCTATACAACTCAATGAAAGACGGATAAATTGTTTTTCCAGTTGCATCAATAATTGTAGCTCCTTTAGGAATTGAAACGGTTGTACCAACTTCAATAATTTTATCTTCTTTAATAAGAAGAGTTGCTTTCTCAATTTTTTGAGTTGCAGACACATAAATAGTAGCATTTGTTAGTGCAAAATAGTTTTTAAAACTTTGTTTTACACCATCATTTTTTGGAAAATATTCTTGTGCATTTCCAGAAATGGAAAGAAAGAATACTAACAGTAACGATAAGTATCTCATGTTTTTTAGTTTAGTAATGGATAAAGATAAAAATTATCTTCGATTTTAATAATTAAGAAATAGTATTTAAGAAATTTTAACTTTTGTTTTAATTATTGTTATTTGTTTAAATAAAGATATCCGGTTAATGGTTCTGGATAATTAGGGTCGTTTAAATGAAGTATGTAATAGTAAGTTCCTGCTGGAGCTTGCGTGTTTCCAACTCCTTCTTCAACATAACCATCCCAGTCGGGTTTATTGTTGTTACCCGTCCACAAATGTTTTCCCCAACGGTTGTAGATTAATAATTCAAAATTTACAAAAACATCTCTTAGTCCTTCAACAAAGAAAGTATCGTTTGAAAAATCTCCGTTAGGAGAAACAGCATTATAAACTGTAGGAGGACAATTTTCGGTAAATAAAAAGAAAGAAGTGATAGAGAAACATCCATTGTCGATTCTTACAAAAATTTCTTTAGGAGTTGTTAGTGCTTCGTAATTAGAACTATTTAAAATTGAGTTGGTATTTTGAACAGCATCATCGTAACTTTCATGAAATGAAACAATATGAGAAGGATTCGTTTTAACTAATTCTGAATAATTTGAAAAATCAAAAAGACCTCTGGTTAGTCCTAAATTACAAGTTGTTATGTTTTCTAGAGTATTAAAAGTTGGTGATATAATTAATTGAATTTCAATTTGAAATGAATTGTTAGTTTCAATTAATTCGGGTGCAATTCCAGTTCCGTTTCCAGTATCATCAACAACTGCAGTTAATGTAAAATTTAAAGGAATTGTAGTTGGAATTGATAATGTAATGTTTCCGTTTTCGCTAGCTCCAATTGGAATTATGTTTTGTGTAAAAGTGGTTCCAATTGCTTGTGTTCCAATATAAAAAGTGATAGGAGTATTAGCTTGTAAAACTTCTGTACTATTCAAATTTGAAACAATATAATCGATGTTTACATCTCTCGAATCACAAACAGAAGTTGGGTTTTCAAGAACAATAGTTGCGTCAGGTAATTGACTGTTTAGCTTTGTTACAACGGTATTCAACATTACATAATCTTGACCAGATTGTAAGGAAACTGTTGCTGAAGTAGTTCCTGGAACAATATAATTTTCTATTGAATAAACATCCAAATCCATATTGTAAAGAGTAGTAGAATTGGTTTCAGTATTTGTGCCATTAAAAGCATTATTACTTGGATTTAATGTATTACTCAATATGTTGGTTGTTCCATTTGCAGTAAAGGTTAATCGTTCGCTAACTTGAATAAATCGATCACCTTCCCAAGCTATAAATCCAATTTTTGCTCCTGTATTACTAATTAAATAAAGATTGTCTAGCTGAATCGTCATGTTATCTAAAATACCTAATGGAAGATTTGGTGATAAAGCTTCTAAACCTTGATAAATATTTAATTGATTTAATGTTAAATTAGGGTTTTCATAAACAACTAAAATAGCCCAACCTCCAAATTGTGTGGCATTGTTATAATAAGTGGTTACCAAGCTATTTAAATCGAAATCAGACAGCGTGTAGGTGCCATTTCCAGTTGTTTGAACAAAGCTTGTTATGTCTTTAAAAGCACTAAAGTAGGTAAGGTTGCTTGAAGTGCCTATTACAGTGCTAAGTGCATCCGGAGTAATGTCAATTCCGTTTAGTTTTATTTCAGTGTCACCAGTGCCGCTTCCTGCCCAATATAAGTAAGCTCTTTCAATTCTATCATTTACATCAAGGTTTAATGTTGCAGATGATTGTGTATATAAAAAAGTTGGATATTGAAACGTATTTTCGTCTGGATTCATCGTATTTCCAATAAAAGTAAAATCGTATCGGCCATTAATTTGTGTAAACAACGAAATGTCCTGACTTTTTACTAAAGTAGGGTAGAAGATTTGAAGAAGAAAAACAAGATAAAATATTTTTTTCAACATATTGATTTTCTGAAAATTTGGTTCTAATTTACTATATTTTTTTTAAAAATTACATTATACAAACCCTAACAACTAAAAAATTACTAAATTTCCGCTTTAAAATCGAAATTTGAAAAATTATCACATCCAAAAATATAATTCTGAAAATTATCACTTGTGGAATGAATTTGTAGCCAATGCAAAAAACGCTACTTTTTTATTTCATAGAGATTTTATGGAATATCATAGTGATAGATTTCACGATTTTTCATTGTTGATTTTTGATGAAAAAGAAACTTTAAAAGCAATTTTACCAGCCAATTTAATTGATGATGTACTTTATTCGCATCAGGGATTAACCTATGGAGGAATTGTAATTAATGAAAGTAGTAAACTGTCAGAATTTATTTTCATTACCAAATTAGTTTTGCAGTTTTTAGATCAAAATGCGATTCAAAAAATCATATTTAAAGAAATGCCTTCAATTTATTGCAACAAACCTTCTGACGAATTAAGTTACCTTATGTTTTTATTACAAGCTAATTTAATTAAAAAGGATGTTTTATCGGTTATAGATTTGCAAACTAATTTTAGTTTTTCTCGCGATAGAAATAACGGAGTTAAACGTGGAATAAATAATAAACTGATTGTTAAGGAAGAGACTAATTTTGAGTTGTTTTGGAATGAAATTTTAATTCCTAATCTAGAATTAAAACACCAAACAAAACCGGTCCATTCTTTAGAAGAAATAGTTGTTTTACATCGCAAATTTCCAAAAAATATTAGGCAATTTAACGTGTATCAAAACGATAAAATTGTAGCAGGAACCACAATTTTTGAAACTGATTTAGTTGCTCATTCACAGTATATTTCAGGAAATTCAGATAAAAATGAATTGGGAAGTTTAGATTTTTTACACGAAAATTTGATTTCTAACGTTTTTAAAGAAAAAAAGTACTTCGATTTTGGGATTTCGAATGAAAATCAAGGAAAAAATATTAATGAAGGATTGTTGTATTGGAAAGAATCTTTTGGAGCAAGAACAATTGTTCAAAATTTTTATGAAGTTGAAACAAAAAATTACCCACTTTTAGAAAACGTTTTAATATGATACATTTCCTAAATTTAAAAAAAATAAACCAACCTTTTGAAGTTGCTTTTCAGAACAAAATGAAGCAATTTTTAGAAGAAGGATGGTATGTTTTAGGAAACGAAGTAAAACAGTTTGAAACTAATTTTGCACACTTTTGCGGAACAAAACATTGTATAGGTGTTGGAAATGGTTTAGATGCTTTGATTCTTATTTTTAAAGCGTATATTCAACTTGGAAAATTACAAAAAGGCGATGAGGTTATTGTTCCTGCAAATACTTATATAGCAAGTATTTTAGCTGTTTTGCAAGCCGATTTAGTTCCTGTTTTAGTTGAACCTAGATTGGAAACTTACAACATCAATCCAAATGAAATTGAAGCCAAAATAACCTCTAAAACAAAAGCTATTTTACCGGTTCATTTGTATGGTCAATTGTGCGAAATGGATGCAATTAACGAAATCGCTAAAAAACACAATCTTTTAATTATAGAAGATGCGGCTCAAGCTCATGGTGCAAGATTTAGTGTTCAGTGTTCAGTCGAAAGTGTTCAGTCAAATGCAGATTGTCATACTGAACTTGTTTCAGTATCTCATCACCTATCACCCAACACCCAACACCCCAAAGCGTATAGCTTTTATCCCGGAAAAAATTTGGGAGCACTTGGCGATGCTGGAGCAATTACAACGAATGATGATGCGCTAGCAGAAGTTTTATATCAGTTACGAAATTATGGTTCAAAAGTTAAATATGAAAACGAAATCATAGGTGTTAACTCTCGTTTAGATGAATTACAAGCCTCTTTTTTAAATATAAAATTAAAGCATTTAGAAGCTGAAAATGACTTTCGAAGAAGTGTAGCAAAACAATATCTTTCTGAAATTAAAAATGATAAAATTACTTTGCCAAGTTGGGATTTATCAAAAAATCATGTATTTCATTTGTTTGTAATTCGTACTTCAAATCGTACTGAATTGAAAAATTATTTATATGAAAACGGAATTGAAACCATGATTCATTATCCCATTCCGCCACATAAACAAAATGCATTATCAGATTGGAATACATTGTCTTTTCCTATTACAGAAAAAATTCATGATGAGGTTTTGAGTATTCCGTTGAATTCTGCTTTAAAGACTTCAGAAGTAGATCATATTATAACAATTTTAAACAAATATTGATTTTGAGTTTATTCAAAAAAATAATTCAAAACCAATTGTTTAAAGTTACTTCGTTAAGTAGTTTTAGTATTCTTATACGATTAGTTACGGGATTTCTTTCTTCAAAAGTAATAGCTTATTTTGTTGGTCCATCTGGTATGGCAATAATGGGTAATTTACGGAGTTTTACTACATTGTTGGAATCTATTGGAACTCTAGGAATCCAGAATGGAGTTTTGCAAAATGTAGCAAAAAAACAAAACGATAGAGTAGTGCTTACTACATTTGTTCGGCTTATTTTTTGGACGCTTTTATGGGTTTCTTTATTACTTTCTGTAACTTTAATTTTAGGTAATTCGTACTTTGGGAAAATAATTTTCAATCAAAATACTTCGTATTATTCTATCTTATATTTTATAGCTTTTTTTATCCCGTTTCAAGTATTGCATTTGTTTTTTATTACGGTTTTAAATGGATTTAGTTACTATAAAAAAGTTACTCTTATTTCAATTTATGGTTATGTAGTAAGTTTACTTATTTCATTTACTTTAATTTGGTTTCAAGGAATTTATGGTGCATTAGTATCTATTTCAATTGCTTCTTTGTTTCTATTTTTATTTTCGGGTTACTTTTTTTTAAAAGAGTTTTCATTCGATTTAATTTTTAGAAAACCAACTTTCGATATTAGCGTTTTAAAAGGATTGATTCCTTTTGGAATAATGTCTTTATATACAGCAGTACTAACTCCGATTTTATACATTTTTATCCGAAATCTAATCACAAAAGAAGTTTCCATTGAGGCTTCTGGATGGTTTGAAGCTATGCAACGAATTTCAGGATTTTATTTTATGTTTATTTCAACCTTAGTGAGTTTTTATTTCTTACCTGAATTAATTAAAACTAATTCTGATGTTGAAAAATTAAGCATAACAAAAAAGTTTTTTAAAGAAGTACTTCCTGTTTTTACAATTGTTTTAATAGGGGTTTATTTTTCTAAAGATTTAATAATAAAACTATTATTAACATCAGATTTTTATGAAGTTAGATCGTTATTTGTTTGGCAACTACTGGGTGATTTCTTTAAAGGAATGTCGCTAATTTTAGGAATCCGATTTTATGTTGTAAAAGATTTAAAAGGATATATTTTTACAGAAAGTTTATCTTTTTTGGTGCTTTTTTTAACTTCGATGTATTGGATTCCGATATACGGTGCAACTGGAGCAGTTATTAGTTACGCCATTACTTATTTTATTTACTTCTTAGCATTGATTTTTTATTTCAGAAAAACAATTTTTAAGATTTAAATGCTTTTAAAACGAACCTTAATTTCTAATACTAAAAGCTTGAAAAGTAATTTTAAGTTTCTTGCTTTTATAAATTTGTACATTTCAAATCGTATTCTGCCTAGCAAAGCTTTGTGTTCCTCTTTTGATTTATTTAGTTGGTAGGCTTTAATTAAAATTTTTAATGTAGAAGCATTTAGCTTTTTTGTTCTGGAATTGTTTTTAAATAAAAAATGGGAACTCAACGAATTTGAAATCACTCTTTTTTTAGTTAAAACTTCCGGAATATATTCAAATTCAAAATCTCTTGAAATCCTAATCCATAAGTCTAAATCTTCATAAGCTAAATCTTCATCGTAAAAGTCTAATTTTTCCAAAACCGATTTTTTCATCATGGAAGAAACAGAACAAATTTTAGTTGTTCTCCCAATAACCATTTTGTAAATATCACCACTTTCTGGATGGTCTTCTTTGGTGTAATAATTCTCAATGAAATTTCCGTTTTCATCGATTTCTATTAAATTTCCGTAGACAACTCCAAGTTTTTTAAAACTCGAATTTTGAAAAGTTGTTACTTGTTTTTCGATACAGTTTGGAAGTAAAATATCATCAGCAGCTAAATCAATAATATAGTCTCCTTTAGCTATTTTAGCTAATTTATTAAAAGTTTTGGTGTTGCCAATATTTTCTTCGTTAGCAATAAAATGCGCTTTTGGATGATGTTTTAACCAATTCTGAATTACCCTAACCGATTTGTCGCTACTACAATCATCTGCAATTAATAATTCAATATTAGGATAGGTTTGATTGAGAACTGAATTCAAAGCTTCCACTACATAAGCTTCATGATTGTATGACAAACAAATAACACTAACTAGCGGAAAATTTTGCATATTGGGTTTTTAAATCTATTTTTATGCTAAATTAAGAAACTAATCGCATCGAAATGACAAACCATTCAAAAAAACAATTAAAAATAGCCGTAATAGGTTATAAATTGGCTGAAGGTGGTTTGGAACGTGTTTTTGGAAATACCACAATAATGCTTCATAAATATGGAGTCGAAGTGCATACGATAGTTTTAGAAGATGCAATTGAATATGATTTTAGAGGAAAATTAATTGTATTTGGAAAGTTTTCTAAATTTTTAAAATATTTTAAACTTAGAAATTATCTTAAAAAAGAAAAGTTTGATTTTATTATTGATTTTCGTCATCGCATAAATCCTAAAATGGAATGGCTATTTTTGAATTTTATTTATAAAAATACCAAAACAATTTATACGGTTCACAGTAGTCGATTACAAACGTATCTTACAGCAAGTAATTACATAACAAGGCATATTTTTCAAAATGTCGATAAAGTAGTGTCTGTTTCTAATTTTATTAAGCAGAAGATTATAGACGAATATCAATTTAATTCTGTTACTGTTATTCCTAATACTGTAGACATTCAACAAGCTTTTGATACTATAAAATTACCGTTTGATTATTGTATTGCAGTGGGTCGATTGGTTGCGTTAAAACAATTTGATACGTTAATTGAAAGTTATTCTAAATCTAATTTGCCAAATAAAAATATTCATTTAATAATTCTAGGAACAGGTGAAGAGCAGTCTAAATTAGAGCAACAAATTACTAATTTACAAATGAATGATTTTGTGCATTTACTTGGTTTTAAAGAAGATGTTTTTGATTATATTTCAAATGCTAAATTTTTGGTTTTATCCAGTAAATACGAAGGTTTTCCAATGACAATTTTAGAGGCATTAAGTTTGGGAACACCAGTTATTTCTTTTGATTGTGAAAGCGGTCCGAATGAAATGATAGTGAATAATCAAAATGGGATTTTAGTAGAAAATCAGAATTTTAACGAATTAACTCACAAAATGAATATATTTGTGGAAGACGAAATTTTATATCAAAATTGCAAAAAAAATGCAGTTTCTAGTGTTGCAAAGTTTCAGTCAAATGTAATTGTAAAGCAATGGTTGCAAATTTTAAATAATGGAAATTAAAATCGTAAGAATACCAAAAATAGAAGATCCAAGAGGCAACTTGTCTGTTATAGAGCATGATGTGGTGCCTTTTGATATTAAACGTGTTTATTATTTGTACGACGTTCCAGCAGGTGCAGAACGTGGCGGACATGCGCATAAAAAATTACAACAGTTTTTAGTAGCACTTGCCGGAAGTTTTGATGTCGTTTTAAACGATGGTAAAGAAGAAAAAACGATTACATTAAACAAACCATTTGAAGGTTTATTAATTACTAACGGTATTTGGCGAGAATTGAAAAACTTTTCTTCTGGAGCTGTTTGTTTGGTTGTAGCTTCTGACGTTTTTTCAGAAGATGATTACATTAGAGATTTTGATGTGTTTTTAAAAACTTCTTTAAAATAAATTTTCATAAACTTCTGTCAGTTCCATAAAATGCTTTTCAAACGTTTTGGTTGCTAAATAACTTGGAATGTTATTTACTAATTCGTTTTTTAATTCTGAATTAGTAAGAAGTTGTAGCATGTTTTCTTCCAAAGCTTTTTGATTGTAAAAAGGATAAGTTAGCCCAACACGATTTAACTCAATTTCATTCTTTATCCCAACTAAATCACTTGTAATTACTGTTTTTCCAAAAGATAAACCTTCTAAAATTACATTACCATACGATTCTAAATATTCACTTGGAACTACCGAAAATTTAGAATTTAGATAGATTTCTTGTAACTCTTCTCGGTTCTTATTTCCTAAGAAAGAAATATTTTTCAAGTTGTTTTGCATTGTAAAGTTTTGAAGTTCTTTAAGTTGAACTCCATCGCCAACAATCCATAAGTGTTCATTCGGAAATTCTTTAGCAATATTTTGAAAAGCTTTTATTAATGTCAAAACACCTTTTTCCGGAACCAATCTTCCAACAAATAAGATGTATTTATCTTCATTGTTTGAGGTTAAATGCTTTTCTATTAGTAAAGGATTTGGTAATGTTTTTCCCTGCTTTTGAAAATGTGTTTTAACAAATTGAGTTAGATTGTCAGAAGGCGTTAAAAAATAATCAATATGTTTTTTGATGATTTTTTTGTGATACGATTGTTTTAAAAATAACAAAGTGTCAAAAACAATATTTCGTTTAGGTTGATGATGTAAAATGCATTCCAAAGCATTTTTATGTTCAGAAATTACTTCATTTTTATCATTTAGCATGTGATTTTTTGGACAGATGTAGTAATAATCACGAAAAGAAAAAACAATTTTAATTCCTTTTAATCTAGCATATTCCATAAAGTGTGGCGTTACAGGAGCGCCAATACTAAAGCAATGAATTACGTTGGGTTTAAAATTTTCAATTTCTTGAATAATTTCTTGAGTAATGGTTTTGTTATAAAACTTTTCAATCCAATTGGTTTTTGACTTGTCTTTTCCAAACCATTTAAAAATTAAATTCGAATTGTTTTTATTACGATACTCAATCAATTCATGCAAATAGTGTTCAACTCCTCCAAGTCGATTTTCACTATTAAAATTATTGATTAAAAGTATTTTCATTTTGTCTTAAATTACAAAAATAGCCTAATTTATATAAATCTAACACAATTATGCTAGGATTGGAAGAAGTAAGGTTGTTAATCATTTTTTTTGCTAACTTTTTAAAGATGTAACGCACTACATTTTGTAATTTAAAAAAATGAATCACTTTAAACGCTTTTCCAATTTTTGTATCAGACATTTCAAGTTTATTGCTCAAAATTAATTGATTTAAAGTAGAAACTGCATTTTCGGTTTTCTTTATAAAAGTAAGACTAGTTTCAGAATTTAAATGAATCAATTTATTTTCAATATGTTCAATTGTAATATTGTTTTGTTTTAATTGTTTAATAAAAACGACATCTTCATAGCCATAATTTTTTATGTTACTCGGAAAAGGATATTTTGAAAGCAATTGTTTTTTGATTAACAAATTCCAAGTAAAAACAAAATGATATGGTTTTTTTTTACGTTCTATTATTGAGATACTTTCACGTTCTTGTCCGTATTTCCATCGGAGTAATTTATCGCTATCAGGTTTTTTAGTGTCGTAGGTAACGCCACCAAAAACAACTTGAGTTTCTTGATTTATAGCTAAAATTAAATCTTTTACGTACGTTTTTTTTTCAGGAAAAGCATCCGCTTCCATAATAAGAACGTAATTATATTTTGCTAATGAGTTAAGTAAATTAATATTATTGCCTCGTCCTAATTTTTCAAGATTTAGGGTGTAAGAACAATATGGTAATAGATTAATTTCTGCATTTTGATTTAGAAATAAATCGCTAGCATCATCCTGAACCAGAATTTCATATGCTATTTCTAAAGTATCTGCCTGATTTTTTAATTCTGTAACTAACGGAAAAACATTGTAGTTATATGTAGGAATTAAAATAGATAACATTTATACCGTTCTTTGAACTACTTCAAACATTTTTCCGCCTTCAAATTTTAAAGTTTTTGAAGGATATTTTAAAACTAATGCGTAATCATGTGTAGCCATTAAAATGGTTTTCCCGTTTGCATTAATGCTTCTTAAAACTTCCATAACTTCTACACTAGTTTGCGGGTCAAGGTTTCCAGTTGGTTCGTCGGCTAGTATTAATTCAGGATCGTTAAGCAAAGCTCTTGCAATCCCTACACGTTGTTGTTCTCCACCAGAAAGTTGGTGTGGCATTTTATTAGCAAATCCTTTCATGCCTACTTTATCTAAAACTTCTTCAATTTTTAAATCCATTTCAGCTTTTTCTGCCCAACCAGTAGCTTTTAAAACAAATAAAAGATTTTCTTTTACACTACGATCTGGTAATAATTTAAAATCTTGAAAAACTACGCCTAACTTTCTTCTTAAATAAGGAATGTCTTTTTCTTTTAATGTGGCTAAGTCATAATTTACAACACTTCCTTGTCCATCCGTTAATGATAAATCAGCATAAAGTGTTTTTAAGAAACTACTTTTTCCAGAGCCTGTTCTACCAATTAAATAAATAAATTCACCATTCTTAACTTCAATATTTACATCGGTTAAAACTGGATTTTTATCTTGATAAATGGTCGCATTTTTTAAAGATAGAACTTCTTGTGACATAGTTGGTATGAGTTTTAAAATGTAAAAGTAATAACTTATGGTTCGGTTTCAAAATTTTAGCCCAAATTCGAGTAAAAATATTGGTTGTAGTTAAAAACTATGTTCAAAAGTAGTGCAATAATATGTTAATTTCGTTCGTTAATACTTTGAATAAGCCTTATATTTGGAACTTATAAATAACGAATCAAATGATAAAGTATTTAAAACTCTCTTTTTTAGTAGTTTTCTTTTCAGGAACACTTTTCGCCCAACAATCATCTGTTTATACGCACGATTTAAAAGAATTCAATCGAGGTGTTGAATTGTTTAAAGAAAAACAATATCAAGCAGCGCAAATTATATTTGATAAAGTAAAATCTTCAACTCATAATATCGAAGTTGAATCGGATTGTGCATATTATATTGCCAATTGTGCTATTCGCTTAAACCAAATGGGAGCTGATGTTTTAGTAGAAAGTTTTGTTGAAAATTATCCAACAAGTACTAAAACGAATCAAGCCTATATTGAAGTGGCTCACTATTATTTTGACGAAGGTAATTATCCTAAATCATTAGAATGGTTTGATAAAGCAGATACAAATAATATGTCGCAAGCCGATAGAGAAAAATTTAATTTTCAAAAAGGGTATGCTTATTTTTCAGCTAAAAACACCAAAGAAGCTTCAAAATATTTTAACCAGGTTGTGAATTCTAAAACTTTTGGTAGTCAGGCGAAATATTATTTAGGTTTTATGTCTTATGAAACAGATGATTACAAAAGTGCTAATCAATATTTTGATCAAGTTTCTGACCAAGAGAAGTACAAAGAAAAAATGGGTTACTTTCAAGCCGACATGAATTTTAAACTTGGAAATTTCCAAAAAGCAATTGATTTAGGTGAAGAACAAATGCCAAAATCAAATGCTGCAGAAAAAAGTGAATTGTCTAAAATTATTGGGGAAAGTTATTTTAATTTGAAACAATACGATAAAGCGCTTCCTTATTTGTTGGCATATAACGGAAAAAAAGGAAAATGGAATAATACTGATTTTTACCAATTAGGTTATACGTATTACCAACAAAAAGATTACGAAAATGCAATTTCGCAATTCAATAAAATAATAAACGGAAATGATGGTGTGGCTCAAAATGCTTACTACCATTTAGCGGAGAGTTATTTAAAAACCGATAAAAAACAACAAGCTTTAAATGCTTTCAAAACAGCTTCAGAAATGGAGTTCGATTTAAAAATTCAAGAAGACGCGTATTTAAATTATGCGAAATTGAGTTACGAAATCGGAAATCCGTATCAATCGGTTCCAGAAGTGTTAAATGCGTATGTGGCAAAATATCCAAATACACCTTATAAGCAAGAAATAAATACGCTTTTAATTAGTTCGTACATCACATCTAAAAATTATAAAGAAGCTTTAGTCTTATTAGAAAAAAATAAATCGCCAGAAAATAAATTAGCGTATCAAAAAGTAACCTTTTACAGAGGTTTAGAATTGTATACCGATGGCGATTATAAAGGCGCTTATGCCTTGTTCAAAAAATCAATTTCAGAAAATAAAGATGCAAAATTTACAGCAAGAGCTACCTTTTGGAAAGCTGAAACCGAGTATAATTTAGACCAATTTGAAGAGGCTAAATTGAGTTTTAAACAGTTTTTAAATTCGGCTGAAGCATCAAATACACCTGAATTTAAGAATGCTAATTATAATTTAGCATATTCCTATTTTAAATTAAAAGAATACGAAAGTGCAATTGAGTATTTTGATTCTTTTTCTAAATCAGTGAAAGACGATAAAATTCGTTTAACAGACGCTTATTTACGTTTAGGCGATTGTAATTTTATGGCTGCAAAGTATTGGCCTGCAATGGACGCATACAACAAAGCTATTGACATGAAAAGTGTTGATGCCGATTATGCAGCTTTCCAAAAAGGGATTAGTTACGGATTTGTAAGTAAACCAGAACGTAAAATTGAAGATTTAGAAAAATTTGCCAAAACATATCCTACTTCTCAATATGCAGATGATGCTTTATACGAACTTGGAAATACTTATGTAAATCAAAATCAAAATGAAAAAGGGATTATAACTTATGATAAATTAATTTCTGGATACAAATCGAGTTCCTATGTGGCAAAAGCCATTTTAAAACAAGGATTAATTTATTACAACGGAAACAAAGAAGATTTAGCTTTAACGAAGTTTAAAAAGGTAGTGGCTGAATATCCAAATTCGCCAGAATCTATTGAAGCAGTTTCAACAGCTCGTTTAATTTATGTAGATAAAGGTCAAGTAGATGAATATGCTGATTGGGTAAAAACACTTTCATTTATTGAAGTTTCAGATGCAGATTTGGATAATGATACCTACGAATCTGCCGAAAAACAATATTTACAAAACAACAGCAAACAGGCCATTTCAGGTTTCTCAAGTTATGTGAGCAAATTTCCAAACGGATTACATGCTTTAAAGGCAAATTTCTATTTGGCTCAATTGTATTTTGCTGATAATTTAGAAGCAAATTCAGTAAAACATTATGAGTTTGTAATAGCTCAATCAAGAAACGAGTTTACGGAACAAGCCTTAGCTCGTTTGTGTCAAGTGTATTTAAAAGGAAAAAATTATGATAGTGCAATTCCTGTTTTAAAACGATTAGAAGCAGAAGCAGAATTTCCTCAAAACACAACCTATGCGCAATCTAATTTAATGAAATCGTATTACGAAAAACAAGACTTTACTAATGCCGTTGTATATGCTGATAAAGTTTTGAAAAACGACAAAATTGATGATAGAATTAAAAGTGATGCTCAAATAATAGTTGCTCGTTCTGCAATTAAAACCAATGACGAACCAAAAGCGAAAGAGGCGTATGCAAAACTTCAAAAAATTGCAAAAGGAGAATTGGCAGCCGAAGCTTTGTATTACGATGCGTACTTTAAAAACAAAGAAGGTAAGTTTGAACCATCTAATGTGGTAGTACAAAAAATCGCTAAAGATTACTCAGGTTATAAATATTTCGGAGCAAAGAGTTTAGTAATTATGGCGAAAAACTTTTATGGTTTAAAAGATAGTTTCCAAGCGACTTACATTTTAGAAAGTGTAATTGAAAACTTTTCTGAATATACAGATGTAATCGAAGAAGCTCAAATAGAATTAGATTTCATTAAAGGAGAAGAAGCAAAACGTAATTCATCAATCACAAATTAAGTTTTAATGAAAAGCGGATTGATTTTTATTTTTGTTACTATCTCCTTATTCTCTTGTAATCATGAAAACAATAAGGTTAATGAAATTAATTCTCCTTATTCTAAATTCTTAGTTAAACATTTTAATGATAGCGTCAAAAATGTAACTTGGAAAATGATTGAAAAAGAAAAGAAGAAATCGGTTGATTCCTTATTATTGGAACAAGATTCTTTATTTGTTTGTGTTGGTGAAAATCCATTATTTAATAAGGCTAAAAATAAAGTTTTAAAAAACCCTTATTTTGATAAAAGCGTTGAATATTATCATGAGTGGAAGAATTTGCCAATAACATATAGTGTAGTTTATAAAAATAATTTGATTTCATTATTTTCAAAAGGAAAGTTTGTTTGTCATGACTTAAAAACAATTGAGAGAAATTTTGATTTGGAAAGAAAACTTAGTTTGTATGAATTCGAGAATTTTTGGTTGTATGAAGGTAAATTAATTGCATTATGTAATGATAAAATTTATGAATGGATTAATGAAAAATGGAATTTAACAGATTTAAAATTTCCATTGTTAAGGTCTACTAAACTTTTTGAAGACAATGATTTTGTTGTTTTTAATGATGATTTTGGAGAATGGGGAGCTACAGTATATTTTTATCACAAAAGAACAAGAACTGTATATTTTACTTTAGGATTTAAAGTAAATGGAATTTTTAAAAATAATAATAAATATTATGTAATAGAACATAAATATTCAAGAGGAAGTAAAATAGTTGAAATAGATAATCCTCTAAAATTAAGTGTAGCGAATCCGGATAAAATGTTTAAGCAAGTTAAATTTCGAGATGGAAATAGTTCAGAAAATATTGGTGCTTATGGATATTTAGATAATTCTAAAGTAGCGAAAGATGTTTATGATAAAGATTTATTATGGTTATTCTCAAGTTTTAATATTGATAATAAGTCTTATTATTTAGGAAATATATATGAATTAACTTTTATAGCTGAATTGAAAGATGATGGGAAAAAAGTTGAAATTGTTCACCCTTTTTTTAAAGAAGATATTTATTTACGAGTCCCTATAACTGATATGCAAGAAAATTATATTGTTATAAATTCAGGTAGAGATAGAAGAGAAGAATCGGTTATCTTGATTAATAAGGATGAAATTTTAAAGCTAGATTGGAATACGTTACATAATTGATTTTAAAAGAAAATAAATAGAAAACATGAAGAAATTAAATATAATCGCCTTAGTTTTAGTCGTATTCGGAATTCAATTTTCTTTTGCCCAAGTAAAAGATGAAAACATTGGTTCGGAAGTGGTAAATATTGTAAAACCATATACGCCCACAATTTCTGATGCCTTTAAAGTAAAAGAAACGCCTTTGTTAGATGATGAAGACAATCAGCAAAAAGAAGCTATTCAATATAATATTTTCTCGTTCCCTGTTGCTTCAACGTTTACACCAGCAAAAGGAAAAGCAGCAGGAGTAGATAAAACGGAAAAAGAAAAATTATATAACAATTACGCTACGTTAGGTTTTGGAAATTACCCAACTATTAATGCGGAATTGTTTATTACCCAGAATTTAAGTCGTAGTAATTATGTCGGTGGAATGTTACGTCATTTGTCTTCTCAAGGCGGAATTAAAGATTTGGTTTTAGATGATAAATTTTACAACACAAGTTTAGATGTTACTTATGGAGTTCGTGAGCGCGATATGAGTTGGAACGTTGATTTAGGTGTAAAAAACCAAATTTATAATTGGTACGGTTTGCCAACAGAATCTATTTTTTTTGATGACCCAACGATTGCTGCAATCGATTCAAAACAAACATACAATACGATTGCACTTGGCGGAAAAATGAGTTTTAAAGACGGAATTTTTAACGATGCGAGCATGCAATTCAAACGTTTTTCTGATGGCTTAAGTTCAGGAGAAAATAGATTTTTTATAAAACCAAATTTCGACTTCGATGTAATGAGTCAAAAAGTGAAAGCTGATTTTGTGGTAGATTACGTTGGCGGTAGTTTTGATAGAATGTACGATGTAGATTCAGAAATAAAATATAGTACTATAATTGCCGGAACAAAACCAAGTATTTTATATCAACAAGATGATTTATCTGTGCAAATAGGTGCTGGTGTTTATTATGCAACGACAAAAATCAACGAAGAGAGTGATGGTAAAATTTTCGTTTATCCAAACATCAAAGCGTCTTATAAATTAGTAGGTGATATTTTAGTGGCATACGCTGGAGCAGAAGGGAATTTAGAACAAAATTCATATGCCGATTTTGTAGATGAAAATCCATTTGTTTCTCCAACTTTATTTATTGCTCCAACAGATAATAAATACGATCTTTATGTTGGTATGAAAGGAAAGTTAGCCAATTCAGTTGCTTTTAATGTTAGAGCTTCAAATAAAAACCAAGCCGATAGAGCGTTATTTGTAAGTAATGGTTTTGATGGAACAGGTACAAACACGAATGGTTATGCTTACGGAAATTCGTTTGGAGTGGTGTATGACGATTTAAATACACTAAGTATTTTCGGAGAATTAAAAGCCGATTTTTCTAAAAATGTAACCTTCGGAATCAACGGAACTTATAACAACTATTCTACAGATTCTCAAGCAGAGGCTTGGAACTTGCCTCAATTAAAAATTGGTTCAACAGTAGATTTTGATATAAACGAAAAATGGTATGCAGGAGCCAATGTATTTTTTGTAGGCGAAAGAAAAGATTTAGTTTCAATTCAAGATGATGTGTTAGTTTTTCCAGCTACTTTTTCACAACAAGTGGTAACATTAGACAGCTATTTCGATTTAAACGCGCACGTAGGCTATAAATACAACGCAAAATTAACCGCTTTCTTAAAAGGAAACAACTTAGCCAATCAACAATACAACCGTTGGGCAAATTTCCCAGTACAAGGTATTCAGGTGTTGTTAGGAGCAAATTACAAATTTGATTTCTAAAACTTCAACATTCAATATTCAACATTCATTGTTCCAAGTTAAAAATAATGAATATTCAATTTTGAAGTTGAGTTATTAGTTTTATTAGGTTTTCACAACGTTTGTCATGCTGAAATCGAAGATTCAACGAAGTTAAAGCATCTCTTTAATAATTGTTTTTATGAAAAAGACGAATAAAATTATTTTCTTATTTTTTTCGGTTTTCCTATTATTTTCTTGTAGTTCAAAGAAGTTGAATTATGGAAATCATCAAGTTGTTTCAAAAATTCAAGAAAAACATAGTATTTCATACACTAAAGATGATTCTTGGAAATTTAAACAATCATTTAAGTTGGAACAAATAAATGATAATAAAATAGAGATAAAATTTAAAGATGAAGATTTAAAAAAATATAATTTTGAGATTAAAATTTCAGATTGGGATTTTAGAAACATTAAGCTTTTTGATGCGGACACTATATTTTACAATGAATATAATATTCATTTGTTTATTTTAAAAGAAAAGGTTGGAAGAATAAAATATATTTATTGTAAGCAAATTGAGAAAAATTCTCGAGATTTTGAAAAGAATAAGAACTTTTTACAATTCTATTGTTTTGCAGAAGATGACTTAAATGTAGATTTTATTAGTGGGAAATTTAATGAAATTGAAATTATAGAGAAAAAATAATCCTTGCGTCCTTAGTGCCTTCTTTGCGTTCTTAGCGGTTAAATTATGACATTCAAACAAAAAATAAAATCCCATTATCAAAACCTTTTATCTGAAAAAATAAACGAATTGCGTTTTATGATTTCCGATTTGGCTCAAGATGCACAAAACGATGCAAAAGGTTCGGCTGGCGATAAGCACGAAACAGCTTTGTCAATGATGCATTTGGAGCAAGAAAAACTCAATCAAAAATTAGCAGAAATCATCGAACAAAAAAATGTTGTGGATAAGATAGATGCTGATGCAATTCATACCAAAATAGCGCTTGGAAGTTTGGTTCAAACGAATGAAATGTTATTTTATATCAGTGCAGCTTTGCCAAAAATCCAACTCGAAAATAAAACGATTATTGCCGTTTCACCACAATCGCCATTAGGAAGTCAATTAATGGGAAAAAGTCTCGGAAATGAGGTTATGATCAATACCAATCAATTCCAAATTAAATCCATCGAATAAAACAAACGCCACTCACTCGAGTGGTTTTTTTATGATTTGTAACCAAAACAAACGTAAAACAGTCTTTATGATTTAAAATATAATTAAAAAAGCATTTTTAAGTTTTAAATTATAATTAAAATTAGTTTTAAGGTTTATTATTTAAACTTATATATTCAATTTTGCTTCATCAAATTAAGTGAATCTAAAATAACACTTAAACTTATCAACTCTTAAACTAAAAAGTTATGTGCGGAATATTAGCCATTATAGGAAAAGGAAAAGAAGAAGCATTAGTGCAACAATTGTCAAAAAGAATGAGCCATCGTGGTCCAGATGAAAGTGATATTCATGTAACTGAGAAAGGACACATTTTGGCGCACGAGCGTTTGTCAATTGTCGATTTGCACACTGGAAAACAACCTATTCAAGGAACCGATTCTGCTTGGATGGTACATAATGGCGAAATATACAATCATAAAAAATTAAGAGAAACAACTTTAAAACAGCATACGTTCAGAACGACATCTGATTCAGAAGTTATTGTGCATTTGTATGAAGAATTTGGATACGATTTCTGTGATATGTTAGACGGAATTTTTGCTTTCGTTGTAATTGATGGTGATGATTATATGGTAGCAAGAGATCCACTTGGAGTAAAACCTTTGTATTACGGATTAGATGAAAGAGGTCGTTTGTATTTTGCTTCCGAAATGAAAGCCATTACCGACCAATGTAAAACATTTTCAACTTTTCCTCCGGGACATTATTATACTGAAAAAACAGGTTTTGTAAAATATTATAAACCAGAATGGGAAGCGCATGAAACCGCAGTTGAAAAATTAGATTTACAAGCTTTAAACACAGGTTTAACGCAAGCTGTTGAAAAACGTTTAATGTGCGATGTACCTTTTGGAGTGTTGCTTTCTGGCGGATTAGATTCATCGTTAATTGCTTCAATTACGTCAAGATTGTTAGAAGGAACCGGACAAGAATTGCATTCATTTTCTATCGGATTAGATGCTTCGGCTCCGGATTTGGTAGCGGCTAAAAAAGTAGCGGATTTCATTGGAACAACGCATCATGAAATTCATTTCACTGTGGAGCAAGGTATCGAAATTTTAGATCAATTAATTTGGCATTTAGAAACTTACGATGTAACGTCAATTCGTGCAAGTACGCCCATGTATTTCTTGTCGAAAGCGATTACGGATAAAGGAATCAAAATGGTGTTATCGGGTGAAGGAGCCGATGAAATTTTCGGAGGTTATTTGTATTTTAGAAATGCGCCATCTGTATTAGATTTCCAAAAAGAAACCATCGAACGCGTTCAAAAGTTATTTACGGCAGATTTACTTCGTGCTGATAAATCCACCATGGCGCACGGATTAGAAGCTCGAGTTCCGTTTTTAGATAAAGCGTTTTTAGATTTGGCAATTAAAATTCAACCCGAAGAAAAAATGCCAAAAACTTATGACGGAATTGAAAAATATATTTTGCGAAAAGCATTTGATACACCAGAAAAACCCTTTTTGCCCGAAGAGATTTTATGGCGTCAGAAGGAACAGTTTTCTGATGGAGTAGGTTATAACTGGATTGATACTTTAATTGAGTATTGTTCAAGTCAAGTTACGGATGAAGAATTTGCAAAAGCAAAATTGGTGTTTCCATATAATACGCCAGTTACAAAAGAAGCATTTTATTATAGAACTATTTTTCAAAAGCATTTTCCACAAGATAGTGCAGCCCAAACGGTTCGTAAATGGATTCCAAAATGGCAAGAAAATCAAGATCCAAGCGGAAGAGCAAATGCCGCTCACGTTAAAGCCGATGTGTCGATTTCAGCAGAAATGGAGAAAATATAATTTTGATTTGATATAGTTTTGATTTTGTTGTTTTTAAAAACCTCTTTAATTGCTTTTTAAAGAGGTTTTTTTATTTTCTTCTATTTAGCATAAATTAAAAAAACAGCAAAAATTAAAAATAAGGCTATTTTTATTCGATTTAAGCCGCTTTTGTTTGAAATTAACAAATGTTAATAACTTAGTGTTGAGATGGGCTGGTTTTTGTTTCTTCTTTTTGTCTAATTACTTATATTTGTTGATATAAAAATACTTTATTTAGCACAAATATTATGAGTGAAGAAAATAAAAAAGGTAGTTATTCGGCAGACAGTATTCAGGCATTAGAAGGAATGGAGCATGTAAGAATGCGTCCTTCCATGTATATTGGAGATACTGGAGTTCGTGGATTACACCATTTGGTTTATGAAGTTGTAGATAACTCAATCGATGAGGCATTAGCAGGACATTGTGATACTATTTATGTTGCAATTAATGAAGATAATTCGGTTACTGTAGAAGATAACGGTCGTGGTATTCCAGTTGATTTACATAAAAAAGAAGGTGTTTCTGCACTTGAGGTTGTAATGACTAAAATTGGTGCTGGAGGTAAATTCGATAAAGATTCATACAAGGTTTCTGGAGGTTTGCATGGTGTAGGAGTTTCGTGTGTGAATGCGCTTTCTGACCATTTAAGAGCAACGGTTTATCGTGAAGGTAAAGTGTATGAGCAAGAGTATGAAAAAGGTAAAGCAATGTATCCAGTTAAACAAATTGGAACTACTGAAAAAAGAGGTACAATGGTTACTTTTAAACCAGATGCTACCATTTTTACCCAAACTTTAGAGTATTCTTATGATACATTAGCTTCTCGTTTACGTGAGCTTTCTTTCTTAAATAAAGGTATAACTATTACTTTAACAGATAAAAGACACTTAGCGGAAGATGGTTCTCAGCCAGTTGAAACTTTCCATTCGAAGGAAGGTTTAAAAGAATTTGTTAAGTTTTTAGATGGAAATCGCGAACCTATCATTTCTCATGTAATTAGCATGGAGCATGAAAAAAGCGAAATTCCGGTTGAGGTTGCTTTAATTTACAATACAAGTTATACAGAGAATATTTTCTCTTATGTAAACAATATTAATACACACGAAGGAGGAACACATTTACAAGGTTTCCGTATGGGATTAACTCGTACGTTGAAAAAATATGCCGATTCTTCTGGATTGTTAGATAAATTAAAATTTGAAATTTCTGGAGATGACTTCCGTGAAGGTTTAACAGCTATTATTTCGGTAAAAGTTCAAGAACCACAATTCGAAGGTCAAACCAAAACTAAATTAGGAAATAGAGAAGTAGTTTCTCCAGTTTCTCAGGCGGTTTCAGAAATGTTGGAAAATTATTTGGAAGAAAATCCAAATGATGCTAAAATTATAGTTCAAAAAGTAATTTTGGCTGCTCAAGCGCGTCACGCTGCTAAAAAAGCACGTGAAATGGTACAACGCAAAACCGTTATGGGTGGCGGTGGATTACCGGGTAAATTGTCAGACTGTTCTGAGCAAGATCCAGCAAAATGTGAAATTTTCCTTGTCGAGGGAGATTCGGCAGGTGGAACTGCAAAACAAGGTCGTGATAGATTTTTCCAAGCAATTTTACCTTTACGTGGTAAAATTTTAAATGTGGAAAAAGCAATGCAACATAAAGTATTTGAAAATGAAGAAATTCGAAATATTTTTACCGCATTAGGTGTAACCATTGGAACTGCAGAAGATTCTAAAGCATTAAATTTAGAAAAATTACGTTACCACAAAGTAGTAATTATGTGTGATGCCGATGTCGATGGTTCTCACATTTCAACTTTAATTTTAACGTTCTTTTTTAGATACATGAAAGAACTTATCGAAAAAGGTCACGTTTACATTGCAGCTCCGCCTTTATATTTAGTTAAAAAAGGAAATAAGAAAGAGTATGCGTGGAATGATGTTCAACGTGATGTAGCAAACGAAAGAATGGGCGGAAGTGCTGCAATTCAACGTTATAAAGGTCTTGGAGAGATGAATGCAGAGCAATTATGGGACACTACTTTGAATCCAGAAAACAGAACATTCAGACAAGTAACTATTGATAGTTTAGCAGAAGCTGATAGAGTTTTCTCAATGTTAATGGGTGATGAGGTTCCGCCTCGTAGAGAATTTATTGAAAAGAATGCCTCTTACGCTAAAATTGATGCGTAAATCGGGTATAATAATAGGATTGTTTGCTGCTTTCTTTTTTACACAAAAAAGTAAGGCTCAGACTGTAAATGAACAAATAGGGTATCTGTTAACAGATGCCCTTTTCTATTCGGGTCAGTATATTACTCCGGCAACAGATGCTGCGGTTTATCAAGCTTCTTCGTCTTGGATGAATTCGGCAAAGAAAAAAGAAAAATGGAAAGTTGATTTAGGTTTGCATGTAAATACTTTTTTTGTTCCTAAAAAGGATAGAGAATTTCAAATAAGTAATGATGATTTTCTGTTTTTTGAAATAGAAAATGCTGAAACCGCAGTTGTTCCTTCTACATTAGGAAATGATAATCAAGTTTATTTAGTAGGAGATTTAGATGGTCAACAAGTGCGATTTAAAACTCCCGAAGGAATTAATCAAGAAGTAGTGGTTTATCCTTATTTGCAAGCTAGCGTAGGATTACCTTATGGGTTTGAATTTATAGGAAGATATTCAACTCGAACCAAACTTAAAAAAGGCGATTATCAGGTATATGGATTTGGTTTAAAGCATAACTTTAGTCAGTATTTTTCAAAGTTAGAACAAAATAAAATCAATATTTCATTACTAACGGTTTATTCAAATGAAGAAATCCGATTTGATTTTTTAGATGTCCAAACGGCAACTTTTGGTAATTTAGGATTGGATAGATTTAGGAGTAGAATTAATACGTATCATTTTCAACTAGCCGTTTCAAAAGAAATTAAGGATTTTGAAATTATCGGAAGTATAATTACTAATGTAAGTGATTTTAATTATAAGGTTTATAGTGATAGTTCTGAACCTTCAGTGTTTTTAGACCCAATCAACCAACTTATTCCACAGCTTGAAGAAACCAAATGGAATGCAATAGGTGAAATTTCAGGTAGATATCAAATAAGCAAATTTTATGTGCAAAGTTCAATTGCTTTTGGTAAATTTGTAAACGGAAATATTGGTGTACAATATCAATTTTAATTTTAATAAATATTTAATATACACAACAAAATGAAAGTAACAATAGTAGGTGCGGGTAACGTAGGTGCAACATGTGCAGATGTTATTTCGTACAGAGGAATCGCAAGCGAAGTAGTATTGGTTGACATTAAAGAAGGTTTTGCAGAAGGTAAAGCAATGGATGTAATGCAATGTGCTACAACAACAGTTTTTAATACACAATTAAGCGGAACAACTGGCGATTATTCAAAAACAGCAGGAAGTGATGTAGTAGTTATTACTTCTGGAATTCCTAGAAAACCAGGAATGACTCGTGAAGAGTTAATTGGAATTAATGCAGGAATAGTTAAATCGGTTGCAGATAATGTGTTAACTCATTCTCCAAATGCAATTATTGTAGTAGTTTCTAATCCAATGGATACGATGACCTATTTAACATTAAAAGCAACTGGATTGCCTAAAAATAGAGTAATAGGAATGGGTGGGGCTTTAGATAGTTCTCGTTTTAAATATTACTTATCTAAAGCATTAGATAAACCAGCTAATGATGTTCAAGGAATGGTAATTGGAGGTCACGGAGATACTACAATGATTCCTTTAACTCGTTTAGCATCATACAACGGAGCGCCAGTTTCTAACTTTTTATCTCAAGCTGAATTAGATAAAGTTGCTGCTGATACCATGGTAGGAGGAGCAACATTAACAGGATTGTTAGGAACATCTGCTTGGTATGCGCCAGGAGCATCTGTAGCTTATTTAGTAGATAGCATTCTAAACAATCAAAAACGCATGATTCCATGTTCAGTTTTCTTAGAAGGAGAATATGGTCAAGAAGATATTTGTATGGGAGTTCCATGTATTATTGGTAAAAATGGTGTTGAGCAAATAGTTGATATTCAGTTAAATGATGCAGAAAAAGCTTTGTTTGCTAAATCAGCGGATGCTGTTCGTGCAATGAATGCTGATTTAAAATCAGTTCTATAGTTTTTACTAAAATAAATTACAAAAACTGTCAAGAAATTGGCAGTTTTTTTTTGTTATTACAGATTTTTGTAAAGTTATAAAAGTTGAAATTATGTTATATAATAATCGTTTATTACTATTATTTAGCTGTAATTAAGAATACTTTTTTAACTTGCAAGTGATTCATTATTAGTATATAATAACAATTTAGGATTAAACTTCAATAAAAAGAGAATTTTAATCTAAAATAAAATTGCTTAATCCTATTGTAAATTATATATTTGTCCGTTTTTATAAAATAGAATAAATAAATTTTAGTATAATGCAGAATAGAGGACTTATTAAATTTTTCGCAATTATCTTTGCTTTGGTATGTGTATATCAACTTTCTTTTACTTTCGTAGCGAATAGTATTGTTTCTGATGCAAAAGCTTTTGCAAATGGAGATACTGCTAAAGAATTACGTTATTTAGATTCTATAGGGAAAGAAAAAGTATACTTAGGTAATACTTACAAAGAAGTTACAAATAATCAAATCAACAAAGGTCTTGACTTAGAAGGAGGATTGAACGTAATCCTTCAAATTTCAGTTAAAGATGTTTTAAAAGGATTGGCTAACGATTCTAAAAATCCAGCTTTTATTAAAGCTCTTGCTGATGCAAAAGCAAATCAACAAGGAAATCAAGACTACATTGATGCTTTCTTTGAAGCAGCAAATACAGCAGGTTTAAAATTAGCTGCAGCCGATGTTTTTGGAAACAGAAACTTAGATGAAGTTATCAAGTTTGATATGACCAACAAACAAGTTGAGCCAATCATCAAACAAAAAGTTCAAGAATCAGTAGAAAGTGCTTTTAAAGTATTAAGAGAGCGTATCGATAAATTTGGTGTAACACAACCTAACATTCAATTATTAGGTAATTCTGGAAGAATTTTAGTAGAACTTCCAGGAGCTAAAGATGTTGATCGTATTAAAAAATTATTACAAAGTACTGCTCAATTAGAATTTTGGGAAACCTATAAAATTGAAGAAGTTGGTCAATATTTAATGTCTGTTGAAGATGCATTAAAGAAAACAGAAGTTGCAATTAATGAGGCGCCTGTAAAAACAACAGGTATCGATTCTTTATTAACTGACAAAGCAGATACTACTGCTGCCGCTAATAGTCCTTTCTTAGGAAAAATGTTAGCGCCAGGACAACAAGGATCTCCACACATTGGGACATTTGCTACTAAAGATACTGCAGCAATTAATGGGTATTTAAAAAGAGCTGATATTAAAGCAATGTTGCCAGCTAATCTAGCTAATATTAGATTTGCTTGGGGAAAAACAAATGAAAAAAATCCAGATATCACAGATTTATATGCTTTAAAAGGAACAAGAGATAATGTTGCTCCTTTAAGTGGTGGTGTAATTGTAGATGCAACAGATACTTTTGATCAATTAGGAAATCCAGCAGTTTCTATGCAAATGAATGGAAACGGTTCAAGAAAATGGGAACAAATTACTGGAGCTGTTTCGCAACAAGGAAATGCTATTGCAATTGTTTTAGATAATATTGTTTATTCTGCACCAGGTGTTAGTAAAGGTGCTATTACGGGAGGTAGATCAGAAATTTCTGGAAACTTCTCAATTGAAGAAACTAAAGATTTAGCTAATATTTTAAGAGCAGGTAAATTACCAGCTGCTGCAGAAATTGTTCAATCAGAAGTAGTAGGTCCATCATTAGGACAAGAAGCTATCGATAATGGATTTTTATCATTCATAATTGGTTTTTCATTAGTATTATTATGGATGGTGGTTTACTATGGTAAAACTGGTTTTTATGCTAACTTAGCATTATTAATAAATATTTTATTCATTTTTGGAACATTAGCAAGTTTTGGTGCTGTATTAACATTGCCAGGTATTGCAGGTATCGTGTTAACAATTGGTATGGCGGTAGATGCTAACGTAATCATTTTTGAAAGAGCTAAAGAAGAATTAAATAATGGTAAATCTGTTCAAGAAGCTACTGATTATGCGTTTACTTGGAAAGGTGCAATGTCATCTATTATAGATGCTAATATTACTACTGCAATTACTGCAATAATCTTATTAGTGTTTGGAACTGGACCAATTCAAGGTTTCGCAACTACTTTATTAATTGGTATTTTTACTTCAGTTATAACTGCAGTTTTTGTTACAAGAATGTTCTTAGATTGGAGTTTAAGTAGAAATGAAAAATTAGCATATTCAACTTCTTTAACTAAAAACTGGTTCAAAAACTTAAATATCGATTTCTTAGGTAAAAAGAAAATTGCTTACGCTGTGTCTGGTATTCTTATTGCTTTGAGTATTTTCTCATTAGCAACTAAAGGATTAAATCAAGGTGTTGATTTCGTAGGAGGTAGAACATACCAAGTGCGTTTCGATAAAGCAGTTTCTGCTCCAGAAGTTACTTCAGATTTAGTAGCTGTTTTTGGAAGTGCTGAAGCTAAAATTTATGGTAATGATAATCAGTTAAAAATTACTACTAAATATAAAATTGAAGAAGAAGGTGAAGGAATTGATAAAGAAGTAAATCAAAAATTATACGAAGGATTAAAGAAACATCTTCCGGCTGATTTAACTTATGAGAAGTTTGCTAATTTATATGAAGGAAAACAAATAGGTATTTTGTCTTCAGCTAAAGTAACCGGAACCATTTCTAAAGATATTAAAGCAAATTCATTATGGGCTGTTTTAGGTTCGTTATTTGTAGTGTTTGTTTACTTAATGATTAGTTTCCGTAAATGGCAGTTTGGTTTTGGAGCTGTAGCTGCAGTAGCGCATGATGTAATCATTGTTTTAGGAATTTTCTCATTCTTCTATACAATCTTACCATTTAACATGGAAATTGACCAAGCATTTATTGCTGCAATTTTAACAGTAATTGGTTACTCATTGAATGATACAGTAATTGTATTTGATAGAATTCGTGAATATTTAGATTACAATTCATCTCCAGATTTCAAAGGGTTAGTAAATAAAGCATTAAATACAACTTTAAGTAGAACGATTAATACATCTGCAACTACATTAGTGGTTTTAATTGCCATCTTTATCTTTGGTGGAGAAACTATTAGAGGATTCGTATTTGCTATTTTAGTTGGTATTTTAGTAGGAACTTATTCTTCATTATTTATTGCAACACCTGTTATGGCAGATGCAATTGGTAAAAAAGAAGGTCGTAAAATGGCTGAATTCAAAAAAGAAGACTAATTCATTAGTTTACATTATATAATAAAGTCCTGATTACGTCAGGACTTTGTCGTTTATTATCATTTTTACTTAAACTTTTTTTTAATGAGAAATCTAAATTCTAAAATAGAACTTGAAGTTTATTTAACAAACAATTTAAATTATTCAGTAATATCTAGAATGGATTTTAATGAGTTTAAAGAATTTGTATTAAAATTATTTAAAGAAATAAATGAATTAAAAAACGAAGGACTTAAACGTGATGATATTTTTGATTTTATACAAAATCTTTATAAAAATGAAATGTCAATGGCAGATGAAAAGGATGTTTTATTTGAAAGAAGATTTTCTGGTATAACGGAAGAATTAACTTCTTTTTGTGCTGATCCTATGTTTTGGTATACTGATGATTTTGAGATTTTTATAAAAAAATGGCAAAAAAGTTTTGAATATGATTGGTATAAAATTGTTTAAAAGCCTTTTACTCTACAGTTGATTGCGCGGATTTACAATCCGTGCCCACAAAGTAAGTCATGAATTAGATTGTGGAAATTACTTTAATAAACTACAGTTGAAATATTAATTAAAAAGCACAAAAAAGGCGGTTAGAATCTCTAACCGCCTTTTTATATATGTTATTGATTAAGCTTCTTTAACTTCTTTCGCTTTCCATACAAAGTAAAATCCAATAAGAATAAACGGAATACTCAACCATTGTCCAGTTGAAAGTGCGTTAAAAATAGGATATTGTTCAAAACCACCTTGACTTTCCTTAACAAATTCCACCACAAAACGAATTGACCAAAGTAAAATTAAGAACAATCCAAATAAATAACCCGCTTTGTTTCTAGCTTCCGTTTTCCAGTATAAAAACATCAAAATAGCAAACACAAAAACATAACAAATTGCTTCGTATAATTGAGCTGGGTGTTTTGGTGTTACAGCAGCTAATAATTCGGTAAATTGTGGATTAGTTTCAATGGCTTTGTAAGCTTCGTTAGCATCGCCAATTTGGGTTTGTTCCATCGCTTCTCTACCATTGTATTTATCTCTTAAGAATTTAATTCCGAAA
>NZ_WIBH01000010.1:0-7725 GCF_009495795.1 Flavobacterium sp. LMO6 | reverse complement strand
TAACTCTTCTTTGAATGTAAAACATGGTGATGATGATGCCAATTGCCGCACCATGACTCGCTAATCCTGCAAAACCTGTGAAATGTAAAGTTGGTTCAGTTTTAATTGGTAATAAAATACTCCATGCGTCATTACTAAATAATTCAGGCTCATAAAAAATTACGTGACCCAATCGCGCCCCTAACATAGTAGCCACTAAAGTGTACAAAAATAATTTATCTAATGAGTCAACCGATTCGTTTTCTCTCATGAAAATAGGTTTCATTACATACCAGCCTAATCCAAATGCCAATACCCAAGAAAGACTATAAAAACGTAATAAGAAAAATCCTAAATCAATCCCTTCCGAAGGATTCCAAACCATATTGAGTGTGTGAATCATAATAATGTGTAAATGTTTAAAGGGTAAAAATAAATAATAAAATTGGTAAACATGTTAAAATTCCGATAAGAAATTTTTCAAGAGCAATGACAATCCCGAAACTTCGGGACAAAAATTAATTTCAAAATCAATTTCAAAAATCAATTTCAAACTTCAACCTGAAACCTAAAACCTAAAACAAATAATCAGGAACACAGATTGAAGAAATTTTAATAATTTTAAAAATCAAATAAGTGAAATGCTCTGTGTAACTCTAATCAACACATTCAGAATCAATAAAATTCAGTGTATCTCGGTGTAATTTTAACGCAAAGTTGCAAAGTTTTTTCGCAAAGTTCGCTATGCGTTTTGTTTAAAAGAAGTAAAACGCTCTGTGTAACTCTAATCAAGGCAATCAATTCCGAAGCTTCGGGACAAAAAGCTCTGTGAACCTCTGTGTAATTAATCAAGGCACCGGATCATAACCACTTCGTCCCCAAGGATGACAACTAAAAATGCGTTTTAAAGCTAACCAACCACCTTTAAATAAACCATGTTTTTGTAATGCTTGAATGGTATAACTAGAACATGTTGGTTCAAATCGGCAGGTTGCAGGAGTAAAAGGAGATATCGCTACTTGATAAAATCGGACCAATAGAAGAAATGGATAAATAATCCATTGTTTCAGTGTTTTTCGATATTTCGATTGGTGTTGGCTACACATGATTATTGATGATATAAAGAACTACTATCTCTGTCAAGCTGAACTTGTTTCAGCTTCTAAAAAAAAATTCTGAAGATAAAAGAGATTCTTAAATCGAAGATTCAACGAAGTTAAACGAGTTCAGAATGACAACGATAATGTATATTAAAAACTAAAACTAGTTCCTTCTTTTCCGTCTTTTAATTGGATTCCTAAAGCTAATAATTGATCACGAATTTGGTCTGATAAAGCAAAGTTTTTGTTCGCTCTAGCTTCATTTCGCATCCCAATTAACATTTCAACAACGCCACTTAATTTTTCAGTAGTATTGGAATTTCCTGAAGTAGCTTCATTACTAATTCCTAATACATCAAATACGAAACTTGAAATCGTATTTTGTAATAACTGAATATCTTCCGCAGTTAACGATTCTTTTCCGTCGTTTACCAAATTAATGTAACGCGCGCCTTCAAATAATTGTGCAATTAAAATCGGTGTATTAAAATCGTCGTTCATCGCATCATAACAACTTTGTCTCCAACTTGCAATATCTAAAGTAGAAGCATTGCTTGCTTTCAACATCGGAATTAATTTATACGATTCCATCAAGCGAGAATATCCTTTTTCACTTGCTAACATGGCATCATTAGAAATGTCTAAAACACTTCTGTAATGCGCTTGCAAGAAACAAAAACGCACAATATTAGGTTGAAACGATTTTTCAAAAAACGTATTTTCACCCGTAACCAATTCCATTGGAAGAATATAATTTCCAGTCGATTTACTCATGCGCAAACCGTTCATGGTTAACATATTGGTGTGCATCCAAAAATTCACAGGCGAATGTCCGTTACACGCTTTTCCTTGTGCTACTTCACACTCATGATGCGGGAATTTCAAATCCATTCCACCACCGTGAATGTCAAAAGTTTCGCCTAAATATTTCGTGCTCATAGCAGTACACTCTAAATGCCAACCTGGAAAACCTTCACCCCAAGGCGAGTTCCAACGCATAATGTGTGCTGGAGAAGCGTTTTTCCATAGCGCAAAATCTTGCGGATTTTTCTTTTCACTTTGTCCGTCTAAATCTCGGGTGTTGGCAAAAAGTTCTTCAATGTTACGGTTACTTAATTCACCGTAATTCATTCCTTTTTGGTTGTAAGCAAACACATCAAAATAAACCGAACCATTGCTTTCATAAGCAAATCCGGTATCAATTAATTTTTGAGTTAACTCAATTTGCTCTAAAATATGTCCCGTTGCTGTTGGTTCAATCGTAGGCGGAAGAAAATTAAACGTATCTAAAACCTTGTGAAAATCCACCGTATATTTCTGTACAATTTCCATAGGTTCTAATTTCTCCAAACGCGATTGTTTCACAAAACGGTCGTTATCCACATCGCCATCATCGGTTAAATGTCCGGCATCGGTAATGTTTCTAACGTATCTAACTTTATAATCTAAATGCTGTAAATAACGGAAAATCACATCAAAACTCATAAATGTACGAACGTTTCCTAAGTGCACATTACTGTAAACCGTAGGGCCACAAACATACATTCCAATATTTCCATCATGAATAGGAGTAAAGGTTTCTTTCTCGCCTGAGAGCGTGTTGTATATATGTAACGTTTGATTTTTATATAATTCCATTTTTGATATTTTTTTTGAAGCTTTTCCTGCTATTCATTTCAAGTCCTCGCATAAAAATCTGTTTTTCTACATTTTAAAAAGTGCTTCTTAGGTCGCTTTTTTAAAACAATAAAAACTATATTTTTATTGCTCCGGGCTTTTCATTGCTATCAGGGCTAATTTTTAGTTTTCAGTTTTCAGTCTCAGTTTTCGAGTTATGAGTTTAAAACATCCATCACCCATCACCAATTACCTTTTACCCAAATTAAAACTTCGTATCTAATTTAATATAATCTAAAAATTCTCTACGAACTTTATCTTCTTTAAATTTTCCACCAAATTCTGCTGTAACTGTGCTACTTTCAATGTCGCGAATTCCTCTTGAGTTTACACATAAATGTTTAGCATCTATTACACAAGCAACGTCATCAGTTCCTAGAACTTTTTGTAATTCTTGTACCACTTGAATAGTTAAACGCTCCTGAACTTGTGGTCTTTTAGCATAATAGTCTACAACTCTATTCATTTTAGATAGTCCAACTACTGAACCATTTGAAATATAAGCAATATGAGCTCTACCAACAATAGGAAGTAAATGATGTTCGCAAGTAGAATAAACCACAATGTTTTTTTCTACTAACATTTCTCCGTATTTGTATTTATTATCAAATGTTGAAGAACTAGGTTTTTTATTTGGGTTTAGACCACCAAAAATTTCTTTCACAAACATTTTAGCAACACGATTAGGCGTTCCTTTTAAACTATCATCAGTTAAATCTAAACCAAGTGTGTTTAAAATATGTTCAACATCTTTTTTAATCAATTCAATTTTTTCTTCGTCAGAAATAGTAAATGCATCATCTCGCATTGGTGTCTTTGCGCTTGTTGCAATATGGTCGTTACCTATTTCATCCTGAAAATCCTCGTTTTGTGTCATTTTAACAATTATTTTAATAGCAATTTAAAAAGCGACACAAAGATAAATAATAAACTTTAGAATTTATTTTTAAATGTTAATTATTAAAAAAATAATAATTAAAATTAAAAAAATGTTAAATTTGTATTTCAGTTAACTAAATTATCAAACTATAAAAATGAAAAAATTACTACTCTTAGGTTTTGTTCTTTTTTTTCAACTTGGATTCTCTCAAACTAAATTAGATCCTAATTCTCCTGTTTTAAAAGGAATTAAGCTAGAAAAAATTAACGATTCTAAATTTGATTACATTAACAATGCAGAAATTTCATGGGATTTTTCCTCTCTTAATATTAGAGGTAAACAAATTTCAATTGAGGTAATTTCAATATTAGATTGCTTCAATGGTGAAAGTGCTTCCGATTTCAAGTCAAAATTTTCTTTATTAAATAAAGAAAATTTTTCGGTTAAAGGGAGTTCTCAACTTATGCATTTAGAATTAATGGCAAAATGTTTTAAATGGAGAGTAGTTGTCATAGAAAATAATAAAGAGCAAGTTTCGGATTGGTCTTATTTTATGTTTTTAAAATAATTAAAGATGAAGAAGTTCTTATTATCAATTTTGTTACTTAGTCTAAGTTTTACTTTTGCTCAAGTAACATCTCCAACTTGTGATTCGGCTCAAGCAATGTGTTCTGGAAATCAAGGACCATTTAATAATGTTACGGGTACTCCTAGTTTTGGTAATTTAGGTTGTTTAGGTTCAACTCCAAATCCTGCATGGTTCTACTTGCAAGTAGGAACATCTGGAAATATCGATATGACTTTGTTTCAAACATCAAATGGTGGAAATCCTATTGATGTAGATTTTATTTTATGGGGACCATTTAATACATTAAATAATATCTGTAATAATCTATCATTATACTCTCCTGCTTATACAGGTCCACCTAATATAGTAGATTGTAGTTATTCAGGTTCTGCTACAGAACAAGTTAATATTGCTGGTGCGGTAGCAGGTCAATATTATATGTTATTGGTTACTAATTTTTCGGGACAAGCAGGTACTTATACGCTTAATCAAACAGGAGGAACTGGAGGGTTAAGTTGTAGTATAGTTTGTGGAGTAGATTTAGGTCCAGATCGAATTTTATGTGGTTCTACAACTACAGTAACTCTTACTGCGACATTTCTTCAAGCACCTAGTGCTGCTGGTTCACCAGTATATTCATGGTTTTTAGATGGCGTTTTTCAATATACTACACCAACAAATACAACAACTGTAACTGCAAACGGAGTTTGGTCAGTAAGTGTTACAAGACCAGGTTGTTCGGATATTGCGGTTGATGATGTATTGGTTAATATTATAGGTGTTGTCCCTTATAATAATATCGGACCATTCGCTAGTCCGGCAGGAGAATGTGATCCTATTTTTGATTTAACAGCTTATCAAGCTGATCTTGTAGCACCTTTTGATCCTGCAAGTTTTACATTTGAATATATTGATGGTGTAACTGGTAATGTTATAACAGATCCTGCTAACTATACAACAAATGTAGATAATACGATTGTAGTTACCATTAGTGCAGGTTCTTGTGGAGAAACTACAACTTTCGATTTATTTGTAGATTGTGTAGTCCCAGATTGTGATATAGATTTAACTTCTACTGCACTAACAGCAAATCAATCAATTTGTATTGGTAATGCAATAACAGATATAACATATCAAACTGCCGGTGACGCTACTAATGCAACTGTAACAGGTTTACCACTTGGATTAACAGCTGTTTATGCTGCTAATGTCTTAACAATTAGCGGTACTCCTACAGAATTAGGTACGTTTAACTATACAGTAGAAACAATTGGTTGTTCTCCAAATTTAACTTTAAACGGAACTATTACAATTAATCCGAATCCTACGTTTACTTCTTTAAGTGCTAACGGGCCAATTTGTGCTGGTGCAGATGCTATATTTACATTGTCAGGTACTGCCGGAGCTTCTGTTTTTTATACAGTAGATGGAAGTCCAGTTCAATTTGAAATATTAGACGCTTCAGGTAGTGCTACTATTACAATAGCAAATGCTTTATCAGATGTAACTATAACTTTAAACGAAATAGAATTAGGAAATTGTGATTTAACTTTAGGAAATACTGCTACGGTTACAATATCACTTACTCCTGATGTTCCAACAATAGATACTACAGCGCCAACTTGTTTAGTAGATGGATTTAGTACTATAACAAATTATGATGGAGCTTTTATTTATACATTTAATCCAACAGGACCATCAGTTGATGCTTCAGGATTAATATCTGGAATGACATTCGGAACTAGCTATACAGTTACAGCGGGTAATGGTACTTGTACATCATTAGATTCTAGTGCTTTTAGTAATGCCGCAACGCTTTCAGTTCCATCAATTCCAGTAGTTTCAGAAACTGCACCAACATGTTTAGCATCAGGATTTGCTACTATTACAAATTATGTAGCAGGAACAACTTATGATTTCACACCAGTTGGACCAACAGTTGATGGCACCGGATTAATATCAGGAATGACATTTGGCGTAAGTTATGAAGTTGCTGCTAACAATGGAAGTTGTTCGTCAGCAAATTCGGCAGCATTTACAATTCTAGATATTTTAGTAACGCCAGTTGTACCTACAATAGCAACAACAGCACCAACTTGTTTGGCAGATGGCTTTAGCGAAATCAGTAATTACGATGGTGCATTAACGTATGTATTTACACCAGCAGGACCAACAGTTGATGCATTGGGATTAATTTCAGGCATGACTTTAAATACTTTATACGAAGTAACAGCATCAAATGCTACATGTACATCAACGGTATCAGCACAATTTAGTAATTTACCAATGTTGGTAACGCCAGTTGTACCAGTAGTTTCAGAAACGGCACCAACATGTTTAGCGGCAGGATTTGCTACTATTACAAATTATGTAGCAGGAACGACTTATGATTTCACACCAGTTGGACCGACAGTTGATGGTACAGGATTAATATCAGGAATGACATTTGGTGTAAGTTATGAAGTTGCTGCTAACAACGGAAGTTGTTCATCGGTAAATTCGGCAGCATTTACAATATCTCCAATATTACCACAGCCAACTATTGTTAGCATTACAAATAATGGACCAATATGTTTAGGAGGAACAGCTATATTTACAATAAATGCTACTCCTAACACACAAGTAACGTATAGTGTTAATGGAAATCCAACACAAACTGTTGCAATTAATGCTTCAGGAGTTGGATTTGCAAATGTTACTGGAGTTACAGGAACTACAACAATAAATACGGTAAGTGTATTTGATGGGATATGTTCATCTAACTTGGTTTTAAGTTCTGTTGTAAATTTATTTGCAAATACTACTATTTCATTAATCTCTACATCAGGTACAGATAGTCAATCTAGATGTGCTGGAGTTACGATTGATCCTATTCAATATCAAGTAACAGGTACAGCAACTGGAGTGGTTGTTACAGGTTTACCAGCTGGAGTTACATATGATTATAATGTTGCTACTGGGTTGGTAACAATTTCAGGAGCTGCAAATGTTGGAGGTGTTTATAATTATTCAATAACTACTTCTGGTGGTTGTAATCCTCAAGCAAGTGCTTCAGGTTCAATAACTATTACAGTTCTTCCTGTGTTAAGTTACTCTGTTACAAATACTATTTGTGATGGTAGTACTTTAGATTTTGTTTTAAATAGTAGTTTACCAAATACTACGTATTCTTGGAGTGCTACAGTTTCTAATATTACAGGTTCATATAGCACAACTACAAATGGAGATGAAACGAATATTAATCAAATAGCAACATTAACTGATGCTGAGAATATTGGTACCATTACTATGATTATTATTCCAATGGCAAATGGATGTTATGGAGCTGCATCAAGTCCAATTACAATAACGGTTAATCCAATTCCAGTAGTTGAGAGTGTTAGCGTAGCGGATAGCTCGGTTTGTTCTGCAACTAATGCAACCAACAATGTTCATGTAGATATTGTAGGCAACATAAGCGGAATAACTTACACATGGACAGCTATTACAAGTGGTGTAACTGTTGTAGGAGGAACTACTTC
>NZ_WIBH01000107.1:0-225 GCF_009495795.1 Flavobacterium sp. LMO6 | reverse complement strand
GCTGCTTACTGTTACGCAAGTCTAACAACTTCTTATAGGCATCTGCCACACGGTTCTGTGTACTAACACCGTCCTGTACATACTTTTGTAAGGAGTAGGTGTTATATACACCGCATACGCTAAAGGTGACATTTTTATTGACTACATGGTCTGATACACTTGAACCACGGTCAATAGGATGCTCAGTTACATCATTCTCAAACTTGTGGTCAATTGACAGAGTAC
>NZ_WIBH01000106.1:0-226 GCF_009495795.1 Flavobacterium sp. LMO6 | reverse complement strand
AATCTAGTGACTCAAGACTTGCACCAGTTTCACCTCCCTCCTTAACGGCTCTAAAGAACATATAGTCTATGAAATCAAGTGAAGAAGTTTTTTCTATATAACTTAGAGCCTGCTTAGACGGTCTTACGCCTGAGTCATTCGACTGACTGGCACCAGAGTCTCCAGAAGGGATGCGAAAGACTTTCCCGAAGTTAGACATCCGTAATGTTGCTTCAACACTAAAGCC
>NZ_WIBH01000105.1:0-227 GCF_009495795.1 Flavobacterium sp. LMO6 | reverse complement strand
GGGTAGTTGTGATACCTTTGATGGCACCCCAACGTAAGTATTCGTGAGTAGCTTCGTGCAGGTCACGTAACTTAGTAAGTTTACGCTCTTGGATGTCTGTCAGAGCTTCTTCTTGGTCAGCAGAACCTGATTGACGAATACCACGAACATCGGCAGGGGTTAAGTAGTCAGAGTAGTGAAACTCAGGAACAACCATTGAGAATACTTCACGTTCCCAATCTTTACTT
>NZ_WIBH01000104.1:0-229 GCF_009495795.1 Flavobacterium sp. LMO6 | reverse complement strand
AAATTTTGCAGTTGATTCTGGAAAAGTAGCACCCTCTGCAACAATTGCAGCCGCTCTTACAGTTGTATCTTCGTCCCAATCGATGTAAGCAATAGTTCCGTTATGGTTTCCGTTACCTACTTGAACTTTAGGAAAGAAGTCGTATAAAGCACGTAATTTAACACCTAATTGACCAATTCCAGAAAGTCTTACCGCTTCTGTATTGTTAGCAATAGACGCTCTATTCGAT
>NZ_WIBH01000103.1:0-230 GCF_009495795.1 Flavobacterium sp. LMO6 | reverse complement strand
GGGTAGTACGCTGACTGTCGATAATGGTGAGTGGGGAGGTAACACACCCATCGTATATGAATACCAATGGTTGAGAGATGGTTCAAACATTGCTGGTGAGACTAACCAAACCTACATATTAACGTCTGATGACTTAGGGTTGAGCGTTTCTTGTAGTGTCACAGCAACCAATTTATATGGCTCTGATTCTAAAGTAACCAATGTAGTTGTAGTAGATTCTACTCCAACAC
>NZ_WIBH01000102.1:0-230 GCF_009495795.1 Flavobacterium sp. LMO6 | reverse complement strand
GTTATAAGGAAACAGAACAAATGTTTTTAACTGCTGAAGAATCTATTAAGAAGATTAAAAACTATTCTTTTCAAAACGATTAAATAAAACAAAAATGAAAGAAACAATCAACACAATCCTACGCAAGGTAGGTTTAAAAGCGGTAGAGGTTATGCTAGAACAAATGAAACTAGCTGATGGAGTTACTGTTATCGAAGCGGAATTGTTCGAAGTAGGACAGCCCGTATTTG
>NZ_WIBH01000101.1:0-234 GCF_009495795.1 Flavobacterium sp. LMO6 | reverse complement strand
GTCATGGTGCGGCAATTGGCATCATCATCACCATGTTTTACATTCAAAGAAGAGTCATCAAACGTTCCTTTTTATGGATTTTAGACCGAATTGTTATACCGGTTTCGTTAGGTGCGATTTTTATTCGTTTAGGGAATTTCTTTAACTCTGAAATCGTAGGAACTGAAACTACTTCTCCTTTCGGAATTAAATTCTTAAGAGATAAATACAATGGTAGAGAAGCGATGGAACAAA
>NZ_WIBH01000100.1:0-234 GCF_009495795.1 Flavobacterium sp. LMO6 | reverse complement strand
GTCATGGAGCGGCAATTGGCATCATCATCACCATGTTTTACATTCAAAGAAGAGTTATCAAACGTTCTTTTTTATGGATTTTAGACCGAATTGTAATTCCGGTTTCTTTAGGTGCGATTTTTATTCGTTTAGGGAATTTCATGAATTCTGAAATCGTTGGAACTGAAACTACTTCTGCGTTCGGAATTAAATTCTTAAGAGATAAATACAATGGTAGAGAAGCGATGGAACAAA
>NZ_WIBH01000099.1:0-235 GCF_009495795.1 Flavobacterium sp. LMO6 | reverse complement strand
TAAACATTGTTTTCCTCAACAGGACCAATCTTGTCTGATATAAAACTCAAACCTAGCCCTACATTCTTGCCAACTGGTGCGTGACCAAAAAAGGTACCTGTAGTAGGAGCATCCTCAATCTCAACCCACTGCTTTCTGTATAATAATCCCATCGATAAATTGTCCTTACTACCCGCATAGGCCGGATTCATTACACTCATATTATACATGTATTGTGTGTAATGGGGATCTTGTT